>JBFZBL010000277.1:0-19271 GCA_041308485.1 Phycisphaerae bacterium | reverse complement strand
CTGCAAGCCGGTTCTATCTTAGCAGGTAGCGGACTGCTAGAGTTTAGTCAGTGCTGGGCCGGACAAGACGAGTCAAAAGAGCGGCCTAACATTCTCTGGGTAACCTGCGAGGATGTAGGCCCTGAGTTGGGCTGTTATGGAGATAAGTATGCAGTTACGCCCAATCTGGATTCATTTGCGGCCAAAAGCATGCGATACAAAACGGCATGGTCAACAGCGCCGGTGTGTGCACCTGCACGGACGACCATAATTACAGGAGTATATCCGACCAGCACCGGTTCCGAGCATATGCGGAGCGAAGTGACGATGCCTGAATTTATGCGCATGTATCCTCAGTTTCTGCGAGAGGCCGGTTATTACTGCACAAATAACGACAAAGAGGATTATAACCTGACCAAACCGGGCAGGGTATGGGACGATTCTTCGAAGAATGCTCACTGGAAAAATAGGGCCGAAGGACAACCATTTTTCTCAATCTTCAATATCACCGTCAGCCATGAAAGCCAGATTCGTTCTCGTCCGCACAGTCTCAAACACGACGCTAACAAAGCGCCAGTTCCCGCGTATCACCCGGACACACCTGAAGTGCGTCACGATTGGGCACAATATTATGACAAGGTTACGGAGATGGATGCACAAGTCGGTGCCCGGCTGAGGGAACTGGAAAAAGCCGGCTTGATGGACAATACGATAATCTTTTTTTACGGCGACCACGGCTCAGGTATGCCGCGAAGCAAACGCTGGCCATATGACTCCGGCCTGCACGTTGCGATGATAGTATATATTCCGCAAAAGTTCAGACATCTTACCCCGAAGGAATACGGCCCGGGTGTTGAGTCCGACCGTTTAGTCGGATTTGTTGATTTGGCGCCGACACTTTTGAGTATTGCGGGCATAAAGCTGCCAAAGTGGATGCAGGGCCATTGCCTAATGGGAAAGTACGAAGACCAGCCGCAGCCTTATCTTTTCGGTTTCCGCGGACGAATGGATGAACGCTATGATATGGTTCGTTCGGTGCGCAACAAGCGATATATTTACATTAGAAACTATATGCCCCATTTGATTTATGGCCAGCACATCGATTATATGTTTCAAACCCCTACGACACGCGTCTGGAAGGAGCTTTACGACCAGGGAAAACTAAACACCGTGCAGAGGAGGTTCTGGGAGCCCAAGCAGCCTGAGGGGCTTTATGATTTGCAGACCGACCCGGACGAGGTTACAAATCTCGTTGAGTCACCCGAACATAAGGCGGTTTTGGCGCAGCTGCGTCAGGCTATGCACGAACATATATTAAAAATTCGTGATGTTGGTTTTTTGAGCGAGGCCCAGCAGCACGCACGTTCGGCGGGCACGACAATGTATGAGATGGGCCATAATGAGGATCAATACCCGCTCGAAAAGATTCTTGCGATGGCGGATTTAGCTTCTCTTATGAAGCCGGATACAATAGAAGAACTGAAAAAGGGTTTGAAAGACAGCGACAGTGCTGTTCGTTATTGGGCGGCGATGGGACTGCTTATGCGAGGGAAAAAAGCCGTCAATAATTCTGCCAAAGAGCTTCAAGAAGCTTTAAAAGATGACTCACCCACGGTTCGCATTACTGCGGCAAACGCTCTTGCACAATTCGGCAGCAAAGAGAATTTGAATTCAGCACTGTCTGCTCTCAAAGAGCTTGTCTCTCCGCAAAAGAGCGGAGCATACGTTTCGATTCTTGCCTTGAATGCGATTGATGTGCTCGGCGAAAAAGCTTCACCGCTTTTTGATACTATAAAGAATATGCCGACAAAAGACCCTTCCGAGGCGGACAGGGCAAAGGGATATGTCTCGGAACTCGTTAAATATATAGTCAGCAAACACGGCCAATCGAAACCATAAGAATCGTGAAAAAGTCCTTACGCTGTTGCTGAAACAACCCTATACTAAAGCTAAATAGCCGTGAATAGCATGTTGCTGGATGATAAGAGTTGAGGCACAATACCAATGGCATATAAACTGGTCTCAACGATTACGGATTATCGTATTCTCCGAGCCAGTATATTTGAGCGTTAGTCTTCAGAATATGAAGGAGAACAGAGGTGAGCAATGAAGCTAATAATTTAACCCGGCGAGAATTTGTAAAAGTTGCCGGTATTAGTGCAGTGTCTTTAACAATTCTGGGTTGCATTAAATCCCTGCGACAGAATAAATCTGAAAGACCCAACGTGCTGTTTATTTCCGTTGATGATTTGCGTCCCCAGCTCGGCTGCTATGGGCAACATTATATGATCACACCCAACATTGATCGGCTTGCGAAAACCGGCGTTCTGTTTAACCGTGCTTATTGCCAAGTTCCTGTATGCGGCGCGTCAAGAGCAAGTCTCCTGACCGGATTGCGCCCCACGCCCGATCGATTTGTTGACTTCGATACACGTGCAGATAAAGACGCTCCAGGTATCACTGATTTGCCTACGCATTTTAAACAGCATAGCTACCGAACCATAAGCAATGGAAAGATCTACCATCACAAAGAAGACAATCAGGCATCCTGGAATGAAATTTTCAGACCGCCTGATTTTCGCCAATACCAGACAAGAGAAAACCTGGAGTCCATGAAGAAATTCGGAAAGGCCGCGGCCTATGAAAGCCCTGACGTAGCCGACAATGTGCTTCAAGGGGGTAAAATCGCCGACAAGGTGATCCTGGATCTGCGTCAGGCAAAGCAGTCCGGCCGACCAGCTTTTATTACTGCCGGACTGACCAAACCTCACCTGCCTTTTATTGCCCCCAAGAAATACTGGGACATGTATAAGCGAGAAGACATCAATCTGGCGGACAATCCATTTGCTCCCAAGAACAGTCCTAAACAGGCGCTACACAACTGGAGCGAATTAAGAAATATGTACACAAACATTCCCCAGACAGGACCTGTTTCAGATGACCTGGCCCGGACACTCATCCACGGCTACTACGCCTGTACAACCTATACCGATGCCATGATCGGTAATATGCTCAATGAACTGGACAGGCTTGATATGCGTCAAGAGACACTGATCGTCCTGTGGGGCGACCATGGCTGGCAACTCGGAGAACATGGACTATGGTGCAAGCACTGCAATTTTAATACATCCCTGCAGGCCCCGCTTATTTTCAGCGCCCCGGGTATGTCGCGTAATGCAAAGTGTAATGCCCTTGTGGAATTTATAGACATATACCCTACTCTTTGTGAACTGGCTGGGCTCTCACTGCCGCAACACCTACAAGGTACCAGCTTGGTTCCGCATCTCAAAAATCCACAAGCAACGGGCAGAGAAGCCGTATTCGCGAGATACCATAAAGCAGATTCCATGCGCACGGATCGATATCTCTACACCGAGTGGAGCAACAATGGTAAAGTGGAGGCACGCATGTTATACGACCACCATCTGGACCCTGAGGAAAATGTCAATATCGCCGATTTGCCGGAAAACACGGAACTGGTCGCCAAGCTGAGCCGTATGTTACAATCACACTGCGCATCTATTAGAATAAGGAGCGAAAGAAATGGCTGATGAACAAACGACGCGCAGGAGCTTTTTGAAAGCGACGGGACTGACAATGACCTCTCTGGCTGGCGCCAGCCTTTTGGGAACTCTGGACACGTTCGGTTCGTCAAAAAAGAAGGCCAAAAATATAATCCTTATCCTGAGCGACGACCATCGATACGACTTTATGAGCTTTTTAAAAACACCCGATTTTTTAAGAACCCCTAATATGGACAGGATGGCCCAAAAAGGTGCCTATATCAAATATGCAACCGCCTCAACCTCTCTTTGTTCGCCGAGCAGAGCGTCGATTTTAACCGGTCAGTATGCTCATAAACATGGCGTAATAGATAATAACACGCCCGTACCGAAGGGCACCGAATATTTTCCCCACTACCTGCAGAAGGCCGGATACCAGACGGCTTTTATGGGCAAATGGCACATGGGAGATGCTTCGGATGAACCGCGGCCGGGTTTTGACAAGTGGAGTAGCTTCAAAGGACAGGGAGTTTACTATGACCCCGAGCTGAACATCGATGGTAAAAAAGTTAAACGTGAAGGTCATATATCTGATATTCTCACCGAAAACGCGCTGGACTGGCTGAAAAACACACGGGATAAAAGCAAACCTTATTTTCTGTATCTGTCGCACAAGGCGGTTCACGCGATGTTCGAGCCGGCCAAGAGGCATCTGGACACGTATCAGAACGTCAAGCTGAAATATCCAGACACTATGGCCGATACCGAAGAAAACTACAGGGACAAACCAGCGTGGGTAAAGGCGCAGCGGAACAGCTGGCACGGCGTTGATTATATGTATCACGGCCAGATGGATTTCGATAAATTTTACAAACGATATTGCGAAACTCTTTTGAGCGTTGATGAGAGCATCGGCAAAATTCTCGACTATGTTGACGGCTCCGATGAAAACGGGTCCACAGTTGTCATCTATATGGGTGACAACGGATTTTGTTTCGGTGAGCATGGTCTAATCGACAAAAGACATATGTATGAGCCGTCGATGCGTATTCCTATGCTCGTATATGCCCCGGATATGATAAAGGAGGGGACTGTTATTGATGAGCTCGTTCAGAATATCGATATTGCTCCCACTGTTTTGGATATGGCGGGAATCCCGGCGAAGGCTAATATGGATGGGCATTCATTCAAAGAGCTTCTGACTGGAAAAAAGATTCCCTGGCGTAATGAAGCTTTTTATGAATATTACTGGGAACGAAATTTTCCGCAGACGCCGACCGTCCATGGTCTGCGAACGAATAAATTCAAATATATGCATTATCACGGAATCTGGGATATCGATGAGCTGTACGATATACAGAATGACCCTGACGAGAAACATAACTTGATTAACAAACCGGAATATAAAAAGATTGTCGATGAGATGAATGGCAAAATGTTTGACTGGCTCGAAAAAACCAACGGTATGATGATACCCCTCAGGCGTGACCAGGGATTCCGTGCCGCTGAACGCAGCCCCGCCAAATATTGAAACTGTTCATAAGATACCTTTATAAAATCAACGGAGAAGCCGGGATTCACTTCGCGGCTCGCCTTCGGCGTGTCAAACCCGTGTACTGCCGCTTCGCGTCAGGCGGGTTCTCGTCCCGCCGCCAAGAAGAAGCAACACAACGGAGAGGGCGGGATTCGAACCCGCGGTACTCAATAAAGAGCACACTGGTTTTCGAAACCAGCTCGATCAGCCGCTCCGACACCTCTCCGAAAACCGCTAAAGTTATATATTTTTCAGCGTTAAATTACAAGAACAATGCCCGCAAAAGAAAACCGTTGAAAACAAGCCCATATTACTCTAAAATACCAGCGGGCTTATAAGTTCAGCGTTTTGAATAACACTTTGACAAATATTCGGAAAACGAGGTCTGATTTGATTTGCGGGCAGAGAACAGGTTTGTCTGTGAGTATCGTGTTTTGTGCGATTTTCTTAAACGCCGGCATTGCCTTATGCGCCCAAAAAGACAGTAACGACTCGAACGGCCCAACCGTTATGTTGAGCTACGACGGTCTTAAATCCGTAAAAAATCCCGTCGCCTCGTTTATGTATTTTATTCCCCTTATTTCACCCACACTCGTTTCTACCGAAATCAGCCCTAATAACCAGCAGCAGTCGATGTTTATATCATATAAAAAAAGCGTCGTCCGAGATTCCTTCACTGTGAGTTGTGAATTCGAACTGCAGGGAAGCGGCTTTTTCACGGATATTTTCGACTCCAATGGGATTATAGCCACTTTCTCCGAAGAGAGGAAGAAAAACGCCCCCATCAATAACCTCCTTGAGTATATCAGGCTGGAAGGAGAGGGTTTTGGCCGAGTAGACGTCAAGGGAACTATAGCTGATTCCAATGTAACTGTTACGCAGGTGGACGTGCATTTCAACAAAAGATGGAAAAAAAGCCCCGTTACTATTGGGCTTTATGGCGTTAAACCTGAAAACGGGCAGTATAAATACGAGAACAAATATAACGAAATAATCGCGAGGGTTGCCACGCTTACGTTCAAAAAATGCGACGGCGAGCCCAGAATGGATATCGAAGTAATATCCGTTAATAAGGCGTCAAAACCGAACAGCCACATAGGCAGAGTCAAGGGGTTCATCGTGAATTTCTTTATTGACCCCATAAGAATATCCAAACTCGGCAACGATACGATGCTCGATTTCGGATATGCCCTGTACATGCAAAAGCCGTCGTTTACCTTTCCAAAAGCGACTAATATAAAAACGGACAAGCCGGCGAATATTAAGTAAATCGCAGGGATAATAAGTGGAAGATAATGCCCTTTAACCCCAAACTTTCGCCCGAAATATGTTGCAACGAACATCAGACATTTTTAGAATTTCTGATGATTTGTTTTTGATTCTTTGAAGGACGAAACGATGTATATCATACCGGCTATCGACCTCCGCGGCGGCAAGTGTGTCCGCCTTATACAGGGCGACTATCATCGCCAGATTAATTACCAGGAAAACCCCGTTAAACAGGCGCAGGAATTCATTGGGCAGGGCGCAGAGTGGCTTCACGTCGTTGACCTCGACGGCGCAAAAATCGGAAGGCCCGTCAATTCGCCGACTATTGCCGCTATCGCCGCACTCGGAAAATTAAAAATTGAGGTCGGCGGCGGACTCAGAACCGAGCAGGATATTAAACAACTCCTCGATTTGGGCGTCGAACGGGTTATCATCGGCACTCAGGCCGTAAACGATTTCGAATGGTTCGGCGATATGGCAAATCGCTTCCCCGGCAAAGTCGCCCTCGGCCTCGATGCTAAAGGTTCGCATGTTGTTACCGGCGGCTGGTATGATGAACATCCCAAGTCGCTGCTTGAACTTGCACGGGAGGCTGCTGTACTGCCTATAGCCGCAATAATCTACACCGACGTTGCCAAGGATGGTATGCTCGCCGGGCCTAATGTCGAAAGAACAAAAGTTCTCATCCACACTGTTTCTGTGCCTGTTGTCGCCTCAGGAGGCGTTACAACCGTTCCGGATATCAGGAAACTGGCCTCAATCGGTGCAGCAGGTGCCATTGTCGGCCGTGCCCTCTACGAAGGCTCAATTACCCTCTCCGACGCCATTTCCGCTGCTAAATAATAGTTAGTTTCTACATTATATGCTGACTTAGAAAGCTGAGGCTACCCTCCGTAGCTTTTAAAGCGAAGGAGCGTCCGGAAAAATCTTCCAGGTAACCCCCTGAAACTCATATTTTCCGATTTCAGATGCAACCACTACATATAGTATGCGTTTTTCTGCTCAAAAACCTTAGCCGTCACCTCGTTTTGGATGAGATTTACCGAGCCGTTTCTATTTTTTTTGTGCAATTTTCAGTATTGATACCCGATTTATTTGCCAAAAACTTATGTAATCGCAGCTTTTACAAATGGTTAAGTAAAACTATATCCTGCCTTAGCATTCGCTAAAGTTTTTAAGGTGTCGTTGTCGATAACAACACTGTAAACAAGATTGGGGTCCCACAAAGGATTATGGGACATACAAGATATAGTGGTTGATGCCTTATGGTCGAAAAGACGGAAATTTTCGCCTGTGGCTTGACAGACAAGGTAATAGTAATGTCCGATTTTACTCGTAATAATTGGCTTGCTGGCCATAGGTTCAACCTCGAACCAGCCAGCGGTGAACTTGCCGAATCCGCATTTGATGACCTGATTGCAGATGATGATCTGCTTATGGAACAGATTCTCGACAATATGAACAGTACTTCACTCGGCCAGGTGTTAAAGCAGATTGCCGTAATGCCTGAAGTCAGGAAGCAAAAGGTCCTTAAGGTTCGCCGACAGCTCACAGAAGGCAAATACAACCTTAGCGAACGGTTAGACCTTGCTCTCGAAAAAGTACTCGACGACTTGAAAATCTAAATAAACAGCCGGGTTTACCCCACCGCACCCGGCCGCGCTATCAGTTCCGAGATCAACGGAACTGTAACTTCCTAAAATCGGCGGCCTTTTTAATATCCGGCCGTCTGCGCGGTGCTCTCGACTACGTAACTATCTCTGGAACTTCGTCATCCGGCTCATCCATTTCCATCGGCTTATACCCTGGCTGCTTCGACCTCTCCAGTTCCTCCTTGAAAGCAACAACTACCTTGTCCTGAATCTTCTTCCTGCAATCGGCGTTTATAGGATGCGCTATATCGGCGTGCAGCTTCATCCTGCCTTTAACATCCTTTCTTGCCCGGTCATCAGGAAGCCCCGCCCCGCAGTTATTGCAGAACTTCGCCCGAAGATGGTTCTTGCCGCCGCACTTCTCGCAATGGTCGCTCATCTTCCTTGAAGGCATCGCTACGAAGTATCCGTTAGTCCCTTCGATTATTTTTATGTCACGCACCACAAACTCATTGTCCATCGTTACCGAACAAAACGCCTTCAACCTGTCGTCCTTGTTCTCTATTAACTTTACTCTCACTTCGCTGATCTGCATAGTCATGCCTCGCCAATTAACTACCAACTGTTGTTGTTTAGTATTATGCTCTTGCAGCCGAATTCTCGCGCAAGCTTGTTTTGGTGTGTCGCTATTTTTTCCTCATTGCCTTTGTCAATAATACAATACATCGCTGAACCACTTCCGCTCAGGCATAATGGTCTGATTCCTGTCCCTTCGATTCCCTTCTTCAGCTCTCTAAGTTTCGTATTCAACTCAAAGCAACTTTCCTGAAGCATATTTGCGCACAATTCGCCAACTAAATCAATCCTCTTTTTCTTGATATACCCATTTATTTCCCTGTGCAAACGCTTGTATTCCGCTGAATCGTGCCTGTAATTTTCGTAAACCCTTTTGGTAGAAACATTTACGTCAGGCACAATCAAAAATACCCTAAATTCACTTTTTGGTAATTTTTGCACTTTTTCCCCCCTCCCCGTGCAAAAACTGATTGGCCCCCCCAGAAAAAACGCAATGTCACTGCCCAGTTTCGCAGCCAGCTCCATAAGCTTTTTCTTGCTAAGTCCCAGTTTCAGGAACCTGTTGATGCCCATTAATGTCCCCGCCGCGTCACTGCTTCCTGACCCTAATCCTGTCCCCGCCGGTATATTTTTCGTCAGCGTAATCCTGATTCCCTCCTTTGTGCTTTTTACTTTTTCCTTTTTACTTTTTGCTTTTTCAAGTATCAGTTTCGCCGCCTTATAAACCAGATTATCTTTGCCCTCGGGCACCTCGTATGGTCCTTTGCAGATTAACTCGATTCCTTTCTTTTTCCCCGGCTCAATCAGTATCTCATCATGCCAGTTGATTTTCGCCATTATGGTTTCGAGTTCGTGATACCCGTCGGGCCGCCTGCCTGCCACAAGCAGCGAAATATTGATTTTCGCTGGCGCCCTAACCAGTAAGCCGTTGTCTGTTTTTGTAAACTGTTTGCTTTTTGCCATAACTATTTATCTCCCGATGCTTTAGGATTGACATTATACCCGGTTTCGCATATCGTTAGAAGGATGGAAATGATAACGCAATTATTTCACTGGGCGCTCCAGTTTGTAGATTTTATTCTGCATCTGGATACGCATCTAAATTACATCATAGAAAACTACGGCCTTTGGTGCTATGTAATCTTCTTTCTCATTATCTTCTGTGAAACGGGCCTTGTCGTAACGCCGTTTCTGCCGGGGGATTCTTTCCTTTTTGCGCTGGGGGCGCTGGCGGCATCTGGTTCACTGAAGCTGGTTCCCATTTTTATCCTCCTTTCAATAGCGGCAGTTCTTGGCGACAGCGCAAACTACGCCATAGGCAAATACTTCGGTGATGTCATATTAAGACATCAGGGCAAGTGGTTCCTCAAAAAAGAGCATGTCGACCGCACGCATAACTTTTACGAAAGATACGGCGCAAAGACAATTGTAATTGCCCGATTTGTTCCAATCGTTCGCACTTTCGCCCCGTTTATCGCAGGCGTCGGCAAGATGACTTATATGAAATTCTTCTCCTACAACGTAATAGGCGGTCTGCTCTGGGTAACGCTGTTTATCTTCGGCGGATACTTCTTCGGTAATCTGCCCGTCGTAAAACGCAATTTCACGCTCGTTATCTTGGTGATTATCATTCTTTCGATTATGCCCGCTGTCATCGAAGTTATAAGAGAAAAACGACGCGTCAAAAAACAGTGATTGGTCGTTAGTATGAATAAAGAACAGAAACACGCACTCCTTAAAGTCGCCCGGGATACCGTCGAAGCTGTTATTGCCGGCAAACGGATTCCGGTAGTTGAGGCTGACGATCCGGACCTTGCCAGTCATCTCGGTTGCTTCGTCACACTCAAGACCGGCGAAGAACTCCGCGGCTGCATCGGTCAGTTCACCGCCGACAAACCGCTCGTAAATATGGTGGTCGAAATGGCAAAGGCCTCCGCTGCCGGCGACCCGCGTTTTTTCGATAACCCGTTAACAATCGACGACCTGCTGGACCTCGATATTGAAATCTCCGTCCTGTCACCATTGAAGAAAACCGCCGACCCCCTTTCCCTTCGTCTCGGTGTAGATGGCATATATATCAAGCGCGGCTATCTCTCAGGGTGCTTCCTGCCCCAGGTCGCCACGGAAACCGGCTGGTCCAAAGAAGAATTTCTCTCCTATTGCTGCTCCCATAAGGCGGGTTTGCCCGAAGATGCGTGGAAAGACCCGAAAACCGAAGTATTTTTGTTCTCAGCCGAGGTCTTCGGCTCGCCTTTCAAAGATATATGATATAATTATAAAATTAGGTTGTACTTTGAACACCAATCAAGCGTATTTATGATATGAAAACAATCAATGCAATCTGTGCAATCTGTGGTTTCTTTTGTTTTGCCGGCGTTTCTTCCGCCGCCGAAATAAATACCCCGGCTGGTATGTCTGCCTATCTGCAAAAGCAAAAACTCCCTCCCCTAAAGTCAGTCGACTTATGGGAAAGCCAGTTCGGCACTGGGTTAAAACTTACCACCGCCCACTACGAAATCTACACAACGTTCCTTGAGCCCCTTACGCTCTCAGAGGTTCCCGGTTTCGTTGAGTCCGCCTATCGCGGGTATCAAAACCAGCTGCCCAGGCCAATCGAGATATCAACCCCATTCACCATTTACCTTTTTGCGAATCGCCAGCAGTGGGAAGTCTTCACCGCTGACTTCACTGGTCCACAGGCGCCGCTTTACCTCAAAATCAAAGCCGGCGCTTACTATCTCAACGGCGCGTGTGTCGCCTACAATATAGGTCTCGAACGCACTTTCTCGAGCATCGGGCACGAGGGCTGGCACCAGTTCAACTCGCGGCTTTTCAAATACCGCCTCCCGAGCTGGCTCGACGAAGGTATCGCTATGCAGTTCGAAGTATCCGAATACAACAGGGGTTTGTTTACTTTCAAGTCTGACCGCAACGGCTACCGCCTTGGCTCGCTCAAAAGAACCATCCTCAATAATAAAATTATCCCTCTCGGTACCCTCATAAAGCTCAATCCGGGCGAAGTCGTAACCGAAGGTGATGACGCCGTCGCCGCTTTCTACAGCGAGGCATACGCCCTTGTGCGTTTTCTCCGCGAAGACGATTACGGCAAACACTTTGCCCAGTACCAAAAGCTACTCCTTGACGGTCTAAACGGCCAGTGGCCCCTGGCCGAAAGGGATGTCACGATAGCCGCCGACAGGAATATACCCATCACCGTTGGCTGGAACAGCGCTGTCGGCAAAATGCTGTTCGAGCATTATATTATCGGCGATAAATCGGCTGTGAAAAAAACTGAATCAGACCAGGCAGATATCCCATTCGATAAAATCGAAAAACAATATCTCACCTTTTGCCGAAAGATAATTTACTACGTGCAGATCAAATAATCACTTCGTTATTGGATATTGGACATTGGATATTGGACATTTACCCTTGATTCTGGCATCAGCATCCCCGAGGCGTCGGCAGTTAATGGCCGAGGCGGGATATAAATTTGATGTTGTTGTTTCGCAAATCGATGAATCAGTTTTCCCAGCGGAAAATATTGCTTCTGCCGAATATGCCAGACAACTTGCTTTCGCCAAGGCAAACGATATTGCCGGCAAGTATCCTGATTCGATTGTTATAGGCGCTGATACGGTGGTCGATTTCGAGGGCAAAATCATCGGCAAGCCCAGCGACGCGAAACACGCCGAAGAGATTACACGAAAGCTCTTCAGCAAACCCCACAAGGTTATCACTGGCCTGGCTATTGTCTGTAAATCGCGCAGTCTGAAAATCGTCGAAGCCGAGACAACGATTGTTTATCCCAGAAAACTGACGGATGCCCAGATTGCCGGACATATCAAAAGCGGTATATGGCGAGATAAAGCCGGCGCCTATTCCATTAGTGACAACGACCCCTTCGTTGACCATATTGATGGCTCTATGACAAATGTAATGGGCATGCCGATGGAGCTGCTTAAACGCCTTTACCCCGTGAGATAATGTATTATCAAAATGGGAGTAATGTTATCTTGCCCTAGTTTGTTGCCTGTATATCTGATTATCGTCTGTTATCTCACGGGGTGAACCCCGCCCAAATATTGTTCCAGACGATTTTTGATATATCTCTTCCCCCATGAGCTTTTTAGATATTTCTCTCTTTTTGTGGCGTCCTGTTGATTAATGCAGCCCTCCCGGTAGATTAATTCCAAAGGCACTCGTCTTTTCGTCGATTCCACCTGACCGCTATTGTGCAGTTCCAATCTTTTCCGCACGTTGTTGGTGTACCCCACGTAAAATTTACCGTCCTTTTCAGACCGCAGAACATATACGTAATAATATCTTTTCATATTGCCTCGTATTTCCTGACAAAAAAGGGGAAAGTCGCAATTATTCACTTATATTAATGTAAACGCCAGGAGAAACTGTTTTATAAACATCAACATAATCAGGACGAATATCCCGATCAGGAACAGGCATATCGAGCGGACCTACAATAAGCCGTACATGACTCATTCCGCTGCACCATATTATAGAAGCAACTCGTCCTTTTTGATTGTCAAGAGCATATACCCAAACGCTAATTGGCCTGAACTTCTCGGCAGCAACGGGGATGTTTTTATCGGATACCTGTAAATAATTTTTCCCCTCAGGAAATTGAACGGATTGTGCCCAGTTGCGAAGTTCCGTTAAGTCTGCTGATTTCAGGTTGAGGTACATACCTTGGGCGGCAGCATCCCACCAAGGCATAGTGAATGCCAAAAGAAAACCGAATATGACCGTCGGAACAAGAATAACAGTTCTAATACCAGAGGCTTTTGGGGTTTTTCTTAATCCGACTAATAGTCGAGTAACTGCGACAATTAATAAAATAGCAGCGAAAATTGGCACGAAGAGTAGTAACGCTATATATTCAATTATAAAACGTGGATGTATGAAAGTAATAAGAAAAGGAATTAAGGGGCAGGCCCAAAGGAATACAAGAATTGCGAAAGTAATCTCGACAAGGTAATTATCCTTCTTGGTTTGGATTGGTTCATTTTCCATAGACATATTCTAATCAGGCTTTATGGGAATGGCAAGAAAGGTTAACTTGTCACCGATATCTACTATATTCTTGCCCTTTACCTTTTATTTTCTTCCGACCTCATCCATTTGTGGGTGGCAGTTCAATTTATCTCTCAAAACAGCATGAACAAAAAACAACTTTCGGCATTAAAACTGTTTTCGCCAAACACTATTAAAAATCCGTGTCCATCCGTGTTAACCCCGTTAGATGGCGTCTTCGCCTATTTCACGAGGCGAATCTGTGGTTCAAATCCGCAATCTACAATCCGAAATCCGCAACAGCGTTGTCCCATTGCCACAGGTGTCCAATCGCTAAGCTACCGTGTTTTTTAGTATTGAAAACGCTATTTTTGACCAAAACTTGACTTTTGGCGATTGCCCCCTATAATATAGTGCGATAATCAATTTGTGTTTACCCCCACAACTTGTCCGTCTTCGGAGGATTGGTTGCGGGGTTTTGTTGTTTTATGAAATTTACCCGCCACACGCCGTTTGGCGTCCCTTACGGGAGGTGGGAGTGGACATGGATGGCCACTGTTTTTCAGATACGGATTTACCCCGTGAGATAGTGAAGCGGCATCTCACGGGGTGAACACGGGCTAACACTGTTTTTGGTTGGCCACAGATATCAGAGATGAACACAGATAATAAAGTGAAATCAGTATAATCAGTGGCTAAACTTTTTTGGGGTACATGACGTAAAAATGCCCACTTTCGACACGGGTTTAATTTCGCGCATTCAGCAGGCCAATGACATTGTTGATGTCATCGGCGAGCATCTTTCGCTCAAACGCAAGGGTCGCGAAATGCTCGGCCTATGCCCCTTCCACGAAGACCACCGCCCAAGTTTCAACGTCAACCCAACAAAGCAAATCTTCAAATGTTTCGCTTGCGGCGCGGGCGGCGACGTCATCAAATTCATCCAGATGCGCGAAAACTTATCATTCCCGCAGGCGCTCCAGCGTTTAGCCGACCGCGCAGGTATAAAAATCGAACCACTCAGACCACGCACGAGCATCGAGAATCGAGAATCTGGTATTGAAGCAGACCCCAATGACATTGCGAGAGCAAATGCCTGGGCAGCCAAATACTTCGCGGCCAATCTCGCGCATCCCGAAAAAGGAAAAGACGCGAGACAATATGTCACCGAAAGACAAATCTCGGATGAAAGCGTTAAGAACTGGCAAATCGGTCTGGCAGTCGGAACCGATAATGATTTACTGACGGCGGCCAGACAGAAAAAAATCCCGGATAAATTGCTTCTGGCGGCGGGTCTTGTCGTCGGGGCGGGCTCATCGCTATCCGATAAATTCGTCAATCGCCTGATGTTCACTATCGCAGACGCCACGGGCAAAATCATCGCCTTCGGCGGCAGAACACTCTCAGGCGAAGGCGCCAAATATATCAACTCGCCGACGACGGCCATATTCGACAAAAGCAACTCACTCTTTGGCCTTGACCACGCCCGTCACCAAATAGTCGCTTCAGATACCGCAGTTGTCGTCGAGGGGTACACCGATTGCATTATGGCGCATCAGTTCAGCATTTCAAACGTCGTCGCGACCTTGGGCACAAGTTTTACCGCGGGCCACGCTCGAATCCTGCGCAGATACGCCAAAAAAGTCGTTCTCCTTTTCGACAGTGACACCGCGGGCCTTGAAGCCGCTAACCGCGCCCTTGGGGTCGCGCTTGGCTCACATATCGATATCGCGATTGCGTCAGTCCCGCAGGGCAAAGACCCGTGCGATTTTCTTCTCGCCCAGGGCAAAGAGCCCTTCGCGACAATCATCGAGAACGCCACCGATGTCTTCGCATTCAAATGGGTTCGCCTTAATGCCAATCTTGGCTCACAACCGACACTGGCGGGCAAAAAGCAGGCTGTCGATGAATATCTCGATGCCATCGCTACCGCCATCAACGCCGGCAATGTCTCCGCAATCGAAAGGGGACTCATCGTTAATAACCTGTCGCGAGTCATGTCCCTCGACGCCAGGGAAATTCAAAGCGAGCTGAACCGCAGGAGCAGCAGGGCAAGAACGTTCTCATCTTATACAGGCGAAGCCGGCGATTCGAGTGCGCCTCTCGATTTGGGTGAGGGACTTTCCGCAAACGCCCAGCGCGAAATTCTCGAAGTGCTCCTGGCGCACCCCTCGCTGTTCGATGACATAAAAGATAAAATCTCGTCCCAGAATTTCGATGTCCCCGCACTCGAAAAGGTAGCGCAGGCCATTTTCCAGACGCTCTCCAAAAAAACGCGGGCGTCGATACAAACTATCTGCTCCGTGGTCGAAGACCCGCAGCTTGCAAGCCTGATTACCACACTCGAACACGAAGGCGCAGAAAAAGGCAACTTTACCAAAAGACTGGCAGACGCATTGACCGCACTGGAACACGTTGAAAGGCAGAAGAACAAAACCGCCGGCAGCAAACAGGATTTGATTCAGGCCGTTTCCAAAGAGAACCGTCGCAATATGGGAATGATTTAATTTTGTAATGACGATAGTCAGTTTTTTTAAGGAAACTTATTGTGGGAAAGAAAAAGACATCGGCTGAGGCCCAGAAACAAAAACACAAAGCCGCCCCCGGCGAGAAAGGCCGAGCCGAGGAAGTACAGCAGGTAAAACCGCCGCTGCCTCTCGACGCCGAAGGCAGAATCAAGGCGATGATAGAAAAGGGCAAGAAAAAAGGATACCTCACCTACGAGGAAATGAACGCTGATTTGCCCGAAGACCTGGTAAGTCCCGCCCGCCTCGATACGCTGCTGGTGACACTGGATGAAATGGGCATCAGTTTAATTGACGAGGCCGATGTCGATAAGCACGGCGCTCCCGCGGAAATCGCCGAGGAGGATTTTGAGCCCGTCGAAGTCGATATTCCCGTAGAGCCGGTTGCCGAAGAAGAACCCGTTATCGAAGAAGACAAACTTATCGAAAAAGAGCTTGTCGGCGCCGAACCCGGCCGCCGAATCGACGACCCCGTCAGAACATATCTTACGCAGATGGGCGAGATTCCCCTTCTTAACAGGGAAAACGAAATATCACTCGCCCGCAAAATCGAAGTTTCGCGCATGGCGTTCAGACGCAAAATGCTCGAGAACGACTATTGCGCCAGAAACTCCGTCGAAATCCTCCAGCAGGTCCAGCAGGGTGGACTGTCCTTTGACAGAACAATGAAAATCAGCACCGCCGAGAACCTCATCAGAATCGTTATAAAAAAGCGCCTCCCGCAGAACCTTAATACCATCAACGCCCTGCTTGCGATGAACCAGAACCTCTTAAAGGAATATATCCAGGCAGGCGATTCCCCCAAGGCCGCTGCCATTCAGCGCCGCCTAAACAGGAACCGCCGGCGTATCGCTACTCTTCTCGAAGAGCTGAGTTTGCGCACCAGCAGGATAGCCCCGATGAAAGACAAGCTCCACGGCATATCCGTAAAGATGCGGCAGTTACAGGGCATCATCGCCGCCGGGCCGACCAAAGATTATGTTCCTGAAGATATCGACGCCATGAAGCAGGAGATTGCCGGTCTTCAGGACCTTATTTGCGAAACTCCCGCCCAGCTCGACAGGCGTCTCTACGTTATCGACTGCATCTTCACGCAATACGAAAAAACGAAGCGAATGCTGTCGAGCGCAAATTTGCGTCTTGTCGTTTCAATCGCCAAGAAATACCGCAACCGAGGTCTCAGTTTTCTCGACCTAATTCAGGAAGGCAATACCGGCCTGATGCGGGCCGTTGACAAATACGAATATAAAAGAGGTTACAAATTCAGCACCTACGCGACATGGTGGATTCGGCAGGCGATTACCCGCGCGATAGCGGACCACGCCCGGACCATCCGCATACCGGTGCATATGATTGAAACCATGAGCCGGCTGCGAACCGCGGGCAAAGTCCTCACGCAGCGGCTCGGCAGAGAGCCAACCATCGAGGAAATCGCCAAAGAAGCCGTGATGAGCATCGATGAGGCGAGAAGGGTGCTGAAAATCTCGAGACACCCAATTTCCCTGGACAGGCCTATCGGTGACAGCGAAGACAGCAACTTCGGCGATTTTATCGAAGACCACGCCGTCGATTCCCCCGTCTCGACCGCGACCCAGTCAATGCTCAAGGAACGCATCGAGCTGGTCCTCAAAACCCTGTCGTATCGCGAACGCGAAATCATCAAACTCCGCTACGGCATCGGCGACGGCTACACATACACCCTCGAAGAAGTCGGCAGGATCTTCAAAGTTACCCGCGAACGCGTCCGGCAGGTCGAGGCCAAGGCCATAAGAAAACTCCAGCACCCCGTCCGCGCCCGCAAGCTCGAGGGTTTCCTCGACCATAAACAGCGTGCGGTCGCCTGGACAGGGTCGAAGGAATTGGCACCCCAGAACGGTAATCTTGACTAGGGCCGTGGTCCTATAAACTATTGCTTTGCGGGGCTGTTAAATGGTAAAAATCACGATTTAGACTGCCTCAGCGGCCCAAAAAGGCGTTTTTTTTATTTTTATTGGTTGATTTGGCGATGTATCTGGTATAATACCGCATTCAGGAAGGATATCCCAACGTCCCTCAGGAGTATCCTCTTTTAGAAAAATTGAGGGGCAAAGTTTTAGTGTTTGGTCCGCAAGGGCCAGAGGAGTTACAGTGAGTACAGGTAAAGTAAAGTGGTTTAACGGCAAAAAAGGCTTTGGATTCATCGTCCCCGATGATGGCGGCGAAGAGCTGTTCGTTCATCATTCGGAGATTAAGATGGGCGGCTACGCTGACCTTCAGGAAGGCCAGGCGGTGTCGTTCGATATCGGACAGGGCAAAAAAGGCCCCTGTGCGGTAAACGTCGTACCTCAGTAATACCGATTATTAAACCGGAATAAAGGCCTCGTCCCTCAAAAGACGAGGCCTTTTTCTTGCGCCCCCAAAGGCGCAATCCCCGAGTGCTGCTCGCCTGCCTGCCCCAGCATGTCTTTGGCCGGGGAGTTTGAACATGGGATCCATGTTATTTCCTCACCTGCTCAAATGTTCAACTGTTCTACTTTCCCGCGAAGCGCGAATTTGCGATTTATCGGCTTGAGACGGAAATTTTTCTAAAAATAGTGTAACAATTCCCGCCTGAGGTGGACTTAGATTACAGCAGGGCAAATGAGGCCACGGTAATTTTTAATAAGCTTTTCATCACCCTCCTCCGAAGCCAGAGCCTTAAATGAGGCTCTGGCTTTTTTTATTTGTTTAGATGCTGATTTATGACCTGCGATTTATCGGCTTAAAACTGACAGGATTTTGCCGTTGAAAAGGGGTTCGCTTCGGATAGAATTGAGGGGGTAAGTAAAAAGGAAATAACAGGCGGCTGTCCCTGATAATTCCAGTTATTAGAAAATCGTTAATAATAATCGGCTTGTAAAGGAAGGCATAAGAATGAACAAGAGCGTTTTTATACTGCCATTCATAATCGCGGTCTGTTTTGCTTTTGGATGCGAGCATAGCTCCAAGAAAAGTCTCGAAGTACCATCGCCGCCGGAGATACCGCCCAGCAAGACTCTGACCCTTTCGCAGCAGCAACTGGTGTATCTGGACTGGCACAGCCCGAACCTGGCCAGGGCCCGAGTGACGGAAAAAAGAATTCTTCCCGGACCAGGCGTGGAATTCCATATTTATTTTCCCAGCAACTCTCCTGATTGCAGCACAATACAACATGTTTCGAGCGGGGAGGGCGGCAGAGGTGTACTAGCCGGCGCTGAGGTCAGGGGCTATGAGAAATTTGCCCTGACTTTTACTCTGGTTTCGA
>JBFZBL010000276.1:0-22949 GCA_041308485.1 Phycisphaerae bacterium | reverse complement strand
CAGTCCCTTGGCAAAAAGTCAAAGGCAGCAAAGGCCGGGGAAGGTTATTATGGCGTGATAGACAAATACCGTATAGGCTTTTACGATGTAAATTATGAACCCGGAGAACTTAAAGCCGTCGCCTATAAAGACGGCAAAGAAATCGGTCAAGCTATTATGAAAACAGCTGGAGAACCTGCATCGCTCCGAATGACTCCCGATAGAAAAGAACTTGTTGCGACAGGTGATGACCTTTGCTATCTATTAATCGAAGCTGTCGATGCCAATGTAACAGTATGTCCTTTGGCGGAAAACAACGTTAAATTCAAAGTCGAAGGCCCTGCCGAAATCGCAGCCGCTGACGGCGGCAATCCCCGTTCATTTGAATTATTCCAGGACGCCGAACATAAATTGTTCTATGGCAAAGAAACTTTAATTGTCCGTCCCGCAGAAGGACAGGGAGGGATTATAAAAATTATTGCCGAAAGCGACGGCCTGACACCTGCGGAAGTAATCGTTGAGAGCAATAACCGAGGACAGCAATAACCGAATAACCGTTGACAGCGGGGCTGTTCTTAGTTTTCATAAGGGTATATTTGTGTTCTTTTTTACAATTTTTGACCGGTTGTCGCCGGGGAGGAAAAGTAATGCGTATCACTGGCAAATTGGTTGTTATTATAACTCTGTCGCTCGGTCTATCTTCTGCCGTTGCGCAGAATGTCTGTCTTTCCCCTGAGGATTCCTTAGAGGCTGTACTGTCCAAGGCCGTAGATGTCCGGCCAACGCCTCGGCAGATTGCCTGGCAGCGTGATGAGATCTCGGCGTTCATCCACTTTGGCATGAACACCTTCACCGACCGTGAATGGGGGGATGGAAAGGAAGACCCCAATCTGTTTAACCCCACTGAACTTGATGCCCGCCAGTGGGTGCGTGCGGCAAAGGCCGCCGGCATAACGCGGATGATTCTCACAGCTAAGCATCACGATGGCTTCTGCCTCTGGCCCAGCAAGTACACCGAGCATTGCGTCAGGAACAGCCCCTGGAAGAACGGTAAGGGCGATGTTGTGCGGGAGTTTGTCGAGGCCTGCCGCGCGGAAGGGATGCACTACGGCATCTACATCTCGCCCTGGGATCGGCATGAGAAAACCTATGGCGACTCGCCCATGTACAACCAGTATTTCCTGAACCAGCTTCGCGAAGTGCTGACGAACTATCAAGGAATCGAAGAGGTCTGGTTTGACGGTGCCTGCGCGGAGGGCCCCAACGGCAAACGACAGGAGTATGACTGGCGTGCTTACTGGAAACTGATTCGCGAGCTTGTGCCCAATGCAGTAATCACCGTGCGCGGGCCTGATGTCCGCTGGTGCGGTAACGAGGGTGGCTATACTCGCAAGAGCGAATGGAGTGTCATTCCAATGCCGGGCGATGAGCAGTCGTGGGAAACTTCCGACAAGACGCTCTCGGGCTACACCCGTGACATCTACGGCGAGGACTTGGGCGGAAGGGAAGTGCTGATGCGCAGCCGTAAAAACAGCTCTGCTCTCGCCTGGTATCCCAGCCAGGTGAATACCTCGATACGTCCGGGCTGGTTTTACCACAAGAGCGAGGACAACCTTGTCCGCTCACTTGAGGACATGCTGAATGTCTACTACGGCTCGGTCGGCGGCAATGGGCAGTTCCTATTGAACATCCCGCCTGACCGCCGCGGATTGTTCCATGAAAATGATGTCGCCCGTCTCAAGCAGATTGGCGACGTTCTCAAGACGACCTTTGCTCAGAATCTTGCTGCCGCTGCCAAGCTGACTGCGGAAGTGGTCGGCGGCAAATCGGTCGGCGATGTTAACGTTGTGCTGGACGGCAATCCCGACACGTTCTGGACAACGACGGACGGGCCTGCGTCTGTGACTGTCACAGCAGAGCTTGCCGCTCCGGTTCGCGCCAATTGCCTGATGCTGCAGGAGCACATCGCCTCAGGGCAGCGGGTGGAAGCGTTCAATGTGGAGGTATTCACGGATGACCAATGGCATCCCGCGGCCGGCTGCACAGTTATTGGCTGCAAGCGACTGGTGCGCTTTGACGATGCGAACGTCTCCAGGTTCCGCATTCGCTTTACGCAGTTCCGTGTGCGGCCGACACTTGCGGGCATGGGGCTCTATTTTGCCCCGGCTGTCATCTCCGCCCCGAAGGTTACTCGCAATACCAATGGTGCGGTGACCATCACGGTTCCTCAAGGCACATGCGTTCGCTACACCCTGGATGGCTCAAACCCGACGGAAAGCTCGCAGCTCTATGCCGGTCCGATTCAGATGCTCCAGGGCGGCCTGATTATCGCTCAGACATTCCCGCTGACCCCGGGCAGGGACATTGCATCCGCCGGGGCCGCGATTACCCGTATGGAGTTTGGCCTGGTGAAGACGAAGTGGAAGATCCTCGACTGCGATTCGCAGGATGGCGCCGAAGTAAATCCCCGCAAGGCAATTGATGAGGATCCGAAAACTTACTGGCACTCACGGTTTCGCGGCAAGGTCGATCCGATGCCGCACCACATTTCCGTGGACATGGGTGAGACGGTGATAATCCGCGGGTTCACCTATTTACCGCGCCAGGATCAATGGGATGGCGGGATCATCATGCGGGCAAGGTTTGAGGTCAGCCCCGACGGGGAAAACTGGACGATTGCAGCGGACAATGTGGATTTCGACAACGTCGTCAACAGCCGGCAGCAGCAGGTCGTGAAGCTCAAGACGGACATGCCTGCGCGCTACTTTCGCTTGACGGCATTGCGAACGGCCAATGACAGTGGTTTAGCGTCGGCGGCCGACATCTCGGTTCTTGTAAAATAGCGGCACAAGCAGAAGTGATGCAGACCTGCAAACTTCCGGTTCTTTAGACTAAAAGAAGCAACCTCACCCAAAAAGTGTGCCAGTTGTAATTAGAGTGCTGGCATGATAGAACGCGTAAAAAAGGATATAAACGATGCTTGGCACAAAACAAAAAATTAAATGGACAAGAAGCGATGAAGGATTGATTTTGAAAATGCCCGCCGAGGGAAATGAAATAGCTAACGTATTTAAATTAACAACCGAGAAATAAAATGGCGGTGGAAAATCAGAGTAAATGAGCAATTGAGCCCCAAGTGGGATGATTTATTCAGCAAGATAATAAATACAAATAATCCTGGATCCCCCTAAGAGATAGGCAAAGTCATCTCACGGGGCAGGCCCGGCAGAAAACCAATGAAGCCTGGCTCCCCGCCAAAGGCGTGCGGGGATCTACGCTGCGCTCCGAGAGGGCAGACGAGGGAATAAGGAAACACCCCTAAGCATAGGGCAGGCACATAGGTCTTCCCCTACGATGTCTGTGTGAATTTTAGCGAAATTTGTCTGCCAAAGATGAGCCGAAGTCCTTAGCGAGTTTACTCGCGGTTTGCTGGTCAGCGTTGTTATATGAGGCGGTGAGGAGGACATTGCCCGCCTTGTCTTTGGCGGAAATGGTTACTGATTCAATTGACTGGGCTGAGGTTTCTTTGCCGCCAAACAAGTTGTTAAACATGCTTGTTTCTCCCCTGGAGCGGGTCGTCACAAATGTCGCGCCGGTGATAATGATATTTGCGTTTTCGGCGTCGCACAACTGGACGCGTTTGCGAATAAATTCTTTTTCGAGGACATCTTTTATGACCTTGCCGATATACGGGTCCTGGCTTTCGATGGGCGTAACGTAAACGCATTTATTTTTGATGGTGTTTAACTGCTTAGTGGTAACGATATCGGTGTTGCAGCCCGCGACAAGGGTTAAAATTGCGCCAATCACAAATGCTTTTTTCATAGCTTGTCTCCTTTTTAATCGGTAGTATTTATCGGCACAGGAAGACGTTGAACTGCAAAGCTTTTTGTGGATTTGGCGGGTGTTTTATCGTAGAATCTACCAGCTTTTAACGGGTTCGACATGCTCACCGCGGGCGTGTTCTTAAAAAAGGATTGGATGTTTGTTATATGCGTAAAACTACGTTATTAATGTTGGCAATCGGTGTGGTTCTGGCGGGCTGCGAGGATAAGCCCCAGTTTACGCCGGAAGAAATGGCAAAGCTGCCGCTTTCCAAACGCGACGGACTTCCTGAGCCGAGCGGCGGTTTTACTCTGGCGGTAGGCGACCAGACAATCACAGCGGAGGAAGTGATAGGGCCTGTCTTTGAAAAGCTGGCCGTTGCGGCGCAGAACACCGATTTTGTGAAATTCAGAAGTGCCGCGGGGCCTGTGATTGAGCAGCAGCTTATGGACAGGATAGTTAATGCGCTGCTTTACAGCAGGGCGAAGAAAGACGCGGGCGATAAAGTCGATGATGAGCTTGATAAGGTAACCGCCGCGGAGGTCAGACGATATGTGATGGATTTCGGGGGGGACTATGCAAAGGCGGAGCAGTCGCTGAAGCAGATGGGTATGGACTGGGGCAAGTTTGAGCAATATAAAAAACGTTACATATTGAGCCAGAGTTATCTGTCGCAGAAATTGCCGAAAGACCAGCCGATTACGTATAGCGAGATGATGTCGGTTTATGAAGCGACCAAAGAGAATTTGTATGCGACGCGGGGGGCATTATGGTTTCATCTTATCGACCTTGAGCCGGCGAAGATGCGGGATATCGACGCCAACAGGCCTCGCCGGGAGCAGGCGATGGAGCTTATCGACGGTATTGTGAAGCGTATAAAGCAGGGCGAGGATTTTGTGCAATTAGCGAAGGAATATGTAAAGGTAAACAGTGCCTTGACGGCGGGGGATGTGAACACCGCGCCGGATTCTCTTGTGTCACCGTATGATGTGCTGGCCCAAAAAGCGGCGACGATGCAGCGTGGAGAGACGGCGGGGCCTATCGAGGCGGAAGGGCACATTTTTGTTATGCAGCTTGTTGAATATCAGCCGAAGGGCGTTGAGCCGTTTGAGAAGGTGCAGAACCAGATTAAGGCGAGGATATCGTTCGAGCGTATGCGTCAGGCGATTGATAAGCTCAACGAGGAGCTTGTTGCGCAGGCATCGGCGGCGGACAGGGAAAGATTTGTAGATTTTTGCGTGCGGGAAATTTACAGGGACGCAAACAAATAATTGCTGATTGCCGATTGTCGAATGACGATTGATGATTGAAAAATGGAAGTTGTGAGTGAGACCGCTTAATGGGAATAATTGCACATGGCATAGACTTGGTTGATTTTCCCCGGATAGAGGATATGGTCGCTCGGCACGGGGAGCGGTTTCTGGACAGGGTATTTACCGCCGAGGAGCAGAAATACGCCCGGGCCAATAAAAACGGGATTGAGAAATTAGCCGGCCGGTTTGCCGCCAAGGAGGCGGTGCTGAAACTTGTGGGGACGGGCTGGCGGGGCAAAATCGCCTGGACGGATATCGAGGTGGTTAATACCGAAACAGGTCAGCCGGAGGTGAAGTTGTCGGGCGAGGTGAAAAAAATTGCCGACAAGCTCGGCATCACGCAGATAAGCGTCAGCATTACTCATACCGCGAATTTCGCCATCGCCTCCGCAGTGGCATTAGCAGAATCAGATGGGCACAAATAATTTTGATTGTGTGGTAATCGGAGCGGGGCACGCCGGTATAGAGGCTGCGCACGCGGCGGCGAGAATCGGCGCAAAGACAGCTCTTATCACCATTGACAAAAATAAAATCGGGGCGATGAGCTGCAATCCCGCGATAGGCGGGCTTGCAAAGGGGCAGATTGTTCGCGAAGTTGACGCGCTCGGCGGATTAATGGGACTTGCGACCGACGCGACAGGGATTCAATTCAGGATGCTCAATCGCTCCAAGGGACCGGCTGTGCAGTCGCCGAGAGCGCAGGCGGACAAATACAAGTATCAGCGATATATGATTTCCGCACTTGAACAAACACCGAATCTCACAATTATCGAGCAGATGGCAGTCGAGATTATTGTTGATGAGGCCAGAGTTGTCGGTGTGCGGTGCAAAGACGGATGGGTATGTGATACAAAGACTGTGATTGTTGCGACGGGGACATTTCTTCGCGGGCTGATGCACATAGGCGCGGAGAGTTTCGAGGGGGGCAGGCGAGGTGAGCCGGCGTCTGAAGACCTTTCGGGATGTCTTGAACGTTTAGGACTTGAAGTAAAACGATTGAAAACCGGCACGCCGGCCCGGCTGGACGCAGGCACGATTGATTATTGCAAGCTCGAAGCACAGCAGGGCGATAAGGAGCCGGTGCCGTTTTCATTTATGAACGACAAAATGGACCGGCCGCAGATACCGTGCTGGATTACCTATACTAATGAGAAGATACATAAGATAATTCGTGATAACCTCGACCGTGCGCCTCTTTATACGGGCCAGATAAAATCGACGGGGCCGCGATACTGTCCGAGCATAGAGACCAAGATTATTCGTTTCGCGGACAGGTCGCGCCACCAGGTATTTCTTGAGCCGGAGGAGCTGGAGCAAAAGATTCTTTACTGCAACGGCATCAGCACGTCGCTGCCCAAAGATGTTCAGGGTGAGATTATCAAAAATCTGCCTGGCTGTGAGAATGCCGGTATTGTGCATTACGGCTATGCGATTGAGTATGATTATTGTCCGCCTGTGCAGCTGAAGAGTAATCTTGAGACAAAGAAAATCGCGGGGCTGTATCTGGCGGGTCAAATCAACGGCACGAGCGGTTACGAAGAGGCGGCTGGGCAGGGAATCATCGCAGGCATAAACGCCGCGAGATTTATGCAGGGGGCTGAGCCGATTGTTCTGGGCAGGGATCAGGCATATATCGGCGTGATGATTGACGATTTGCTCACCAAGGGGCTTGGCGTCGAGGGGGTCGGCATCCCGGATGAGCCGTACAGGATGTTTACCTCGCGGGCGGAATTTCGACTGAGTTTACGGTCGGACAATGCGGACAGACGCCTGACGAAGATTGGCAGGGCGGTCGGCCTGGTTGATGACAAACGATGGGAAAGATTTCAGAAGAAATTAAGTGGCATAGAACGGCTCAGGGAATATTTGACGAAAAATAAACGGGATGGCATCAGCTTTTGGGAGCAGCTTCGCAGGCCGAATAGTCCTCTTGCGCCGGTGCTTGCAGGTATGCCCGAAATAAAAGACGCTGATTTTGGCAGAGAAGTTATCGAGGCGGCGGTCATCGACGCCAAGTATGAAGGGTATCTTGACAAGCAGGCACGTCTTGCTGCCGGCTTACAGGCGTGGGACAAGAAACAAATTCCGGCTGATTTGGATTATAGTGCGATAACACACCTGCGGCCAGAGGCGAAGGAGAAATTGACGCTGTTCAAACCTCAGACGCTCGGCCAGGCGGGACGAATCTCCGGCATCACGCCAGCCGATGTCACCGTTATTCAGATTCACCTGAAAAAATACTATGACAGGCGAGAAGATTAATCGTGAAGGTGCTTTCAGACAATATTTATAATCAGAAAATCGGGCGGGATGAGCCGAAGTTCAAGATTTGGCGAAGTGCCGGTCTTCTGCTGACTTATAAATGCAACGCTAAATGCGAATTCTGCTATTATAACTGTTCACCTCAACAGAATGGGCTTATGCCTGTTGAGCTGGCGATAAATGCCTGGAAATCATTAAAAGAACTCACAGGCGATTCGGCGAAAATTCATATTACAGGAGGTGAGCCGTTTTTATATTGGGAGCACTTAATCGAGATTCTTCGAGAGGCAAAGAAGAATAACCTTGGTCTCGTTGATATGATTGAGACCAACGGTTTTTGGGCGGTCAATGAAGAGATTATCAAAGAGCGAATAAATATTCTCGATGAGCTGGGTATGAGCCGGCTGAAAATAAGCTGCGACCCGTTTCATCAGGAATATGTCGATATTGAGATGGTGAGGCGATTGGCTAAAAAGGCGAAAGAATTATTAGGCGAAACAAGGATTTTAGTGCGGTGGGAAAAGTATTTAGATAATCCAGTTGATATGAAAAATATATCAGCAGACCAACGGAATAAAATATATATCGAGGCGTTGAAAGATTACCCTTGTCGTTTCACAGGCAGGGCGGCAGGAGTAATAGCCGAATTAGTTGTGTCGCAGACAGTCGAACAAATTGGAGGCAAAAATTGTTCGAGCGCATTTCTCGATTCTAAAGGTGTGCATATTGACCCCTATGGCAATGTTTTCAGCGGGACGTGCAGCGGGATAATCGTCGGAAATATCGCCAAACGGCCTTTGGCTGAAATCTGGCAAAACTGGCAGCCGGGTAACGACAAATTGATTGAAACGCTGTTTAATTCAGGTCCCGCGGGATTATTAGATAAGGCAATTAAGGCCGGCTACAAACCGGCGAAGTTATATGCGGGAAAATGCCATCTCTGCATGTCGATCCGCCAGTTATTTTTTGACAAAGGTCTATATAAAACCGTCATCGGCCCAGCTGAATGTTACCGATAAGCCTTTTGATATAATATTCGTTACGGAGGTCCGCCGCCGGGACCACCACCAGGTCCACCGGGGCCGCCGAAGCCGCCGCGACCGCCGGGTCCCATCTGTACGCCTCGTTCCTGCATACGGTCCCTTAAATCCCGGCGGAATTGGTTCATTTTTACCATCGAATCGGCACTCATTCTCGATGACCTTTCCCTCATTCTTGACGGCTCAGGCGCGCGGAACTGGCGGGCCTGCTGTCCCTGCGGTCGCCGCATGAAATTGGGGTCTCGCGGGCCGAGTCTTCTGAATCGATTCGGGTCCGGCGGGCCGTTTGCGTCTCTTGCCGCAAACTCGGCACGTCTTGCTTCCATATCATCGATGATTTTGTCGAGGTAAACGGTTTTTTCCGCGTCAGGCAGCGCAGCGTACTCATTGGCCTGGGCTTCCATCTTTGCCCGCATCGCCTCGCCGATTTCATCTCGTATCTCCCGCCTTTTATCTTCGTTGGCGTCGCGGAACTGGTTTGAGTCGATATAGTCGCGAATCTGCTCGCGGGACATTTTCGCAAAATCAGGTTTGCTGTAATGCTTGACGGTTATCGGGACCGCAATTGCCAAGCCAGCAGCCAGAACGATTGCCGCTATCATAATCGTTTTATTTTTCGTCGTCATGTTCTTACTCCTGTTTCCTGTAATTGCTTACGTGCCAGTCGGCATAAAGGTAATTTATACCAATAATATAGTTAGAATTTGGCGGTTCTCCTGGCTTAGGAGGAGTTCCTGATATAGGGTGATAATCGTCGAAATCATTCATTACTTGTATATCTTTTTCTTTAACGCCCCTTTGCGCAAGGAAAGTCTCTTTTATGGTTCTTCCGCCAAAACGCGCACTATACCAATAGCTTGTGTTGCCTGTCTTTTTATAATATTTTTGGACGGTATCCGCCTTACATATAAATACTTTCGGCTCTTTGAGTCTCGGGCTTAAAACCTTTGTTATGGGAGGTGTATAATCAGGGTTGCTGGTATCGGTGATATCCCAGGGAAATGCACAGCAACGGGGAAATATATCTCGGTTGTCATCGAGATACGACCGCATCGCGACGCCTATTTGCCGCAGATTTGACATGCAGTATGTTCGATTGGCCGAGCCTCTTACCTTGTTGAGGGCGGGCACTAATATTCCCATTAAAAGCCCGATTACGCTTATGACAACCAGCAGCTCTACCAGAGTAAAACCGTCATTCTGCAATTCCGCCATATCATTGGTTAATCTCATATAGACTGTCCTTAGATTATTTTTTATCTCTATTGTAATGACGGTTATTGAATTGAGTATATTGCAAAAAAACTGAGAGTTCAGGAAAGCGACTTACAAATATCGGCTGCGTAAAGGTCAAGTTTTTCAGCGAGCGTTTTGCTAAGTTTTTGGCCCACTTCCAGCGATTCCGGCTCAATACCGAAAATCAATATCTGTTCCGGGCATTCGTCGAGCTGCCTGGAAATCGCTATAATCCGCAGAATATCTGCTTCGTGAAGGGAAAAATGCGTCAGTTTTTTTGTGGTTTTGACATCGGCCGGCTCAAATCGCCTGATTGTTCCCGGCTTTTTACTCATTTTAGCACAGTCGATAATGATGGCCTTTTTGCGGTTTGCTATTAAATGCAGGACATTCATTCCGCCCGTGCCTGCGTCGATGAATTCAACGGAAGGGAATTTGTTTTGATGCTCAGAAAGCTTGCGTATTAAATGAACACCGATACCTTCGTCGGACAAGAGCAGATTACCAAGTCCTATGACGACTGTATCTTTCCTGGGGGTTTGGTCCATCACCTTACAAACTGCACGTTGAGGAAATGCGTTGAGCAGGAGATGCAGGGGTCATAAGCGCGGACGAGCATTTCCAGTTTTAATCGAATGTCTTTTTCCTGCTGATCGAGGATTTCGGGCAGAAGTTTTTCGAAATCTTTCTGGATATTCGCGTGGTTCTGGCCGGTCGGGATACAAATATCGGCAGCGACGCATTTGCCGTGCTTGTCGAATTCGTAATCGTGGAACAGTATGCCACGCGGCGCCTCAACGCAGCCGGAGCCTTTGCCGGCCCTAGGCGAGGATGTGATTTTTTCCGTCTTCAGTCCCTTTGTTAATAACTGGTCAATAATTTCGATGCTTGTCTCGACGACGTGGAAGCACTCGACAAGCTGGGCGACGGTGTTCATATAGGGGTTGCAGCAGCCCTTTTCGAGTCCGAATATTTTAGCGGCGTCTTTGGCCATGGGCGACAATAATTCGGCGTTGTTGTTGAAACGTGCTAACGCACCGACGGCGTAAGCGTCACGGTGCCACTTTGCCCACTTGGCGGTGGACTGCTCGACGACAAATTCATTGGCGACATCGTGCCATTTTTCGATTGGGAGAACCGCGCTTTTATTGTCATTGGATGTTATGCCCCCATGGTAGAAGGTATATGTGGGCGGGGTGGTCTGCTTGAGCGATACATATTCTGTGGGGCGTTCAAATTTTGGGATGTTACCTGCGACACTGAGGACCACCTCGGCGATTTTTTTGAGGTCTGGCACTGCGTCTTTTAGCTCCTTTTGCAGCTGGCGCAATTGTTTTTCGGTCGGGGTTTTGGTCAATCCGCCGGGGATTAGCGTTACCGGGTGAGTTGTTCTTCCCGCGATGAGGTCCGACCAGTTATTGGCGATTCTATGGGCCTTGACGATTGTTTTTACAACATCTTTTGCTCTCGCAACAAGAGGCACAACAGACGGCGTGCCGAAGAAGTCTGGTGCAGCGAGGTATCCGACGTGCAGCGTATGGCTTTGGAGCTGTTCGGAATAGTGCATCAGTATCCGCAGCTTATCCGCCTGTTCGGAGACCTTGAGTCCCATCGCGGATTCAACCGCCTTGGTCGCAGCCAGCGAATGTGTGATTGAGCAAATCCCGCAGATTCGCGAGACAATCGTCTGGATGTCCTGGTAGCTGTGGCCTCGGACCATCGCCTCGAAGAAGCGCGGGGCCTCGGGCACCTGCCACTGGAGCTTCTCGATTTTGCCTTCTTTGACGTTTACAACTATGTTGCCATGTCCTTCGACACGCGTTATATGATGAACGTTGATATTCACATTGTTATGCATTTGTTGGCCCCTGACCGGTTCCGAAAAGAACCATCTTGCCTTTCAATTGTTCCACGCTTAAACCGTATTTTTCGATGACGTCTTTTGCCCCGTTGACATTAGGATTATCGATGTAGCCTCGACAGCCGAAGCACCTGAAGCCGGATGACGGGCATCTTGCGCCGCAGCCGGCCCTGATAATCGGCCCGAGGCAAACCTGACCGTAATCCCACAGACATGGATTGCCCCTCGATTTGCATTCTACACACACGGGCCATTCGGGTATCTCGGGCTTTTTACCCATAAGGAGGCAGCGAAGGACGTATGTTAATTCTTTCCTGTCTATCGGGCAGCCATGGATTTTGTAATCCACCTTCACCACCTCATCAACCGCTTTGGTCGGCATAGTTTCGAGATGGGGCATATCTGCCGATTTGCCGTAAACGCATTTTTTAACGTCGCCCATTTCAAAAGTATTTTTGAGCTTGTTCACTCCCCCTATTGTGGCGCAGGCGCCGAGAGCGATAAGTGTCTTTGCTCTTGACCTGATAAGTTCAAGTCGCGGTTCGTCTTCGGGTCTTGTTATTGAACCCTCGATTATGGCGATGTCATATTCCCTGCTCTGCTCGCTCATTGCCTCACGCCATTCGACAACATCGACGTTATCGATGAGGTCGAGCAGCTCCTCTTCGAGGTTGACGATTTGAAGCTGGCATCCTTCGCAGCAGGCAAAGTCGAAAATCGCTACTCTTGGTCTATCCATATCAGATTGCCTCCGGGGCTATACGCAGGTCGGAATAACGGAACACCGGCCCGTCGATACAGGCGTAGTAATTATTAATCTGGCAGTGCCCGCACTTGCCTACGCCGCATTTCATTTTTCTTTCGAGGTTCATGAATATTCTTTCTTTGGGCACTTCCGCTTCCTGCAGTGCCATTAAAACGAATTTATACATAACCGGCGGCCCGCAGATGAATACTAATGCTGACTGAAGCTGGGCTTCAACTTTGGGTATAAGAGTGGTAACAACGCCGACGTTGCCGAGCCAGCAGTTGTCTTCCTGGTCGATTGTTTCCATAAAGCGCATATCGGTTCTGTGTGACCAGCCGTCGATTTCCGAATGGAAGAACCTTTGCGCCATACATTTTGTTCCGAGCAGGACAGCAAGCTCTTTATAGTCGGCACGGTTGTCAAGGATGTAGTTGATAAAGGACCTCTGGGGCACAAGGCCTATGCCGCCGCATATAAATACTATGTTTTTACCTTTTGCCTCTTCCACGGGGTACGTACCTTTTCCAAGGGGGCCGCGTATCCCGATTTTGTCGCCGATTCTGAGCCGGTGAATGGCGTTGGTGACATTGCCGATTCTGCGGACGACAAGCTCGAAGTAGCCCTTCTGCGTGGGCGATGATGAGATTGTAACCGGCGCCTCGCCTACTCCGGCAATTGAGACCTCGACGAATTGTCCCGGGATGAAGTCAAACGCCTCGCCGTCATCGATTGAGAGTCGCAGGTACATTTCTGTCGGATTCATCAGCCTCTTTTTTTCGAGGGTCGCCAGCCGCGGCAGGTAAATGTCTTTTTCAACAGCACAACGGTCGCACATTGTAAAAACTCCTATATTTTATTGTCGAATCGCTCGACTTGAATTACTTTATTCCCAAATCGTCAACTAACCTGTTATAGACCTTGACCGGGTTTGCGATATCCGGCAGGCATGCGCCCACGCATCTGCCGCATCCCACGCAGGACATTACAGGGCTGTTTATTTTTTCGGGCACGTATTTGCATTTGCGATATAAACGGTGTCTGAAACGGTCGGCTCGTTTCTTCCTGAATTCGTGTTCACCCGCCACTTTTGTGAAGCCGTCGAGCAGGCAGCCATCCCAGGCGCGGTCTCTTTTGCCTGATATGAAATCCCAGTTTACGTCGTCCTGCACGTTGAAGCAGTAGCAGGTGGGGCAGACGAGATTACATGAGCCGCAGCTAAAACAGGTTTTGGCCTTTTCTTCCCAGACGGGATGGTCATAAGCTCCTTCAAGCAGTTTGGGCAGATAAGCGGCGTCGCATTTCAGTTTGTGATTATTAAGCCGTTTTTCGTTCTCGGCCTGGATTTTATGTTTTGCCTGCAGGTCTTTTTCGCTTGAATCGACCGCGTCCTGTGCCTTGGCGATAAAGCCGTCGCCTTTCTTTGAGCCGCTTTCCATAACGAACGCGTTGCCTATATCGGTCAGCAGAACATCAAAACCATCCTTGACCATTGCCGTGCCCATTGAGGAGGCGAAAACGTTTTTGGATGGCGTAATCACGTCGCAGGCGACTATCGTTGCGTTATGGCGTCGTTTCATATAGTGGGTGTCATAATTATCCTGTGTGAAAAGCTGATCAAGCTGGTTTAACGCGATCATATCGTAAGGATGAACGCCCAGCAGGACAAATGGGGCTTCGTCATAGACCGACTTGTAGCCGTCACCGACTTCGAAAGTCAGCAGCGTTTCAACGGGGGGCAGGAAGTACTTCTTCGGCGGCTGAAGCGTTACGTCATAGTCCAGGCGAAGCTGGTCGGCTGATTCGAGCAGGTCGAAATCGAAGCGGTCGCCCTTGGCGCAGACGCCGATGACCCGCTGCTGTTTTATGATTTCATCCACAAATCGCCTGAAAGCGTTTTTGTCGATTGTTACTGTTTTCATTTTATGCCTCAGTTAAAAGTTTTTTCAAACGTTAATATCAATCTTAAATATAGTAGGGCAGGCGTGCAAGGTCCGTCGCTATGTCTATTGTTATCACCTTTATCTTTTTCGGGACGACGATTCTTCGCGGGGAGAAATTCAATATCCCCTTTATGCCCGCCCTGACAAGCGAATCCGCCACGTCCTGCGCCGCCTGTTCGGGGACTGCGATAATAGCCATATCTACCTGCCGCTTGCCAAGTGTATCGAGCATTGAGATGCTTTCAACCGCGACATCATTCATTTTGCGGCCAATCTTGGCGGGGTCGTTGTCAAATGCGGCGGTAATCTGAAAGCCGTATGTTCCGAAACCCGTGTATGCCATTATCGCCGAACCCAGGTTGCCGACCCCTACAAGGGCGGTTTTGCGCGTCGTGTCGAGTTTTAGTATCTTTTTGATTTGCCTGGCAAGGTTCTCGATGTTGTAGCCGACCCCGCGGGTCCCGAAGTCGCCGAAATAAGAGAAGTCCTTCCTTATCTGCCAGGGATTTACGCTGACAAAGTCCGCCAGTTTGCTGCTGGAGACGCTGCTGAGACCCTGCTGGGATATAAGGGTCAACCCCCGGAGGTAAACCGGCAGGCGACGAACCGTTTCATTTGGTATCTTGCTGTATCGCACAATATTTATAATGCCCAATTAGTGCTTGTGTTCACATTCACAAAGTCACAAGAAAGCAATTTACAAAATTACACATAGGCCTGTCAAGAAATTACGCCGTGATTGGCAAAAAAAGTGTGTTTTCTCTTTGCTATCTGTTTAGCAATACTGAAAAGCGGGTTTTTGCTTTTATAGCGGAAAACTGTCCGGCGCAATCGATACAATCGTTAAATCTCTCATGTTTTATATGGTTGGTTGTTCGGGTATGCGTTTTTATATGACTATACTCATTTCTATACTTTATGAGGAGAGGCGGTATCCAATTTTAAAGTCATAGAGTTAATCTTACGAAAAAGACAGAGAAATGAATTCGTGGAAACCTCTAAGAACAAATCGGGGGCACCAATGATGAAGGCCGTTATGGTTCGACAGGCTCACCATCCTGAGCGAAGTCGAAGGAGCGAAACATCGAAACCCAATCCCGTAAGGGATGGCCAAGCCCACTGGTGGGAATGGCTCGTTGTTGGCGTATTATTCGTGATGGCAGCCGTTTGTGCCCGCGCGGATTCGACCCCTTCGACAAGCTCAGGGCAGGCAGGCTCACCGCAGGCGGCGCAACCCGTTAGCGGCGAATCCAACTCTGCTTGTTCGTCAAAAACACTTAAGGCTATCGCTCGCATTTGTATGGCGAACGGCGATTATGGCAAGGCGGAGAAGTTCGCCAATAAGGCACTTGATTCAGTTTTAACAAAAGAAGGGTCTGATGAGGAAACAGCTTCCTGCCTCATGGACCTTGTGTGGATATACAAAAATCAGGGTCGATTGCTCGAAGCTGAAACAACCTGCCTGCTCGGTCTGAAACTTCAGCAGCAAGTATATTATAAAGACCATCCCTATATCGCCTATAGCCTGCGAATTCTCGGTTCGATTTACCAGGCACAGGGCAGGTATTCTCAGGCCGGCGAGTCATTGGACATGGCGATGACGATTATCCGCAAATGCCATTTGGCGGACGATCCGGTCATTGCGTCGTTTGAGGTTGATACTGCCCGGCTGTTAGTTGCTGAGGGCAGGTTCGAAGAGGCTGAAGCGACGTATGAGCGGTCGCTGCGGTTTATCAGCGATTATTACGGCGCCGACCACCTTTATACGGCCGGGGTGCTAAGTGATATCGCGAAATTGTATTACCTTCAGGGTAAATACGAAGAGGGCCTGCAACTGTTGAATTACGCGATGAGTATTCAACAGCAGGTTTTTGGCGAGAAGCATCGTTTGCTCATCCCAAACCAGTTGACAATGGCGAGAATATATCAAGCGAGGGGAGAGGCAAAGCGGGCAGAACAGCTTTTAAAGGACGCCCTTGCCGTGGAGCAGGAATATCCGAGCTATTACGAGCCATTGAAGGGCGAGATTTATACCGTGCTGGCGGAGGTTTACCTCAATTCAGGCAGATATGCTGCGGCCCAGGCTGCCTGCGACAAGGCAATAAAAATCCTCGAGGAGTCGGTCGGACGTGACAGCGATGTTACCGCGATGGCGTTGAACTGCCAGGTCCGGCTGTATGTTCTTGAAGGCAAGTACAATGAGGCGTATGAGCTTGGATGCCGGGTCCTGACGTCACTCGAGGCAGCCCTTATGCCCTCTCATCCGAGTGTCTTAGCGGCCAACGAAACGGTTGGTATGACTCAGGAAGTCAAGATCAAGACCATAGCACAGGTCGTAGAGGCGGCCGCACTGGTTGAGTAAGCGACTTTTCAGGTCAGACCTACCACCGAGCCATAAATGAAACATTTACCCTGCTGTCACCGGCGTTTGTGTAATCGGTATCTCTAAGTGCGATGCCCCAATATAACCCGGCGCTGAAATTATCGCCTACTTCCGCTAAAACTCCCGGTCCCACTGATACGAATGTTTCATGTGCTCTTTCGGTATCGCTGTGGTCTGTCATGTCGGTTCTGCCGAAATCGAAAAATGCGAGTGGCGCGAGTTTTTTAAGGTCGAATTTTTTAGTTTTCGTTTTGTCTGCTTCTTCTGCATTTTGTTTTGGAGCGCCACTTGTTTTGTCCCATTTGACTAAGTCGAATTCATACTGGACTGAGCCGAGAAAACCGCCGTCAGCGATTGTTTCGTATTCTTCGTAACCGCGGACACTGTACATTCCGCCAAACGGCGTCATTTTCGCTGGCGGCAGCCGGTCATCGGTTACTATCCATTTTGCGGTCAAGCTTAATTGTGTGACCTTGTTCGGGTCAAGATTTCTGGTGTGCTCAGCTGAGAATGTGTGAATTGAAAAGTATTTTTCTACACCAGGGCCCGCTGGCGGCACCGGCGGCCTTGACTTGTCGTAATCTTCCTGGCCTGAACCGCCTGTGTTGACGGCGAATCTATAGCCAAACGAAGAATTTGAAGTGTCGTCGCGTTTATGAATATCTACTGCGCCGCCCACTAAAGTCATTCTGACATTACTGGTGGCTTCGGGTATGTCCTCGTTGTCGAAAAACGGCGTTTCATCGCTTTGTTCTTCGCTGACTGAGCCGATGATGTCAAAGAACCATCCGCGGTGCTGCAGGACGGTATATCTGAGATTGGCGCCGATAAATTTGCCGCCGCCTAAAAAATCAAGGGCGTTGCTCTGCTGGCTAAGGTTGTATTCACTGTAGCCGCCGTAGATATTCAGCCGCAGTTCCGGCCCGGTGAGCGGGAAATCATAACTGCCGTACAGCGAATAATTTTCCTCCCACTCCGAATCCCACGGCACCTGATATATCGCGATGAACGAATCATCACGCCCCAGTAAATTGGTGTTGATGACACCTATTTTAGGATTCCATTCTCTTCCGCTGACGCCGGAGTTATCGACCTGGATAAAGAAGTGCCATGGGTTGGCTTCATAAACGCTGTAGCTGACCGCAAGGGTGTTCGGCTCGGCACCCTGGCTGACGGTTGCGGAGATGTATCTGTCAGGATTGAGGTTGAGAAGATTGATATAATCGTCGAGATTCTTTCGATTAAGAACTTTGCCTGACTGGGCCGGTGACCACCCCAGCAGCGAGTTGGGGTCTAAATATCCCTTTTCCGCTAAGTTTTGATTTACATCATAATATTTTGCGCTGATATCGGATAAGCTTGCTTCGATAATTGTGACCTGCAGTACTTCGTCCTGGAGTTCTGTGCCGCCTTTGAGCGACTCTGCCGGCACGTAGACGTATATACCCCCGTAATTTTTCTTTTGGTAGGCCGACAGCACGTACTGAGTAAGCCCCTGAATAGTCCGGGCAGAGATCTGACGCGTCTGGTCTGGCGCCAACAGGACCTCTCGCACGACAGAAAAGTCATAAAGGCTGTTACTGTCGGCATCGGCCAGCGGCTTGCCAGAAGCGTTGAAAAAAACTGGCATGCCGGCTACAAGCTGCGAAGTGGAAATAAGGGTATTGCCGGAGAAACGAATCTCTTTGACTTTAAGAATTGGAGTTGTGTCCTCAGGCAGATTTATGTTTGCGGGCTTCACCATAACAGCCTGATTTTCCGCTTTGGCCATCTCGGCTTGCTGTCTTTCTGTCTCGGCCTTGCGTTGCTCTTCGAATTGCTGCTCCGGCTCCCTGGCTGTTACAAGAGCCGGAAATGCCGTCAAAGCAAAAACCATAGCCAATAGCATCAGATTTCTCGTTATTTTCATTTGTATCTTCCTACATCACATTTTTCTTATGTTTAATCGGCTTTGTGACACCCTTATTTTTAACGAATTATCTGAAGTTCCCTCTCTGTTGCCTCAATCCTGACGAACCTGTCGAAATACAATATGGTTTTTCCGATGAGATGTGTATATAAAAAACGCGGCTCTTCGATATAATTTTATCTCATCCGAGCGTGTGGTAATCTTTGTTTTCAGTGCTGATAAAGCGGAATTTCCATGGTTTATTTCCCGGAGTCAATCGCAGAGGTTGCCTTGCTGATATATTGTTAATTAGCCGCGGATATACTTTATTTTAAAACGGCTTGATGCGGAAAAAATGTGGTTTGCCGGCCGGGTACAAGGGGATATTTTTCTGATGTTCACACAAATAAACGGTTTTCTGCTAATTTCAGAAGCGAAACCTGCTGGCAGGGATGATGCAAAGCAAAATCGCAACAAAAAAACCGGCGTGAGTAACACAATGTTACTCACGCCGGTACAAGTCCCTTAATTTTCAAATATCAATTATCCGCCAAGAGCGGCTAATTTTGCCTGAACGAACGCTGCGACAGCGGCATTATCTCCGTTAGTGACTGGCGCGGTATATTTAGTCGCAAGAGCCACTGCCTCATTAGTCGGCACATTCAGGTCATTGTGCATGATAGTTGTGTATTCGGTCAGGGCGTTTATCCACTGTGCCGCAAGAGCATACTGTGTGCCCTCTTTGGGATTATTTAACGCGCTGGCTATCATAGCCATTTGTTCTTCCGAAGGCGGTGTGCCTGCCCCGGCGAATTCATTGACTACCTGCCCAAGCGCCGCAATCTGTGTGCCGTCGGCATCCTTGAGTGCAAGGGCCGCATTCTGCAGTTTGGCACATGTATCGCAGGGCTGAATTCCGCTGCCCATTGCCGTGGTGCCGTTCATATAAACCGATATCTGGTCGGCCGGAACTCCAAGTTCGTTAGCTACCCAGCTCATAACCGCCGGACAGCCGGTGAATTCAAGCTTGTACTGTTGAATCGGTGCGGCTCCGATGCCGGGCCTTGCTTCAAGCACCCAAGCCGGAGCGCCGTCGCCGATATCAGGGTTCTCTGCGCCTGCACCGCGCATCACATAGTTGTAACCGGCTGGCAGTACCAGGTCCACGGGGAACGGCAGCCGGCCTATCGCGTCATCAAGCCATTCGGTTATGCGTGAGCAGACCTCTAATCTGTCGCCTATCCGGCCGTCCGCCAGCGAACTCTCAAAGTTTTCGCCGAACGTTACCGTGTCGCGTGCGTCGACAATCATAGCGCCTCTGTTTACGCACGCATATGCCGGCTCGGTGGATATCCTTTCGAGTTTCTGCTCAACAACGTCATCAACAACGCCATTAACAGGCTCACGAGACCGGATATCGACTTGACCGCCGACATGCACGTTGCCCGCCTTGCTGCCGACGTAAATCGCGGCGTCAAAGGCATCGCCCGGATTTCTCAAAGCACCGCCCACGGGGATATTCTCGAAAATATCGAGGAAGCCAAGGCCCGAGCGGAAGCTATCTATGTCGTAGTATCTGCCGCAGGCCGTCAGCGAGGACGATTCGGCCAGAACCAGGTCCTCCTGGCTCCGAATCAAGATTGCCAGCCTGCCGATGGTGACGGGGCCGATTGGCAAGCCAACGCCGATACCTTCCAATTGGTCGGAGCGTCCGGTTATGTTAATAGCCAGTGCGGGCTTGCCATCTAACTCGAAACCGGGCGTATAAATTGCCCCGTTGGTGGAGACAATCGCGACGCCGCCGCCTGCGCTCCAGCAAACTTCGGGGCAGCAGATTGCAGCTGTTACGTCACCGGCAAGCATTATGTCGCTGTTTGCGTGCAGATACAGGCTGCCGTCGCTCCAGCCGCCGCACCAGCTGAAGTTGAGCTTGTTCAACCAGCCGTTGACGGTAAGCGTTCCGCCCGCGTCTACTATCTGGTCATCCCAGCCCTCAAATTTCGTATTGGTGTTAAACAGTATGTTGCCGGCGGCGTATGTATCGCCCCACAGATATATGGTATTTTCCGATGCATAGATATCCAGGTTGCCGGCCACGGTTGTGTCGCCGTGAAGCTTAACATCGTCGCCTGCTTCAATCGTAAGGTTGCCTTTGCCGTTGAGATTGCCATAGGCCTTCACGTCATCGCCGGCCTGCAGCTTCTTATCCGCGGCAACCTCGGTGTTATTATTCAGAATAAGGTCTTCGCCCGCAGAGACATTGTCCTGAAGTTTTATCGTGCTGTCTGACGCTGAAATCTCAATATCGCCGTTTGTCGTTGTTAATGTGCTCTGTGCCAGCATATCGCCTATGCCGTCTTCATCGGTATCGGCGTCCAAATACATACTATCCACTGCTGATGCGGCTCCGGATAACGTAATACCGTCAGCCGCCAGAACGCTCATATGGCCGTTAGTTGTCTTGTCGAGGGTCCCTTTCGCAAGTACCGTTCCGTTTTGTGCCGTTATTGACTGGTCGCCTGCGCCGTTTAACTTCGTGTTATTATTCAAAAGAACGTTATTGCCCGCGTTTACGTTGCCGCCAAGATAGGTCGTAGTGTCCGATGACGAAATCGTTACATCCTGTCCTGCGGTAAGATTGCCCTGTGCCTCAACATCGGCCACTGCTGTCAGATTTATGTTTTGGCCTGCTGTTGTGTTACCTTTCAGGAGGATATTATTACCTGCCGATGCGGTAATGTTGCCTCCGGCTGTGAGGTTGCCCTGTGCCTCGGTATTAGACCCGGACAGGAGAGTTATATTTTGACCTGCGGTTGCGTTACCCTTGAGAAGATTGTTTCCGACTGCCGAAGCGACAATGCTTCCGCCGGTTGCTGTGAGGTTACCCTGTGTTTCAATATCGGCTCCGGCTGCCAAAGTTAAGTTTCGGCCCGCTGTTGCATTGCCTTTCAGTAATATATTATTGTTCGCTGCCGCTGTAATATCAGTGCCGGCCGTAAGGTCTTTGTCGGCTTCGATGTTCGTGTTTGCTACGAAACCGATGCTGCCGGTATCAGCGGTGACGTTCTCAGTTGCTAATATCTTGCCGGCTTTGGCGTTTACCGTAATGTCATCGTGGTAAGCTCTTAACTCAGTTGTCGTTATATCCTTCTGGTTACCTGTCAGAAGTATCGCATTGCCGCCGTTGTCTGAGCCGTTGTCCGCGGTGGCGCCGATTGACTTCCACTGGTCAGCGGCGTTCTCGGGTTTGGTTCCGGTTTCGACTGCCGTGACGGACCCGTTATTGCTGATAAGTGTCAGGTCCGTGGTATTCTGCAGTGCAAACAGGAAGTCATCGAGGTTAATCGACGGGGTCTGCTGCATTAACAAGGTGCTTCCTTCAACGCTGATAGTAGTCAGTGGTGCGCCGAGCATTGATGGCGTGGCGTCGGGATTGCCAAAGAGAGAGCTGTCGTTTGTAATTCTGCCGTTAAGAGCGACTATTTCGAGGTTGTGTCTTCCGTGGAGGAACGTGCAGTTATCCCGCTGGCTGTTGGAGATACCGTCCTCAGCGAGAATAACGCTGCGACCTGCCTGAAGCCGCACACCGAAACCGGTATCATCAAAGGTTTCCGTATTATTGCAGAGCATAAGATTTCCGCCGGCTGTGACGTTATCGTGCAGATAGATTGTGCCGGGGGCGTATGAAATATCCCAATAGCCGGGAACATACCAGCCGCCTTCCCAGTGGCCGCAAACCCATTCCATGTGGCCGCATTGCCCTTCTTTCCAGTAACCGTCAATCCAGGTGCGACCTTCCCAATGGCCGTCAATCCACTCCTTTTGTTCGCCGGTATCTGATATTTTTATATCGCCGCCGGCAGTGAGCGTTTTCATTGCGGTGACGTTGCCCCAGGACCATTCGGGGTTTTCGTAGCAGTCCCTGCCCTTTATTGTCAGGTTGCCGCCGGCATCGACCTGTTCTTCAATCAGGACGTCGTTGCCTGTGATATCAATGTTGCCGCCCGCGGTAATTGAGGCCGTTGAGTGAAAATCGCCCGGCAGAGTCTGGTCGGCATCCGCATACAGTTTTGCGTCGCCCGTTATGTTGAGGGCTCCGTTAATGTTTAAGTTCTGGTTGGCTCGTGCGTCGAATGTCCCCGCGCTTATCGGCTCGCTAATGGTTATGTCTCTGGCGGCCTGTGCTATGAACGACCCTGCGCCCGTTATGATCGCCTGCGAGAAGATGTCGCCTGCCGCCAGATATATCGTGCCGCCAGGCGCGTCAATTGTCCCCGTGTTTCTCGCCACTTTGTCGCCCACATTCCCGATGTAGTCCACGATGACGCTGCTGCCCGATTCGGCAAGATATACCTTGTCGCCGGCGGCCATAATAACAAGCCCGTCCGGGTTTGTTGTCCTGATAATTCCGTTGTTCGTGACGCTTTGACCTATCAGGCTTATCTGCTGCGCTGAGATGCCGGTCGGAGTCGTG
>JBFZBL010000275.1:0-4323 GCA_041308485.1 Phycisphaerae bacterium | reverse complement strand
GCCAAAGGGATTGAACGGCCGAATGGAGCAGGGTAACGGTTGAATGGAGTACCGTATGGATAAAGCGCAGTTGCGGCTGGATTTGCAGAAGATTCTGGCCGGCATATCGGCTGAGCAGCGGAAAGAGAAAAGCCGAAGGGCTTGTCGAAATCTGATTGCGACGCCTGAGTTTCAAAATGCTTCTACAGTGATGATGTACATGTCGCTTCCGCACGAGCTTGATACGTCGGAGGCGATACTTTCTGCCTGGCAGATGGGCAAGACGGTAGTTGTGCCTAAGGTGTCCTGGCAGCAAAGACATATGATACCCGTGCAGATAAATTCGCTGGAGACGGGTTTTTCGGAAGAGGTTCTGGGACTGCGAAATCCGGTAACAGGAGCGCCTGTTCCCTTCGAGGATATTGATATTGTGGTGGCGCCCGGTCTTGGGTTTGACCGCAGAGGCAATCGTTTAGGGCGCGGGGGGTCATATTACGACAGGTTTTTCACCAACAAGGAATTAAAGGCGCGGAAATGCGGTTTTGCGTTTTCGGAGCAGGTAATAGAGACGGTGCCGGTGACGGAGCACGACGTTCCGGTTGATATGCTGGTTACCGATGAGGAAGTGCTGTATTTTGGCAAGGATAAGCCTACATCCGGCGTCAAGGCCAAAAAGGCAAGAGTCAGCAGACAGGGCAAATAGAAGGAGATTGAAATGGCTGTTTATCCGAGTAGTTACAATGAGCATCGTTCGGCGCAGGTTCGCAGAATCCTGTATATTTCGATAGTAGTAATTGTGGTGGCTGTTATTGTAATAGCCGGTCTTGTCTTGCGGAATCGAGGGAGTTCACAGGAAGCTGCGCCGGAGCCGCAGGTAAGCACGCCGCAGGGAAACATGCCAGGGCAGAGTCAGCCGGCGGCACCTGCTGCGCGGGTAGAAACTGCTGTTGCGCAACCGGCAGTCACGGCACCTGCGGGTTCGACAAGCTCACCACAGGCTGCGATAGATGCCAACGGCTCGGTTGTGTCGGGGCAGATTGCGCAGGCGATGGAGCTTTTGAATCAGTCGACGCCTAAAGTTATCGAGGCGAGGGATAGGCTTAATGAGCTTTTGCCCCTGGCACGGGGACAGGAGCTTGTGTTTATCAAAACCAAACTCGCGGAGCTGTCAGACAAATGGCTGTTCAGCAAGCTTGTTTACCCTGAAGACAAGTTGACAGCCAGTTACAAGGTTAACCCCGGCGATATGCTTTCGACAATCGGCAAAAAGCACAACGTGCCGTATGAGATTTTGATGCAGATAAATAATATGACGAAGCCGGAGGCGCTTCAGGCGGGCGCAGCGATAAAGGTAATCAACGGGCCTTTCCACGTGAGGGTTTATCGTTCAACGTTTACGATGGATTTGTATCTGCAGAACACATACGTGAAGAGTTTTCTGGTGGGTCTTGGCAAGGCTGGGATGGAAACGCCAACAGGGCGATGGCGTGCGAAAGAAGGCGGCAAATTGATACAGCCGATTTGGACGGACCCGGTGAGCGGAAAGACATATCATCCCGAAGACCCGGATTATCCGCTGGGTTCACGGTGGATAGCTCTTGAGGGCCTTGAAGGGGCGGCGGTGGGCAAGTCTGGTTTTGCGATTCACGGCACGAAAAATCCTGAGCAAATCGGGATGCAGGGTTCGCAGGGATGTATCCGGCTGCACAACGGCGACGCGATACTGATATATAACCTTATGATGCCGGGGCAGTCGCTTGTGGACGTGGTCGATTAAACATTGATAATTGATTATTGATAATTGATAATTTGCGGAATCTACTGAAGCGTTGGTTAAATAATAATCAGTAATCAATCATCGATAATCAATAAAAAAGGGATCCGTGGTTGTGAGCCAGGGAACGGTCAATAAACAACGGAGGATAAAGCTATATGCGCTGGGGGTGTCTGTTTTTGCGCATATTTTGGCGTTATTGATTTTCGCTGCGGTAAAAATTTCGCAAACAGCGCCGGTGCGATTGCAGACGACAACGACAGTGAGTATTAATCAGGCGGTTAAGCTTGCGGAGAGGCAGGCGGTTACGCCGAAGCCTAAAGTTGTTCCCGTTGAAGTTGAACGCAGACCGATAGCGAAATCGACGGCAAAAGGGGTTTCGACGAATATAAATCCTGTTTTTGATTTGCCGAAAGGGGAATATCATCGGCGGGCGGAAGATTTAAAGCAGCCGATTCAGCAGGAAGCATCGACTTCGACCGGCGGCGGGGAAACAGCGGCAAATATAGAATTTTTCGACAGCCCGGCGCAGGGCAGAAGGATTTGTTACGTTGTTGATTGCTCGGGGAGTATGCGGGGATTGTGGAAGCGCGTTCAGGAAGAACTTATTGATTCGATAGGCAAACTGCAGCAGGATAATTATTTCTGTGTGATTGTTTTCGGCGGGGGCAGCATACTGGAATCGGGCGGCGGGAAAATGGTGCGGGCCACGGAGCAGGCGAAAAAAGAGGCGAACGAATTTATCGCGGCGATCCAACCAAGGGGGGCGACAAACGCGACGGCTGCCCTGGAACGAGCGATTATGGTTAAGGACAGAACCGGCGTCGGGGCATCGGCGATATATTTTCTTACGGATGGTTTTGAGCTGAGCGAGCAGGATGGTTCGCGTTTTGCGCACAAAGTCGCTACGATACACAGGAGTTTTGCGCCGAAGGCGCAGATAAACACGATTGGTTTCTGGTGTACCGAGCAGGATGGCTCTGTGCTCGAGACGATAGCAAAGGAAAGCGGCGGGAAATTTGTGATGGTCGGCGAGGCAGGCGGACAAAAGAATGATAATAAGTGACGCGGCGGTATTAAGGCGGGGATGCGGTAATGAATAAGGCAATTTGGCTTAAGCTGGTTTTTTTAGTGCTGCTTATGGGAGCGGTAGCAGCGGTGATATTTGTTACGATGCGGGGGCTTGCGCCGATGCCGGGTAATGAGCGGACGCTTTTTGAGCAGTTCGTGACGAGCGGCGGGTGTATTGTGTGGTTTATCCTGCTGCCTATGTCGTTTGCGACGGTGTATCTGACTGTTGTTTATGCTATGACGATTCGGCGAAAAAATCTTGTCCCTGCCGGTATCGGCGATGAAGTCGGAAAAATGGCGTTGGCTGTCGGGCTTAAAGGAGTTGCGGAATCGCTTGCGGCGAAAGAGGACCTTGTGAGTATCGCAGTTGCGGGGGCGATTAAAAGGGGCAGGGACGACTGGTTCAGATTGAGGGAGGCGTTTTTCGAATCGCTTCAAGTGCAGGCGCTTGCATTGTCGAGGAAAATCGAGTGGATAAATCTCATCGGCAATGTCGCGCCGATGGTGGGGCTTTTCGGGACGGTTGTGGGAATGATTCAGTTATTCGGCGCGATAGTTACGGCCGGGGGCCAGCCGCAGCCTGTACAATTGGCGGGCGGCATTTCGGTTGCGCTTGTGACGACGTTCTGGGGATTGCTTATAGCGATACCGGCGCTTGCCGTTTACGGGATTTTCCGTAATCAGATTGAGGCAATTATAAACGAGGCGGCGGGCGAGGGCGAAGACGCTCTCATCAATATACGAAACGGGCTGGAAAGCAGGCGGCGGGCGGAACAGCCGAAACAGAAACAGGAAATTGTAAATATAGAAACAAAATCGTCTGGAGAATTTCGGCAGTCAACGCGGACACAGCAGCTATGACAAAAAAGTGGTTCAGTTTTGAGGGGGACTCGTCGGTGTCATTTAATTTGACGCCGGTGATAGATATTGTTTTTCTGCTGATTATATTTTTTGCATTAGTTTTCAAATTTATCGAGGCGGAGAATTTTTCTGTAACGGTGCCTGAGAATTGCCGGTATGCGCAAAGCGAGATTGAAGCGCAGGCGGCCTTAGCGACCGTAACCGTGATGAAAAACGAGAATGGCAAAAGCGAATTCGCGGTGGGAGCGGATAAAGTTACAGGGGCAAGTTTCGGGGAGATTGCCGGTAAAGTTGCCGGCATGATTGATTTGCGGTTAAAGGACCTGCCCGCGGACAAGAGGGTTGTTACATTGAGGATTGATAAGGACATTCCTTATGCTGAGGCGCAGTATGCTCTGGCCGCAGTCGCGAAAAGCACCGCTACTGATATTCGCTTAGCGGCGGTAAAAGAATCTTCAGTTGCAAAGTAGCTGAAATTTACGCGGATTCTTTCTTTGCCGGGAGTTGTCTTGCCGCGGAGAGGGGGGTTATACCTTCGACGATTTCTTTGGTAATGACGTATTTAGCGGGCTTCGGCTCTTCGGGCAGCTGGTACATTAAATCAATCATCAATTCCTCGGCCAGCGAGCGCAGGGCGC
>JBFZBL010000274.1:0-2596 GCA_041308485.1 Phycisphaerae bacterium | reverse complement strand
GAGGATGTGACTCCCATTGGTAATGACAGTTGCGAGCCAAGCCATATACAGACAACCAATACTAACGGCGATAGAACAAGTGATGTCCCGTAACCTACAAATGGTTCGACTTCATATTGAACATTCAAATCCCGCAGCGTTCGTATAAGTAGAAATGGAAATATAATGCCCTTAAGGCAAATGATAGCTGCTGAAAGCAATATCAAGTGAATAGTCGGTGTGCCGTCTTCCATCAAAATAGCCAGAATTCCTAATAATATCCCCTGCAGCGCAGTAACACGAATACATCTTCTTAGCCTGCTTGAACCAAGAAGCATGAAGTTTGTCAATATAACAAGTATAATAACGGTATCTACCAGGTTAGTCATAAAACTCACCGTAAGACCAGGATTAACGCTAATGTTGAAAGGGCGTTTGCGATAAAAAGTATCTGTGGCACATGCAAAAGTTTTAGCCTTGCCATAGAAGATTCAACAACTCCTACCAACACAGCCAATATGAATACTGCTGCGACAGCAGTGCTTATATCTATCCAGGCATTGCCGTTGTGTGGAACTAAGATTCCAACTAATACCGTACTAAGCAGCCACATTTTTATGGCTGCGGCATAAGTAATAAATCCAAGGTCTGCTCCGCTGTTATCAAGCACCATTACTTCGTGAATCATCGTCAGTTCCAGATGCGTGTTCGGGTCATCAACGGGCATTCGAGAATTTTCTGCCAGGAAAACAATAAAAACCGAAAAAGCTACAAGCAACTGTACCGGCCCAATATGACTCCACAATGCAGTATCAGCCCCTGCAAGCATTCCAGTAAGTGACAGCGAATGTGTCTGTTTGGAAATTGCAGCCAGACCAACCAGAAAGGCAGGCTCAGTAAGGGCTGAAAACATCACTTCTCTGCTTGCACCCATACCTTCAAAACTTGAGCCTGTATCCAGGGCGGTTAGTACTGTAAAAAAACGCATCAAACCAAAAAGATATGCAAACAAAATGACATCACCATCAAATGCGATTATTGCGGGCAACCCACCAGATGGCACTAATGCCGTTGCCGAAATAACAACCGCAAGACCGACTATAGGTCCAAGGCGAAAAACCCAGGAAGTCGTTTTGCTGTAAACCGCTCCCTTTCTAAAAAGTTTCCAGAGGTCGTAATAACTCTGCAGTAACGGCTGGCCGGTCCTGCCGGCAAAAAGGGCTTTTGTCCGGTTAATAATCCCAAATAAAAGCGGAGCAAGAACCAGCGTCAGGAGCGGATTAATTATTTTTTCAATGTGCATAGCTCACAATGCCTTCCAGATCAAAAGCATCAAAAGTGTCAGGGCAATATACAACACGTAGAGTTGAAGCCTGCCATGTTGAATCCATTCTAGTTTCGAAAGCATAAAGCTGATCCATTTGAATAGTGGCCGATAGAGGTATTTATTGCTTGTATCAGCAGTATCCGTTTGCAGAAAAGCCCGATCAGGGAAGATTCCTTTTGGCGGCAAATTTCTGCTGTCTGTTCGCAGAAAAAAACGGAACAAAGCTACCAATGGCTGGGCAAAAGATGAAGCGGTATATTGCATACGAGCAGTCGGGCGGGCATAACCACAGCCCCATGTCTCTGTTTGTTCAACGCCTCGTCCTGACAAAAGCCATTTTCGTAAAAGAGCAAGTCCGCAAATCAAAATCACTAATAACACTGATATAATAACAACATTGCTCAAAATGCTGCTTCCGGCATTTAGCTGGCCTTGTATTACCTCCTGCGGCAGTAATGTAACATTGCTGATGGCCGTCCCAAAAACTCTGATGATAAGGGGGGAAAAGACCCCCAGAAGTACGCATAAAATCGCCAGTGTTACCATTGGCAATAGCATAGCAATACTGACCTCATGGGCCTGCTGTGAATGTTTGCTTCGAGGCTGACCCAGAAATACAATTCCAAAAGCCTTCGTAAAACATGCAGCGGCAAGCCCGCCAATTAAAGCCAGTCCGCCTATAACACCTAAGACCGGGATAATGTTTACTAACCCATGGCTTATGCCATCCTTAAGGACTCCGAGATATATCAAAAATTCGCTTGCGAACCCATTTAGTGGCGGCAAACCGGAAATCGCGATAGCGCCCACAAGAAACGTCACAGCGGTCCAGGGCATGCGTTTAATAAGTCCGCCTAAATGGTCTATCTCCAGAGTACCGCTGCTATGCAGAACGGCACCGGCGCCAAGAAATAGCAGCCCTTTGAAAATTGCGTGATTGATTATGTGAAAAAAACAGCCGGCAAACCCAAATACAGCAAGTGCCGGCAAACCAGTGCTTATGCCTAAAACTCCGATTCCCAGTCCCAACGCAATGATCCCTATATTTTCAACACTGTGATAAGCGAGCAGCCGTTTCAAATCGTGCTGGGCCAGGGCAAAAAGTACTCCCACAACTCCGGAACTGGCCCCTATCACTATCAATATCCATGCCCACCAAAGGGGAGGATGCCCCAAAAACGTTATCGCCCGAATCAGTCCGTATATGCCGATTTTTATCATAACCCCGCTCATTACAGCAGAAACATGACTTGGGGCCGCAGGATGAGCTTCCGGCAACCAAACGTGCAG
>JBFZBL010000273.1:0-3910 GCA_041308485.1 Phycisphaerae bacterium | reverse complement strand
ACGCCGCCGCTGTAAGGTGACGAGGGGGTATTACCTGCGATGGTGTTGCCTGTGATGACGGGGATTGAGTCGCCTGTAACTCTTATGCCTGCGCCGTTTTTGTTTTTATATATCATATTATCGCGTATCGTCGGGTTGCTGGTATAGTAAACCCCGATGCCTGCGCCGTTGGAGGACGTGTTTTGTGTGACTGTGTTTCGCTCAATCATGGGGTTTGAGTTGTAATAGACATAGATTCCGCCGCCGCCGAGGCTGGTTACAGTATTTGCATTAACAAGGTTATCCGTAACATGCGGAGATGAGTAATAAGTGATGTGAATACCTCCGCCGAGGGAGGAGTTATTGTCGGCTATTTCGTTTTCGGTTATGAGGGGATTACTCCACTGGCGACAATGGATGCCGCCGCCATAGTAATAAGCGTGGTTATTCTGGATTAGATTACCAGTAATGGTCGCGTCAACGCCCTGGAAGCAGACGATAGCTCCGCCGTCGCCGTGCTCAGTGGCTGGGTAGGTTGTATCCGGCGGGGCAAAACCGTGGTCGATTAAGGCGGTATTGTCGAAGAAAGTGTTATCGGTGATAATTGGGTTGATGCGAACGGCTGGATTGACGGGGTCGGCTGGATTGACGGGGTCACCGTAAATATAAATACCGCCGCCCTCGCCCGCTAAGTTGTTTACGAAGACGTTTTTAGTAATGGTGGGTTGGGACATATTACAGCAGAGGACTCCGCCGCCGCAGCGGTTCCATAAGATGCCTGTGTATTTCCATGCGACGTCCAACCATGAGCCGGTGCCGCCGGTAATTGTGAAGCCGGCGAGGACTGAGTTGTGGTCTTCGCCGCTTTTGAATAATACTGTGCTGCCGAAATTGGGGTCGGCGGGACTGGAGCCGTCGATTATTGTCGCTGCTACGACGTCAGGGTCGTTTGGGTCGGTTGACTGCACGGTGATAGATTTGCCTTTGAAATCGATGTTTTCATAGTAGGTGCCGGTCGAGACGACAATGGTGTCTGAGCCGGTTGCGGCATCGATTGCAGATTGTATAGCGGGGTGCTGTGAAGGGACGTAGAGCATCTGGGCCTGCAGTAGCTGCGTGCAGCACAAAGACATCAAAAACAGCCAAATTCTGCGCATTTCAAACCCGCCTCCATACGCCACTATACAATCTCTTATTATATCAAAGTTAGCACATAAAAGCAAGGTCTATGGACGCGTCGAGCAGGCTTGACCAGGGGTTTTAGCAGTGGTATATTGCTTATCTAATCGACTATTTTGTATAAGCGAATTATAAGGAACGACGGAAATGAAAAAAACGTGTGCAGTGATTTTGGCAATCAGTATGGCAATGCTCTGGGCAGGGGGCTGCCAGGAAGAGCAGGCATCACCGGATGCAAGACAATCTCGTCTTGCCGCGGCGGAAAACAGAGAACAGAAAACACAGTTCCAGCATGAAATGAAAAAACGTGACGAGGAAATCAAGAACCTCAATACACAAATGCAAACAGAAATGAAGAAGAGAGACGATGAGATAAAAAAACTCAATTCTCAGATACAAAAGCGGGATGAGGGGATAGAAGACCTCAGCTCTCAGATGCAAAAGCTGTACGAGGAGACGAATAGTATCAGAAAGCAGCTCTGGGCCGAAATAGAAAAACGGAAAGTCGATGTTAATAACCTGTCAAAGCAGCTTGCGGAATGTGCGCAGGAAAAACAAGCCGCGGCGGAGAAGGCGGAAAAAGATATGAAGCAATCCAATGAGTCAGCTGAAGGGATAATTGCATCCCTTATTAAAGAAACACAGGAGCTGAAAACAGAAAATGCTCAAGTGAAAGAGAAACTATCGAACTGTGAGGGGAAAAAGTAAGTTTTGCAGGCGGGGGAAAAAGTCATCCGGCAGCAGTATCCGGATTAATTATTGACATCCGGCGGATTAGCGGCTTCAGATTGTTGGAGCAATTTGCCCAGTTCGCTCATTTTTTCCATTACCTCTTCGTCATTCTTGGACGATTGTATTTCGGCAGTGAGTTTGTCTATTTTTGCCTTTAATTCTTTTTGATCAACAACCGGCGGGGCTGGGGGGTGAGCAGATTGTTCGGGCTGGACGGCGGGCTGGACAGGCGGATTGGCCGCTGTTGAAGGCTGTGTAATCTGTGGAGGGGGCGGGGTTTGCATAGGTTCCGTTGGTTTGAGCTGCTCAACTGTCGGGGTGGACTGGGTAGCAGATGTGATTCTTTCGGATGGCTGGGGCATTACCCTGGTCCTTGGATTTGTCCTGCCGGGCAAGGTGGGGATATTTGTTCTGGCCGGATTTGAAGTGCCAGGGTTTTCAGGTCCCGGACGACCGGTCGGGGCCTGTGCGATGGTATTGGCTGGAACCGACGATGAGGATGGCTGGGTTTCGGGCGGCGGATTTTTGAGCAGTTTCTTCCACGGCTCCTGGACTGACTTTACGGCCATTTCAGATGTTCTTTGGCCATCCCGCACAACGATAGCGCCATCTTTTACCGTTTCGATAGTCAAATGGCCGACGGCAGAACCCTGCTTGACCCAGTGAAGGCCCTTGCCCGGCTCATCTATAAGGACAAACGACTGTTCAGGGTGTGAAGCATAATAACTGGTTGCTACCAGATCGAATTTTACTGCGACGGGCGCCGGTGGGGTTGGCGGTGCAGCAGGTCCCTGCGGTGCGCCCGCTGGCGGTGCTTTAGGCGGCGGTGGCGGGGGGGGACTTAGAATTGCGTGATAGTCGGTTGCCACTTTTACAAGGGGTGATTCGGTGTTTTTTGGGGCGGAGTTCTGCCCCTTCGCATTTGTGAACTTGTCAACTACGCCGGGCGATTTTATAAACTCTTCTATTTTAGGGTCGCTTCGGACCCCGTAAACCGCCGGCAAAGCAAGCAAGACCACCGCCGCTATCGCCGCTATGATACTCGTTATGCGCAATGTCTTAATCATAGAGTTTCTACGTTATTGGACAGTCGGCGGCCCATATTGTTCCACTTTTTCCTGTTTTTTTGGGGATTGCCGGCTATTTGGATGGTATTGTAGTTACCTGTGATTTTTTACGGTATAGGGATTGAAGATGTGCAGTAAACTCATTGACATATGCCATATCGCTGGATTTGGACGCGATTTCAATCGAGGTTTTAACCACGGCAATGGCCTCATCAAACCGGTCCTGAAACTCAAGAACGTGTGCGTAACTGTTTCGAGTAGCTATATCTTCCGGCTCTAACGCCAGAGCATTCGCAAAAGCGTTGGCTGCCTCGTTAAGGTCTCCAATCATACCAAAAGCTTCACCAAGCCGGGACCATATAAGGGCGGAATTCGGGTCATTAGCAAGGTCGAGATGGAATTCCTCGATGGCCTTGGCGAGATGCTTGCGGGATTCATCTTTTATGTCCATCTGGTTCAGGAGGATGCCGAGGTTGAGATGAATCGACCCCACTAATCTTTCTTTAGTGCTGTTGGGGTCATAAGAATCAATGGCTCTTTGGAGCGCCTTGGCTGCATCCTGCGGCTTGTTTTGTGCCGCTTTTATCATCGCTATTTCATTGAAAGCCAGAATAGCTATTCCCGGGCTAAAGCGGGCGGCATTTTCGAAGGCCACTATACTTTGGTCCAGTTTGCCCTCGGCCTTAAGCAATTTCGCGTAGTCTAAATATCTTTGGCTCAATACTTCTCTCGAGCTTCGGTTGACTACCGGGGCGAGCATATTTTCCACGGGGGTGTAGTCATCCGTAAGCACAATTCCGCGAGAGCTCTTTCGGTAATGTTCCATTTCTGACTCGGTGGGGTGCCATATTTTGATTTTTTCCCCGCCTTGAAGTGCCATCATGTCAATCGGCTTTTTGGAGGCCACTACGATAAAGGTTTCCCGTGAGACGCGGTTGTCGTTCAGCTTTGCG
>JBFZBL010000272.1:0-14437 GCA_041308485.1 Phycisphaerae bacterium | reverse complement strand
CAACTCCTGGGGCAGGACCGGTATGGGCATCGGCAAATCGCTTATTTTTTCCCGTTTTGCAGGGCGTGATTTGGCGATTGTCGGTGTCACCGGTGTGGACGCCTTGAGCGAACGCAAAAATTCTTCGGTTACCCGCTCATCCTTATCACCCAAAACAAGCAGAGGCGTTTCTATGCGGTAAGAGCCCCCCACCTCGATGATTATCTTTTTAACATAGCCATCCGCGGGCGATTCAATTTCGAGGGTCGCCTTATCGGTCTCGACATCGAAAAGGACGTCGCCGCTTTTGACGTGGTCGCCAATGCTGACTTTGCAGTCAACAATCACGCCTTCTTCCATTGTATCGCCGAACTTCGGCAGCCGAACTTCTCTGGCCATCTGTGAGCCCTTATTTCTTTATTACCGAAACGACAGGGATTCTACGCTATCCGCCCGATACAATCAACTTCTCACTGGAAAACAGTCTTGAATCCTTAGCTAATCCGTCTTTCTGTAATATTCCGCTTCGTGGCCGGAAAGCTTTTTTTCTCGAATCATTTTTTTAATTTTCTGTGAGTCGGCGTTTCTGGGCTGACCTCCTGAAGCCGTAGTTGCGGCTGCACTGGCAGAGACGGGTAATTCGCGGACAAAACTTCTTACAGATATAACAGAAACTCCAAGAGCAACAATAAGAACCATCGGCAGAAAATAACGAGAGCCAAAACCAGCGGGCGTTTCGGCAACAACGGGTTTTCGCTCGTAACGGCATTTATCACAGTATAAGCAGTCAAGTTTGTCGTTGAAGCTCAATCCGTATTCACAACTTGTATATAGCTTCGCAGGCATATACCTGCTGAATATCGCAATCTTATTAAACAACGACAGAAACGCACCAGCCGGACACAGATACCGGCACCAGAACCGCGAATAAAAAAGAGAGCCGACAAGTGCAATGACTGCAACCACAGAAATAAATGTGCCCTGATGACTGAAGCTGAATGCCTTAATCAACGGGTCAACAGCGAGAGTATTATGGTTTCGAGAGATGAAAAATGCGACGATGAGAACGAAAAGAACAATAAATTTGACGAACCTCCCTTTTCGCATCTGCTCTCTTGATAAAACAGGCCTGAATCTGGCCAGCAGCATGTATCCAATGAACTCCTGCAACGCTCCAAAAGGACACAGATACCCGCAATAGATATTACCAAAAACAATAGCCAGCAACGGCACCCCGATTGTAAGAATAAATATTCCCGTCGGTACTGCAAGCGGGACAGCCAATGACAATAAAGAAACAACCTGTTCAGTAGAGAACTGAGCGTTAAGAGCAATTCCGCCGACGATAAAATTGAGCAGGATAATAAGAAAACGAGACCAGTAACCGCCGCGATAGATAACTATGATTGTGAGCAGTACGGCAATCAGCAGATAAATCGCCTGTGAATCGGGCAGCCAGTGGGAAGCGACATTCGCCTTTTGCTGAGCCGTTTGGCCGAGAACACCGGACGCGAATTTTGCGCCTGATTGAGCGAGAGATTCAAGAACTGCTTTTGAACTGACAGTTGCGCCAGTGACGGCATCAACGTTCGCGAATGGACGGGGACCGAAAATGGCGCGGTCTTTAAGTGATGGCAGCCAGTTTGTGAGCATATCGAGGTAAGATGGCGTTTCATTCGAGCGAATGATATGAAAATCGATGAGATTGCCCTCTGTGTCGGTACGAATCGCGATATTAATTTTACCGCCGAATCCGTGAACATTCGGGGCGAAGTCGGCAGAGCTTAAGATGAAACCCGCGAGTTTGTCGTTGGCATCGTAAGTTTTAAAGTATGCCGTGGTTTTGCCGGTATCAGGCAAAGCGACAGTAGCAGCCTCGATGCGAAGCGGGCCGGCCAGCGCCTGAGCTTCGCGGAGCGGAAGTGCAGGAGCGAGCCGTAAGCCTACAGAAACAAGGAGGTTGGAACAAAGGATAAACGCTGCGGCAACACCGAATAGAGCATAACCGGCCGAGCGAAAAGCAGTGTAAGTGCAAATTTTCTCAGGAAAGCGTATTCTCAAAACCGCCGCGGGGAGATTGGCAAGTGTGAGCAATACGAACATCAGCATCGTGACCTTTGCGCCGAGGACAGGGACAAAAGCAAGAGAGGCAAGCAGCCCCCCTGCCGCTGCGCCGAAATGGTCCGCGTATTCGAGTCTGGCAGATACTAGCGCAGTATTCAAACCGCTGGCGGCCAGAAGATTGCCGGCTATCGGAAAATAAGAACCGGCGCACAAGCCACAGACAATAAACGCAACTGCGAAACTGATGTGAGACCAGCCCGAAGCGGGCCAAAAGGCAATCGCCGCCAGGACCGCGGAATGAATTAACAGGACGGCCATAAGAAGCATCTCTGAATTGCGCGCGTATTTTTTAAGTAAGCGATAGGCGGCTGCTGCGCCTGCAGCGAGGCCGGCCATATACATCGAAGATATTGCTCCTATATGAAGATAGAGAGAGCCGAAACGGGTCTGGTAGAGATACATCAGGACAATTACGACACCGATACCGACAACGCCCGTGGAGAAAAGCAGAAATGTGAAATCAAAAGTTGACGCCTTAAAGACAACGGGAGAAGTTAGAACGAATATCAGGCGCAGTAAGACGTAAATAATAACGGGAATTATAAACACCGGAAGGCCGGCAAGTAAAAACTTCTTGAAGAGTATGGTGACAGGCGCATCGGATTGTCTGGCGGCAAGCAGTAAGGCGTAAAGACTGGCAAGCGGCCTCGAATCACGATTGAGAAGATGCTCGGCGGGCAGGTCAACGGCATTATACGCGTCGAACGCCTTTGCGGCACGGTCCGGCAGGTAGATACTCAAAAGACCATTAGGCGGATAAACCTCAGCAGCACCAAGGATTGAGGCGAATCGTTCCCGCAATATGCCGGGATCGCCTGTAAGATTAGAATCAGATGCAATGAGCCATGAATTGTCACCCGGCACAAGGGCAAGATGAGAAAAGGCCTGTTTAAGCGTAAGCTTGGCAGAGGCACCGATAGTGGCAAACTCTGTCCCCATAATATTCTCGCCAGCCGGAATACGAACGGCCAGCACGCCCGATGGACCAATCGCGGTTTTCAACTGCTCATAAAACTCGATTGTAAAGTAACGATTCAGGACTGAACTCGTTGCATCGGGCAGATTGATGATTACGAGGTCGAACCGTTTTTTTTTCTGGCTCAGCAAAGCACGCGGGTCATCTGTGAAACTCTCGAATCGCTTATCAGAGATACTCCATTGCCGGGGCACAAATTCCATGACACGACGGATATACTCGCTGTCGGGATTGGCCCAGACAACCGAGTCGATTTTCGGAAGCTGGAGAAACTCGCGGCAAAGGCCGAGTCCTGAACCAATGACGAGAATGCGAGATGCCTTAGGATTCTGCGATAAAGTAAGTGCGATGATTCTGCCTGCTGAAGTCGGGTCGGGGACGGCTTCAACCACGCTGCCTTCGCGGACGACAACCCACTGATTTTGATAAATACCGTAAAGGTATTCCGCCTGCGCGGTCTGAAATGAGCCGGTCAAAGATTCCGCCGGAAGCAATCTGGACCATTTGTCAATTTTAAGGCGGCTTGAAATCGATTTGTCCGCGCCAAAGACAAGGGCAAGACCCGAAAAAAAAACCAGCAGAAAGACCAGCGGAAGAGTTTTCTTGCGCGACTGATGCGACACTGCAAAAAAAGATGACAGGACGGCAAGTGAGAGAATAAAAACGAGAAGAAGAAAAATTTTAACGGAACTTATGCCAAAGGCCAGCAGCACCGTTGTGCCGAGGCCGCCGATAAAGCTACCGAGCGATTCGAGAAGGTAAACGCGAGAAACGGCAGGCGTCGTATCGAGCGAGACCCAGCGACAGGTCAGGGGAAAAAACATTCCGGTAATTACGCTCACCGGAGCATTTACAATAACACCGAGCAAAAGCGACATCGGTATGGGCAAAAGCGCATAAGCGGCGATGCCCGCGAGTTGACGGATATTGATAATCAGGATTACCTGAAGCACCAAGGCAGGCAGATACGCCAGAAACAATATCTCGATATTGGCCAAAAACGCCTCGGCAAGCCGCTTACTTTTATTGACTGCCATTGCGCCGAGGGCAATCCAGAGAAACCACGAGGCAAAAAATATCCCTACGGCGATATCGTTGCTTTCAAAAGAAGAGAGGAACTCTCTGAAAACAAGCGTCTGCGCGGCAATGGTGAACAAGCCGTAAGCGAATATGACAAACCCGCGTGCGGCAGCAGTCATTTTTCTTCACCAAAAACTTCGGCCTGGAAGACCTCGAAGGTGGCGCCTTTTTTCCAGCCATACGGAGGTAATCCCGCCTTAAGGGATAAGTGGGTTAGTGTCTCTTCGAGAGTCCATTTCTGTTCCGGAGCAACCTGAGGCAAAAATAAAGCCGAGTAACCACCTTTTTTCAGGATTATGCCGTCTGTGCCTAATCGAATAAGATTATACGAGACGATGGGTTGCGGCACCGTAAGAGCAGATATCTCTATTTTAATACTGCTGAGTTCATCTTTCGTAACAGGTGCAAATCTCCTGTCGTTGACCGCCGCGTTAATCGCATTGACAATTACGGATTTATACAGCGACTGGCTTGGAAGTATCTCGCCGATACAACCCCTTAAATCAGAATTTTTATTCAATGTCACAAACGCCGCCCGGCGAACCTTCATCGCCTCGCTTACCGGCACTACCAATTCTTCGGGCGTGGGAACGCTTCCTTTTCGCAGATAAAACTCGATTGTCCTGCGAGCGAGCATTAAGAGTTTTTTATGGTCTTCCTGCGTCAGTGCGATATCTGTTTTCGCCGGTTCAACGGGATTTTGCTTTTGCCAGCTGCCATGAAAGGCAACAGAGAGATAACTGACGGAATTAGTGAAGTCGCCTGTGAGATCGCCGGATGCGGCGTACTTGAGTAATTCCGGTTTTGTTCCGGACGGGAGTATCGAAAGGAGTATCGCAATCGGCACCCTGCCGCAGATAGTCGCGCCGGTTTTATCGCAATACTGGGAAAAGCCGGCGCTGTCCAGCATTGAAATATAATTGTAAGCGCCCATATCGAGTTTTCTAAGCCCTTCCAGTATATTCTGGTCGAAGGGCACATAATCATAGTTGGGGCCGTAGTGTGTAAAATCGGAGCTTACGACAATGAGGGTGTCTTTATCAACCAGCGATTTGAGAATTGAGGCCGCCTGCTGCATCGTCGCCTGCGAGCACTGCCCCGCCACAATCGGCACAAGTTTAAAATCACCGAAGTGATATTGCAATAGAGGCAGTTGAATCAAAACGCTGTGCTCGCTCCTGTATGCCTGCGGTATGTCCTTAAAGAGCGGTGATTGCAAGAGTTTCTTTATAAACTCATCATCAAGCGGTATTTCACCGAGAGGGGTTTGATAATGAGTTACGGCTCCCGGAACGCTGAGGACATCCAGCATAGGAACCTTATGCGATGGACCAATGACAATGATTCGCTTGTATTTTGCTTTCGCGGCCTTAACTCCAAAAGCGGCTGTCTGGCCCGAGTATGTGTACCCCGCGTGAGGATTTATAAGGGCGATTATATCATCGCTGGGTTTAACATTGGCCTGTTGAAAGAAACCCTTGACCTGCTGAGCCAGCGCATTTGACTCTGCGGCGTGCCAGCCCATCTGCCCCATTGGTGAAGTCAGAACAGATTTGGCATACAAATTTCCGGCAACATAAAAAGCTGTAACAAAAAACAATGTCAACTTTATGCCGCGATGATTTCTGTTATTGTCAAACATATTATCCGCTCCATTTGGTTTGTGAGGTAATGTCGGCAATGGTTTTTAGCCGACCCGGGTATTTTGACAGCGGCTTTGCCCGCAGGAACCTGCGGGGCATAACGGTTTTAGCCAACGCCCAGCCGGCAACCAGGATAGTTGAGCTTGCAGCCAGTATTTTTTGCAGGAAACTGCGCCGAGTCATTTCCACACCCCGTATATTTTCTTGCCGCAATCCGGACAGCAGCCATCTTTCAGATTGTTTTTCATAACAACGTATCCCTGCCGCTCGATTAAAAGTTTTTTGCAGCCGGGGCAATATGTGTTCTCGCCCTGCCGGCTGCGGATATTGCCTACGTAAACATAATATAATCCCTCTTCCATCGCAATCTGCCTTGCCGAATCGAGCGTCTCAAGCGGCGTCGGCGGCAGGTGCTGCATCTTATACTGCGGATAAAAACGCGAAAAATGCAGTGGTATATCGCTGCCGAGATTGCTCCTGATCCAGCGGCTCAATTGCCGGATATCACTTTCGCTGTCGTTCAGCGTCGGAATAATGAGATTTATCACCTCAACGTGAACACCCATCGCGACCGCATCTATAAGGCATTGCTGAACAGGCCTTACTGTTCCTGAGCAAAACTTCCGGTAAAAATCATCGCTCATACCTTTAAGGTCAACACGGGCGGCATCGGTCACTTCAAGAAGATGTTTCCATGGTTTGGGATTACAATAGCCGGCTGTGACAAGAACGTTACGCAGGCCCGCCTGATTACCCAGACGGGACGTATCATATGCGTATTCATAATATGCAATCGGGTCGGTATAGGTGTATGCGATTGACGGACTTTTATATTGCTTTGCGAGGGCGACCACGCCTTCGGGCGGGACAAGTGAGGCGGTCGAGTCCTCAGGATTGGCCTGCGAGATTTCCCAGTTCTGACAGTTCAGGCAATGCAGATTGCAGCCGACGGTTGCCAGCGAGAGAATTTGTGTGCCCGGCAGAAAATGAAACAACGGCTTTTTCTCAATCGGGTCTATATTAATAGAACACGGATAGCCATAGACGACCGTGCGAAGAACGCCGTCTATGTTGACTCTCACCCGGCAGTCGCCGCTCTGGCCCGAACTGATTATGCAGGTCTTTGGACACAGCTCGCACTGGACCTTTTGATTCATATCATGCCCCGACAAACAAGATAAAGTAATTATAACACCTTTTTCAAGATGCTCTATCCGGTCATTGCTGAAACTACATTATTTTAAGTATATCTCTACCTTATGGCTTTTTGACAATTTATCTTCGACTGACGCTGAAAAAGAAAGATTTTCCGGCATTTCAGGGAAAAATCAGAGGGCATAAAAATGTTGACGATTCGGGCAAATACCTGTTATCATTAGGCTTACAAATTTACATGCGGGCGTAATTCAGTGGTAGAATGTCGGCTTCCCAAGCCGAATGCCGTGGGTTCGAATCCCATCGCCCGCTGTAGTTAAAACTATATTCCATATTCAGTTATTCACTATAGGAGACAGTTTATGTTCCACCGTCCCGCAACATTAATTACAACGCTACTGTCAATTATTTGGGCGACCTGTGCGTTTGTTGCTTCTGCGGATGTAAATCTAAATGACCCGTTTGAGGTCAACAAGCTGATTGGCCGGGGCGTCAACATCGGCAATGCGCTGGACAGGGAAGTGGAACTCGACGACGAGTGGAGCTGGATAGTAAAAGATGAGCACTTCCAGATAATAAAAGACGCGGGCTTTAATTCTGTTCGTATTACGGTCCGCTGGTCTACGCGGACGATGGATAAGCCTCCATATACCATTGACCCGAACTTTTTGAAACGCGTTGATATGGCCGTAAACAGCGCAATGTCTCGTAATCTGGCCGTAATAATTAACTATCAAAACTACTTTGAGTTTTTCCGTGATCCCAACGGCCTGAAACCGAAATTCCTCGCTACATGGGAACAGCTTGCGGAACATTACAAAGGTTATCCCAACACGCTTATATTTGAGTTGCTCAATGAGCCGCAGGAAAATATAGGAGCCAGCGAATGGAACGCACTGATAAAAGAGACGCTGGCGATTGTCCGCAAGACCAATCCAAACAGAATGGTTGTAATCGGGCCTATTGATTTCAATCACATTCCCGGCCTGAGATTCCTTTCACTGCCTGAGGATGACAGGAATCTCATTTTAACGATACATTATTACGACCCGCATCATTTTACACATCAGGGCACAAGCTGGACCGCAGATTCAAACAGCTGGATAGGGACAAAATGGACGGGCAGTGAAGAAGAAAAACGAAGGATAAAAAAGGACTTCGATACACTGGCGAGCTGGGCAAAGGCTCGCAACCGGCCGGTTTATCTCGGCGAGTTTGGCTCTAATGAAGCAGCGGATATGAATTCCCGTGTCCTCTGGACAAAATGCGTGGCTGACGAGGCGGTCGCACACGGATTCAGCTTCACATACTGGCAGTTCACTCATAATTTCATGCTTTACGACAGAGCAAGCAAGACGTGGGTAAAGCCGCTGCTCGATGCAGTTATGCCGCCTGCGGTGAGCCCGTCGAATCCGCCTAAACAATAATAACATAGGAGATAAGATAATGTTGAGAATAACAAAACCATATGTGTTCATTGCATCAGGAATTGTTTTGTTCGGAGCAACTTGTGTGACAGCGGCCCAACCAAATGCCGCCTCGGCCAAACCTGACCCATTCAAAATGAATAAGATGCTTGGCCGGGGAGTGAACTTCGGCAACGCACTCGAGGCGCCTACCGAAGGCGCATGGGGTGTAGTAATCAAAGAAGAATATTTCGACATCATCAAACAGGCAGGATTCAATTCAATACGTCTTCCTGTCAAGTGGTCAGGCCATGCGCTGGTTGAAAAACCTTACACCATTAACCCTGACTTTTTCAAACGGATTGACACGATTGTGAACTGGTCTATTTCAAGAAATATGCCCATAATGGTAAACATGCATCATTACTCGGAGCTTTATACTGAGCCGCTTGCACACAAAGAAAGGTTTATGTCGTTGTGGAAGCAGATTGCCGAGCATTACAAGGATTATCCTGATACACTGCTGCTCGAGATTTATAATGAGCCGGATGACGCATTTACGCCCCAGATGTGGAACGAATGGCTGAAAGAGGCAATTGCCGTTATAAGGCAGTCGAATCCGAACAGGACCATCGTCGTGGGTGCGGCCAACGACAGCTGGATTACATATCTGAAGCTCCTTGAGCTGCCTGAGAATGACCGCAACATTATCGTCACCGTGCATCATTATTTTCCGCACGCATTCACCCATCAGGGATCGCAATGGATAACACCCGAAAAAGTTGCCAGGTCTGTTGAAGAAATGAAATTCATTGGTCAGGACCTCAACTCGAACGGCGACAACGATTACACTAAATGGCCGGGCACAAAATGGACAGGCACAGCCGAAGAGAAGAAATTGATGACCGACATATTTGACATCGGTGCGGCATGGGGTAAGAAAAATAATCGCCCGATTAACTTAGGCGAATTCGGCTCTTTCTATAAAGCCGATATGGAGTCGCGTGCCCGCTGGACAAAATTCATCGCTGATACCGCGGCCGAACGCGGCATGAGCTTAATGTACTGGGAATTCTGCCACGTAAATTTTGGATTGTATGACCCTGAAACAAAAAGCTGGCGCAAGCCCCTGCTCGATGCATTGATACCGCCGAAACAGTGAATTGAACCATATATATATCAATGGAGAAAGAAATTATGCGGAAAGCTACAGGATTGGTCGTACTTATCGCAATAGCATTAACTATAACTGGAGTTGGATTTACTATGGCTACCGAACCTAATACGCAACATCCAAAAATAGATGCCTTCAAGATGAACCAGCTTTTAGGCCGGGGCGTCAATATGGGCAACGCCCTCGACGCACCGAGTGAAGGCGAATGGGGTTTTACACTCGAAGAAAAATATTTTCAGGCGGCAAAAGACGCCGGCTTCGATTCGGTACGCATACCTGTCCGCTGGTCGGCACATGCTTTGAAAGAATCGCCCTACACAATCGACCCCAACTTTATGAAACGAGTGGACTGGGCGGTCAACTGCGCCCTGTCGCGCAAACTGCCGGTAATGCTCAACGTCCATCATTATCTCGAACTTTTCAGCGACCCAAACACTCACAGGGAAAGGTTTCTGGCGTTATGGGAGCAGATTGCGGAGCATTACAAGGATTATCCCGAGATACTAATTCTTGAGCCGCTCAACGAGCCGACAGGCAAACTTGGTACAAAAGAATGGAATTCACTGCTCAAACAGGCAATCACCGTCATTCGCAAATCTAATCCGGACAGGGTAATTGTCATAGCTTCTGCCTGGTCCAATACCATCGACAATCTCAAGTGGCTTGAAATTCCAAAAGACGAACGCAACATTATCGTTTCGGTTCACTGTTATGACCCGCTTGAATTTACTCATCAGGGCGCATCATGGGTAACAGACCATGACTCAAATGCCTGGCTGGGGACAAAATGGACAGGAACCGACAGCCAAAAGAAGGCCGTAACGAACAAATTCGATATAGCGGTTGCATGGTCAAAGCAGAATAATCGCCCGATTAACCTCGGCGAGTTCGGCTCCTTCAATAAAGCCGATATGGATTCACGTGCGCGCTACACCAAATTCTTCGCCGATGCCGCAGTTGAACGAGGTTTCAGCTTTCATTACTGGCAGTTTGACTCCGATTTTGCGGTTTACGACGTGCAGACCAATACATGGATAAAACCGCTTCTCGAAGCGCTTATTCCACCGAAACAAAAATAAGGATTTGTTTATTATGGTGAAACTGTCAGCGGTTATTATCGTTTCGCTGGCGTCCATCTGTTTGGCCGCCGAGGAACCAAATGCGTTTAAAATCAACAAAATGCTTGGTCGCGGCATAAATATCGGCGGCGCGCTCGATTCGCCTAAACAAGAAGGCGAATGGGGTGTCACTTTGCAGGAGGAATATTTTCAGATAATCAAAGACGCGGGCTTCAATTCGATTCGTCTTGCTGTCCGCTGGAACGCACACGCTGCAAACGAACCGTCCTACACAATCGACCCGAATTTTTTAAAAAGAGTTGACTGGGCGATAAAAAATTCGCTGTCGCGAAATCTTCTTGTCGTGCTTTTTACTCACCATTACGAGGAACTTTACGCCGACCCCGACGGACAAAAAGACAAATTCCTGTCTATATGGAAACAGATTGCGGAGCGATACAAGGATTACCCGGATACGCTCATATTTGAGCCGCTCAGCGAAAGATTGGGCAAACTCAACGCCGCTAACTGGAATTCACTCACAAAAGAGGCCTTGACCATTATTCGCCGGTCTAACCCTCATAGAACAGTCGTCATCGGCCCGGGAGGTTTTTACCTCATTGATAATCTGGAGCTTCTCGAGCTGCCTAAAGACGATTCCAACATAATCGTCGACGTTCATTATTTTCTGCCGTCTGAATTTACTCATCAGGGCGCCGGCTGGGTACAGGGTTCCGAAAAATGGCTGGGCACAAAATGGACAGGCACGGAAGAAGAAAAGCAGCAAATAGCGAAAAATTTCGACATCGCCGCAGAATGGTCAAAAAAGAACAATCGCCCGATTTGCCTCAGCGAGTTCGGCACTTATGAAAAAGTGGACATGGAATCCCGCGTCCGCTGGACCAAATGCGTAGCCGATGCGGCAATATCACGTGGTTTCAGCATATCATACTGGGAATTCTGCTCCGTCTTCGGACTGTATGACCAGCAGACCAAATCCTGGCGCAAAGAACTTTTGGAATCAGTCGTTCCACAGAAATCTAAGTGAGGAGTTGATTTCATGGTAAAGCTGTTGAGTGTTATTATTGCTTCACTGGCAATCGCCGGTGCAGCAGCAGGCGAGCCCAACGCGTTCGAAATAAATAAAATCATAAATCGCGGAATCAACTTCGGCAACGCCCTCGAGGCGCCGAAAGAGGGCGACTGGGGCTCCTCCATCAAAGTGAGCTATTTTAACATCGCAAGAGAAGCCTGGTTTACTTCATTCCGGATCCCCATATGCTGGTCCACCCACGCACTAACCGAAAAACCTTATACAATCGACCCTGACTTCTTCAAAAGAATCGACTGGGTAATATACCAGGCAATGCAGCGGGAAGTAATTGTTATCGTCACTATGCATCACTACAACGAGCTTTATAAAGACCCCGCGGGCCACAAGGAAAGGTATCTTGCCATCTGGCAGCAAATCGCGGAACGATACAAGGACTACCCCTTTGTTGTCATCTTCGAGCCGCTCAATGAGCCGCATGATAATCTGACTGCCGGCGAGTGGAACAAGCTTCTTAAAGAAGTGCACGCCGTAATTCGCCGGTCAAACCCGGACAGGACTATTGTGTTCGGCCCCGCCAACTACAACGACATCCGCATGCTCAACACACTCGAACTGCCTAAAGATGACCCCAACATCATCGCTACCGCACACTACTATCTGCCGTACGAATTTACCCATCAGGGCGCTCACTGGGCGCCTGATTCCAACGCATGGCTCGGCACCAAATGGACGGGGACCGACGCGGAAAAACAAATGATAGCAAATGACTTTAACGCCGCCGCCGCGTGGGCTAAAGAGAACAAACGCCCGTTTTTCATAGGTGAGTTCGGCGCGGTCAATAAGGCCGATATGGATTCCCGCGTTCGCTGGACAAAATTCGTCGCCGATACGGCGATTGAACGGGGCTTTAGCTTCACATACTGGGATTTCTGCGGCCCATACTTCGGCATTTGTGACCCCAATACGCTCTCATTCCAAAAGCCGTTACTGGAAGCCCTGATACCACCTAAAAAACGATAAATATCAATCGGCATTTTAGCCACTTGACGGATGAGTGACAGAACGTTAATTTATCCGGTGGAAACTGCTCTTTTTTAGAGTGCGGCTGTAAGGTATGAAAGCGGGATATTACTTTTTGATTCAGGAAAGGGGTTACTAAAATGAAAGGCAATGCAAAATTACTTCAATCACTCAACGGCTTGCTCGCTGATGAGCTGGGGGCAATTAACCAGTATATGGTTCACGCCGAAATGGCCGAGGACTGGGGCTATATAAAGCTGGGAAAAATGATACAGGCAAGGGCAATAACAGAAATGAAACACGCCGAGAAACTCATCGGGCGCATACTCTTCCTCGAAGGCACGCCTATAGTCAGCAAGCTCAGCGACATTCACATCGGCGCTGACGTGCCAAAGCAATTCAACAATGACCATGCTGCGGAAATGGGCGCGATCAAGGCTTATAACGCGGCCATTAAACTTGCCGCGGATGTCAGCGATAATGCCACCAAAGAGCTTCTCGATTCGATTTTGAAGGATGAGGACGGCCACGTCGATGAAATTGAGGCACAGCAGGCCCAGATTCAGCAGATGGGTCTGCCTCAGTACCTGAGCATACAAATCAGCTGATATTCATTGCCCCCGCTATGCGGTGGTGTATAATAGTCAGCGATGGAAACGCTGAAATTATTAAATGAGTATTTCCCGACGGCCGTATTTACGGGCATATGCCTGCTTTTTATCAGCGAGGACTGGCGGGTCGAGCTGACCGAGCACAAAAACAGCGACTTTACAAAGACCGGCTCGCAGCCGCCGATTATCCGTGTCCAGATTTCCAAGAAGGCCCTTAACGGCCAATTCGTTGAGGGGCATTACGAGGATTTCAAGCTGTCTTCGCTTAATGAGCTGGCCGAGCAGATTGAAAAATACGTTCAGCTCGCCATCGGCGCAAACCTCCGCGAACGAACGGAATAGGCCGCAATATGGAGCAGTTGAAAATACAGCAATCGGCTAATGCGGTCATCTTCTCAGTCAAAGTAGTTCCCCGTTCGAGCAAAACAGCAGTCGCGGGCATATTAGGGGGTATGCTTAAGGTTAAACTCGCGGCTGCTCCGGAAAAAGGCAAAGCCAACGAATCGCTCGTCGAATTTTTAGCCGAGACGTTAGGCGTAAAAAGAAATATGGTTACTATAACCTCCGGCCATACTTCACCCGTTAAAACTATCCAAATCACGGGCGTTTCGGTGGAAATGATTCTCCAAAAGCTCAATCAGTAACACCCTTACCTTTTCTCTAAAACAATTCGTCGCATCCTGCCGATAAATCAATAATAAGAATCAAAAAGGAGGCCTTTTTATGCACAGGTTTTTTGCGTTTGCATTGATTGTCCTGGCAGTTCCCTGTTGGGCCAGAACCATTACAGTCGATGACGACGGCCCCGCCGATTTCAACACCATACAAGCGGCAATCGATGTCGCTAATAATGAAGACATAATTGAAGTCCGCGATGGCAGTTATCTGGCTGACCCTGAAATCAACCTGCAAGGCAAGTCTATAACTATCAAATCTCAAAACGGCCCTTCGCAATGTACCATTTTTGGTGTCGAATATGGTTTCGTACTTAACACCGAGAATAACGCCAACTGTACTATTGATGGGTTTGGCATGACACTATGGTGCGACGGCATCGGCAGCGCCATAAAATGTGATAAAGCCAGTATGGTTATTCAAGGATGTCTTTTCAATTACTGCATTTCCCTTTCGGGCATGGGTTGTGCCATCGACTGCAA
>JBFZBL010000271.1:0-6175 GCA_041308485.1 Phycisphaerae bacterium | reverse complement strand
GAAAGGCATTTTTGTTGATTCACCCAATATCCGTCTGGAGATCGAGAGTCCGACAGGTCTGCAGCGAGGCAAGTATCTGGCAGACTTTTCACAAATGGATATCGAACTACGGCGTAACCGTGGTATTACACTCGACGAGTATCTGAACAATACCAAAAAGGTAAAAGATGTTCTCAAAGACGATACTGAAAGGGCACTTACCTTTTTTGAAGAACTCGTTATCCACGCCATCAGTGCTGTAGCTGATAAAAATGAGGAAAACTTTAAAGCCCTTGGTGTTGCCATCGAAGTGCCGAAGTCACCTTTTCCACGATTTAGAAAAGATGAAGCTGTAGCGAAATATGGTGCCCGTGATTTTGAATCTAAACTGGGACGAGAAGCTGGTTCGCAGTTTTTCTGGGTTACAGGCCTTATGAGAGAAAACTATGATCTTATCTACCCTTATTTGAAGCCGGATGGTTCTAAAATACCCATTGCCAATTTTACTTCAGATATGATTTACAATTATGACATCTGTGCTCAGTCTATTCAGCGTGATACAGGTAAGTATGGTGATACTTATGAAGTATTATCAGGGGCTATAAGAGAATGGCTCTATGAACCGATTATCGAACGTTTGATTGACAACAAGGTAATCTCCGTACATCCTGAATTGGTCGATGGCGAACTGAAAAATATAAATGAACTTGGTGGTTATGGCCCATTTTTGATGGCGATAGCACAGAAAAATAAGAATGGGGAATCCGTTTTTCCTGACACTTTTGGCGGTGGCATTGGGATAGAGCGGACTCTGTTTGCATTGACTAAAGGCAAATATATTGAAAAGGTGGAGGATGTTACCTTCTTTGGGAAGAACCCTGATTCTCATCCAATTTTTCTTTATTAAAAAATAACTGAGTCTATGCTTAGGTGTTAAATGACGCGTTCTAATAAAAACACGGGCTTATACGAATCTCGTCGCGAGCACGACGGCTGCGGGATTGGTGCAGTTGTAAATATTAACGGCGAACGCAACCATTCTATTATCGAGTACGGCAAAGAAATACTGGTCAATTTGCATCATCGTGGAGCAGCCGGCGCCGATGAGATTACAGGTGACGGGGCTGGGATTCTCTTTCAGATTCCTCACGAGTTTTTCACTGCTGAGTGCAAAAGTTTAGGTTTTTCCCTACCGTCGGCACCTAAGTATGGAGTCGGCATGGTATTCGGATCGCCGGACCAGGAACTGAACAACAAATGCAACAAGGTTCTTGAGGATTCAGTCAGGCACTATGGCATGAAAGTATTGGGTTGGCGCAATGTGCCTACTTCAAATGATTGCCTGGGCAAGATTGCTCTTGAGGCTGAACCGGCTATAAGACAAATATTTGTGGATGGGGCAGGATTGGAAGATGAACTGCTGGAACTACGATTATATCTGGCCCGTAAACGGGCAGAAAAGCTTGTCAGGAAGCAATTTGGTCAGGAAGGCAATGATTTCTATGTGTCATCGTTGTCCTGTCGGACCATCTGTTACAAGGGAATGTTTATGGCTTGGCAATTGTTTGCCTATTATCCCGACCTCGCGGATGAACGCCTGATTTCTGCCCTTGCCATCGTCCATCAGCGGTACAGCACTAATACATTCCCAAGCTGGCAACTGGCTCAGCCGCTGCGGTGCATAGCTCATAACGGAGAGATAAACACACTCAGCGGTAATCGAAACTGGACGCAGGCTCGTCAGATGAAGATGTCCAGTGAAGTATTCGGCGATAACATCAGTGACGTATTTCCAATTCTAACTCCCGAGGCAAGCGACTCTGCCTGTTTTGATAATGTACTCGAACTGCTGGTTCGTGCCGGCAGGAGTATGCCACATTCTATAATGATGATGATCCCGGAGGCGTTCGGTGCAAGTTATCATATCAGCACGGACAAACGTGCATTCTATGAATATCATGCTTCTATAATGGAGCCGTGGGATGGTCCTGCAGCGATGGTGTTTACCGATGGTCGTATTGTTGGCGGAACACTCGACCGTAATGGCCTGAGACCCTGTCGCTGGCTGGCAACGACTGATGGTTTGGTTGTTATGGCCAGTGAAGCCGGCGTCGTACAGTTCCCTCCGGAAAAAATCCAGAGAAAAGGACGTCTCAAGCCCGGCCACATGTTCCTGGTTGATACGGTCGAGGGGCGGATAATTTCCGACAATGAGATAAAAAGCAAGATTGCCCGACAGAAACCTTACAGAAGATGGCTGGATCAAAATAAAATAGAGCTCCACGGTTTTTTTGATGTGCCGAAACTGGTGCACACTGATACAGAAACATTAGCCCAGAGACTGCGATTATTTGGTTATTGCCGTGAAGAGTTGAAAATGATTTTGCTGCCGATGGCCTTAAACGCCCAGGAACCAGTCGGGTCTATGGGTAACGATACACCTTTGGCGGTACTTTCTGATAAGCCGAAACTACTGTTTAACTATTTCAAACAGCTCTTTGCCCAGGTTACAAATCCAGCGATAGACCCCTTGCGCGAAGGTCGGGTTATGAGCCTGATGAATTTCGTGGGCAAAAAACCAAATATCCTTACCGAAACGCCTGAACACTGCCGACAGTTGAAACTGCCACATCCAATCCTGACCAATGAAGATATTGAGCGGTTGCTGAACGCAAAAAGGCAAGACCTTAAAGCAGTTAGCGTCTCGTCGGTATTTGATATTAGTGTTCCTGATATTACTGGTGGTCTGCGACAGGCACTGAGCGAACTGGTCGATTCCGCCCAACAGGCTATCAAGGAAGGAGCCTCGCTGATAATAATCAGTGATCGCTGGGTCTCAGAAACAACGGCTCCGATTCCATCGCTTCTGGCAACGGCTGCGATTCATCATGGATTGCTTAATCGTGGTTTACGCGGCGAAGTTGGATTGATTGTTGAAAGTGGTGAGCCGCGAGAAGTGATGCACTTTTGCCTTTTATGCGGCTTCGGTGCTAATGCGATAAATCCATATTTAGCATTCGAAACACTCGACTATCTTCAACAAGAAGGCCGGCTTCTTAAAGATGTGGAATCCTCACAGATAGCGGACAACTATATTGCCGCGGTTAAAAAAGGCATTCTAAAGACAATGAGCAAAATGGGAATTTCAACCTTACGCAGCTACACAGGAGCTCAGCTTTTCGAGGCCATCGGGTTGAATCGTTCTTTCATAAATGAGTACTTTACCGGGACAAGTTCGCGGATCGGCGGAGTTGGTCTGACAGAAATAGCACAAGAAGCAGTTTTTCGTCATAAAACCGCTTTCGAGCAGCGACCCTGCGGGCTGCTTGAATTAGATTTTGGTGGTGAATATCATTTCAGACATAACGGGGAAGAGCATCTTTGGAACCCGACAACGATAGCACGATTGCAACATGCAGTCAAATACGCAGACAGTCGGGCTTATGATGATTATGCAAATGCGGTAAATCAGCAGGCTCAAAAACTATACACTTTACGTGGACTTTTTGAATTTGTTGACGGCAAACCAATACCGATTGATCAGGTCGAGCCGGCCGGCGAAATAGTCAAGAGATTCTGCACCGGTGCAATGAGCCACGGTTCAATCAGCAAAGAAGCACACGAATGCTTGGCTATTGCTATGAATCGTATAGGAGCAATGAGTAATACCGGTGAAGGCGGCGAAAACCCTTCTCGCTATTTACCCGAAGCTAACGGCGATTCAAAGAATTGTGCTATCAAACAGGTCGCCAGCGGAAGATTTGGTGTGACAATTAATTATCTGGCTCACGCAAAAGAACTTCAGATAAAGATAGCTCAGGGGGCAAAACCAGGCGAAGGCGGTCAATTGCCAGGACACAAAGTAACAGAAGAAATCGCAAAAATGAGATACTCAACGCCAGGTGTAACTCTTATTTCACCGCCGCCACACCACGATATATACTCGATCGAGGACCTGGCACAGTTGATATACGACCTCAAGTGCGGCAATCCGGCAGTGAAAGTATCGGTCAAGCTCGTTGCTGAAGTTGGAGTCGGCACAATCGCTGCCGGTGTTGCCAAAGGCAATGCCGATGAGGTTCTTATCAGCGGCCACGATGGAGGTACCGGTGCAAGTCCGCTCTCATCAATCAAACATACCGGCTGTCCGTGGGAGTTGGGCTTAGCTGAGACTCAACAGGTTCTGGTAATGAACAATCTGAGGGACCGAATTAGGGTTCAGACAGACGGCCAGCTCAAGACAGGTAGAGATGTTGTTATTGCGGCCTTATTAGGAGCAGAAAGATTCGGCTTCGGTACCGCTGCACTGGTAACGCTCGGCTGTACATTATTGCGTAAATGCCATGAAGGAGCCTGTCCTTTCGGAATCGGCACCCAAGATTCAGAACTGAGGAAGCGTTTTGCCGGCAAGCCGGAATATATTGAACGATTTATGTATTTTGTTGCAGAAGAAGTACGCCAAATTATGGCACAGCTCGGATTTAAGAAACTTGAGGAGATGGTTGGCAGAGTAGATATGCTTCAAACCCGCAGAGCAATCGACCACTGGAAGGCAAAGGGGCTGGATTTTTCTGCTATCTTTCATCAGCCTGAAAACTGCAATGGAAATGGAAAGAAACATACTAATTCACAAGCCGACAAGCTCGGTGACCATCTTGATTGGCAAATTCTGGAAAAAGCCAGACCAGCGATTGAGCGGCAGGAGCGAACCATTATAGAAATGCCGGTCCGAAATATAAACCGGACAATCGGAGCGATCCTAAGTAATAAAATTATTCAGAAATACGGCGAAAAAGGTCTTCCTGATGACACGCTGCAAGTTGTCTTGCGAGGCTCCGCAGGACAGAGTTTCGGTGCATTTCTTGCACCAGGCGTAACACTAAAGCTACTCGGAGAAAGTAATGATTATCTCGGTAAAGGTCTTTCCGGTGGCAGAATTGTTGTCAAAACACCAGACGGTTCCCCGTTTATCAGTCACGAAAATATCATTGTAGGCAATACCGTACTTTACGGTGCCACATCAGGCGAAGTTTTTATAAATGGTATGGCGGGAGAGCGATTCTGTGTGCGAAACAGCGGAGTAACCGCTGTTGTCGAGGGAGTTGGGGACCATTGTTGTGAATATATGACAGGCGGCCTGGTCGTGGTGCTTGGAAAAACAGGTTGTAATTTTGCGGCAGGTATGAGCGGCGGCCTTGCTTACGTGCTTGATGATGTACAACTGTTCGATACGATGTGTAACCTTGATATGGTCGAGCTGGAAAGTGTTTGGAAAGAAGAAGACAAAAATTTGTTGCACGACTTGATCCAGCAGCATCTAAAGTGGACTGGCAGCACACGTGCACAATACCTACTGGGCGCGTGGCCTGATATGGTGGGGAAATTTGTAAAGGTTGTCCCGATAGATTACCGCAAGGCACTCGAAAAGATGCGCGCCGCACAGCAGCGTGATACTGAAACAATACCGGCAACCGAAGAGGTGTTTCAATGGGCGAGGTAAAAGGGTTTTTAAAATATAAACGCCGGGAAGTCGGTCATCGGCTGGTCGAGGAAAGAATACATGATTTCACCGAACTTGACCTGCCGCTCACTCCTGAGCAGATTCATCAGCAGACAGCAAGGTGCATGGACTGCGGAATACCGTTTTGTCATGGTGTAGGCTGTCCGCTTAAAAATTCTATACCTGATATAAACGAACTTGTGTATGAAGACAAATGGGAGCAAGCCTGCCGGATGCTTCATTCGACTAACAATTTCCCTGAAATCACAGGCCGAGTATGCCCCGCTCCTTGTGAGACAGCATGTACACTTTCTATTAACGATGAACCAGTTTTGATTAGACACATTGAGTTTCAAATCGTTGAACGCGGTTTCAAAGAAGGCTGGATTAAACCATTGCCCGCTAAACAAAAAACCGGAAAACGGGTTGCGGTAATTGGCTCCGGGCCTGCTGGTTTGGCAACTGCTCAACAATTGGCACGAGCCGGACACAGTGTGATTGTCTTTGAAAAAGATAGGCTAATTGGAGGACTGCTGCGATACGGCATCCCTGACTTTAAACTTGCCAAAAACATCATCGACCGCAGATTAGAGCAGTTAACAGCCGAAGGTGTCGAGTTTCAAACAGGTGTAAATGTCGGAGAGGATATTTCCGCACGATACCTTAAAAAGAGATTTGATTGTATCTGTCTGGCAA
>JBFZBL010000270.1:0-15241 GCA_041308485.1 Phycisphaerae bacterium | reverse complement strand
TTGTATTGTCGCGAGTGCTTATGCTGAAGCGGCCCCGGATTTCAGCGGCACCAAATTAACGGGCGACTGGTGGGGCGAGCGTACAAAACTTGCCGATAAAGGAATCACCATTGACATTGATTCCGTTCAGAGCTACCAGGGCGTACTGGATGGCGGGACAAATCAGAGCTGGAAGTACGGCGGCTCGATGTTTTACAGGTTCAAATTTGATTTCCAGAAAATGGGACTCTGGGAGGGAGCATTTGTGGACGTCATTGCTGAGCATCAGTTCGGAGAATTTGTCAACGAAGATACCGGCGCTATATTGGGTGTAAATAATGATGGACTGTTCCCGCTGCCCGGTTACCACAATATCAATGTTTCTCAAGTTAAGTTTACGCAATTCCTCTCGACAAGCTTTGCGGTATTTATGGGGAAGCTCAACACGATTGAAGGCGATGACAATATATTTGCCGGGGGTCGCGGCAAGACCAATTTTATGCACGAGAACTTTATCTTTAATCCAGTCAGCATACGCACCATCCCGTACTCAGCTTTAGGAGCGGGAGCGGTGGTTTTCTTTCCCGATGCACTGGCCAAAGACCCGGCCATTCTTTCATTTATTGTACTCGGTGCCGATGGCCAGCCGAATACAAGCGGCTTTGGAAAGGATTTTGATAACGGACAGACATTTATCGGCGCATATCACCAACCGACAAGATTTTTTAACCAGTCGGGCAGCCATACGTTCAGCGGCAGCTATGGCACCAAGGATTACGCGCTGCTGGGTCAGGATCCCCGGCTTCTGCTTGAGGGTTTGTCGGGAACGTTTGAGAAAGAGGAAGATTCATGGAGCCTCATGTACAATATGCATCAATATCTTTATACCGAAAAAGAAGACGAAACACAGGGATTCGGAATCTTCTCACGATTAGGCACTGCTGACGACAAAACAAGCCCCGTTGCGAACTTTTATAGTGTCGGTCTGGGCGGCAAGGGCATTATTGACGGGCGAGATAATGATACCTACGGGATTGGCTATTTTTACGTTCAGCTTTCAAACGAATTCAACAGTATTATAGAGCGAAACTTCGGAGACACGCAGGGAGTGGAAATGTTCTACAATATAGAAGTCAAACCATGGCTGCACATAACGCCTGATTTTCAAATAATTGAGCCGAGCGATGAACGGGTTGATACGGCTTATGTTGCAGGATTCAGGGTTAAAATGGATTTCTGATGAATGAAATAATATCGGTGGGAGTACTCCGGTACGCATTTAAATAATATTTTTTTAAAAAGGAGAAACACGATGAAACAGGCGTGGGAAAATAAATTATTGGGGTGCGGTTTGGCTGTGCTTGCGGCTATCCTGTTTAGCCCGGTCGTGACACTCGCAGCGGAGGAAGCCGGGACAGATGAAGATACAGACGCGCTGGCCAAAATGGCCCAAAACCCAATTGCGGACATGATTAGTCTGCCTTTTCAGAATAATATGTATTTTAACGCAGGGGCAAAAGACAAAACGATATACAATCTTAACATTCAGCCCGTGATACCGTTTAAGCTCAATGATGAATGGAACCTGATTACCCGCACCATCATTCCGATTACCAGCCAGCCGTCTTTATTTCCGGGTATGGACAGCGCCGCAGGGCTGGGCGACATCAATCCGACGTTTTTCTTCTCTCCCGTCACCAAGCCTGGTGAGTTGATATGGGGTGTCGGCCCGACGTTTACTATTCCGACTGCAACTGATGATTTGCTTGGCTCTGACAGGTGGTCTGCCGGCCCGGCAGTGGTCTTACTGACGATGCAAGGCCACTGGGTAGTGGGTGCACTGGCGAATAATCAATGGTCTTTTGCCGGCCCAGGCCATGGTGGATCGAGAGTCAACGCGTTTCTGCTTCAGCCGTTTGCAAACTATAATCTGTCCAAGGGGTGGTATATTTGCTCTTCGCCAATAATCACTGCTGATTGGGAGGCGGACAGCGGACAAAAATGGACGGTTCCACTCGGCGGCGGCTTCGGCAGATTGCTCAAAGTTGGAAAGATGCCGGTTAATTTCCAGTTACAGGCATTTTCAAACGTCGTGCATCCTGACGATGGCCCCGACTGGTCTTTGCGATTCCAGATACAGTTGCTGTTTCCGAAGTAAAGACGTAATGCCCACAAAACAATAGAGTGTTTACTATAGTAAATAAGATGAAATTTTTTTAAGGAGAAACGTAATGGAACAGGCGTGGAAAAACAAATTATTGGGGTGCGGTTTGGTCGTACTCGCCGCGCGCAGGAGTCATAGCAGAAAGTGATGTCTAAATTAAGAACAGAGTTTGTGGAAGAAAGTGAATGATTTGAACTTTATGAATCATGAGAGGCATAAGAACAGTCCTACGGAAACAACGAACCGACAAAAGCCGGGAACAAGGCGGTTGAAGCTGCTTGCCGTTCTAATTGGTTTGATTGTTGTGATTGCTGCCGCTGCCGGAGTTTTGTCCCAGAGAGTGGGCAGGCAAGCGCGGGCTGATTACACAAAACTAATTGGCAACTGGATTCGACCTGACGGCGGTTACATTATCAGCATCCGCGATATCAACTCAGATGGTCGAGTGCAGGCGGAGTACTACAATCCAAATCCGATTAATGTTGCCCAGGCAAAGATTGCTTTCAAGGGCAATAAGGTTAAACTGTTTCTTGAGCTTCGTGATGCCGGGTATCCGGGCTGTACATATGATTTAACTTACGACCAGCAGACAGACCGGCTAAGCGGGATATATTATCAGGCGGCTATCAATCAAAAATTCGATATTGTATTTTTAAGAAGATAAACAGGGGATGAAGCAAAAAAAAATAAAGGAGATAATTTTATGTGGAAAGAAAAATTTACCAAACTGAAGATATGGTCTTCATTAGGTGTAGGGACAGCGGTTGCCCTGGGAGCAGGTGCGATTGCTTCACCGTCGAGGGGGGCGGAACAAGCACAACCGTCATCCATTACGCCGAAGGATTTCAAGGGCACCATCAAGCTTGATGTCCGCGATTCTGTTCCTGACTGGGGACCTTACACCCCAAAGAAAGCCCCTGCGGGCGCTCCTAATATTCTGTTTATTTTGTACGATGATACCGGTCAGGCGGCGTGGTCTACCTACGGCGGCCGCATTAACATGCCGACTTTGGATAAACTTGCGGCCAGAGGGTTGACTTATACGCAATGGCACACTTGCGCTCTAAGTTCGCCGACTCGCTCCACAATCCTCACTGGTCGCAACCACCACCTCAACGGCATGGCTGCCATCACCGAGGCGGCCAACGGATTCCCCGGCCAGCACGGTCGAATCCCGGCGCAGTGCGCTACGCTGCCGCAGATACTGCAAGACAACGGCTGGAGCACTTTCTGGTTAGGCAAGAATCACAATGTCCCCGAACAGGATAGCGCCTCAGGTGCGAGCCGCAAACAATGGCCGCTTCAGATGGGCTTTGACCGCTTCTACGGCTTCCTTGGCGGCGAGACCAGTCAATGGTATCCCGATCTCGTCGAAGACAATCGCTTCATCGAACCGCCGTACGGCCCGGAAAAGGGCTATCATCTCTCGAAAGACCTGGCCGACCATGCCATCGGCATGATCCGCGACCAGAAATCCAGCAACCCCTCAAAGCCCTGGTTCATGTGGTTCTGCCCTGGCGCTAACCACGCGCCGCATCAAGCCCCGCAGGAATACATTGACAAATACAAGGGGAAGTTCGACGACGGCTATGATGCTTATCGCAAGTGGGTCTTGCCCCGCATGATTGCCAAGGGCGTTATACCCAAGGACACCGATTTGACCGAGTTTAATCCTCTGCCGCCCAATATCGCGAACCCGGCGGACTTCGTGCGACCCTGGGACTCGCTGAAGCCCGAAGAGAAGAAGCTCTTCTCTCGCTTAGCTGAAGTCTTTGCCGGATTTTCTGAGTACACGGACGTCCAGGTCGGCCGCATCATTGAATACCTGGAGAAAACCAACCAGCTTGACAATACCATTATCTTTTATGCGGCAGATAACGGCGCGTCCGGTGAAGGTACGCCCAACGGTTCGGTTAACGAAAACAAGTTCTTCAACGGCTACCCGGATGATCTGGCCGAGAACATGAAGCTGCTCAACAAGCTCGGCGGTCCGGACACCTACGAGCATTATCCCACAGGGTGGGCCGCCGCGTTCTCTGCGCCGTATAAGATGTTCAAACGCTATTCCGAATATGCCGGCGGCACCTGTGATCCGCTCGTTATTTCGTGGCCCAAGGGTATCAAGGCTCGTGGCGAGGTACGCAATCAGTATCATCATTCTGTAGATATCGTTCCGACTATCCTTGAAATTTGCGGGTTGGAGATGCCTAAAGTATATAGAGGCGTCGAGCAGTATCCGCTCTCCGGCGTCTCCATGCGCTACACCTTCGACGCCACGCCCGATGCGCCGACCCAAAAGCATCGCCAATATTACGCCATGCTCGGCACCCGCGCGATTTGGGAGGACGGCTGGAAGGCCGTGGCCCTCCACGCGCCGATTGTCGGCAAGGGACATTTCGATCAGGATCAGTGGGAACTCTATCATGTAGATACCGACCGTGCCGAGGCGAATAATCTTGCTAAGGAAAATCCTGATAAACTTGCCGCGCTTATCAAGGCATGGTTCGAAGAGGCTGACAAGAATTTAGTGCTGCCGCTCGATGACCGCTCAGCTTTGGAAGTACTCGGCCTTGAACGTCCTTCGGAAGAACCTCCCCGCGAGCGCAACGTTTACTATCCTGATACGGCGCCAGTGCCCGAAAGCGTAGCGGCCAACATTCGCGGACGTTCCTACAAGATTCTCGCCGATGTAGAGATCACCGACGGAAGCTGCAACGGCATCATTTTCGAGATGGGTTCGCGCTTCGGCGGTCACACGCTGTTCATCAAGGACATGAAGTTCTATTACGTCTATAACTTCCTTGGCATCAAACCAGAGCAGGAGTTGGTCTCGCCTCGCCTGAAGCCCGGCAAGTACACCCTCGGAATGGAGTTCATCCGGGAAAAAGCGGGGCAGTACCACGAATCCATTGGCACCACCAAGCTCTACGTCAACGACAAGATGGTGGCGCAAGGCCCGATGAGGACCCAGACCGGCAAGTTCGGGTTGGGCGGCGGGCAGCGTGTCGGTTACCAAACGGGCGACCCTGTCAGCCAGCGCTACACCACGCCGGGGAAATTCCAGGGCGGCAAGATTCTGGGGGTCGGCATCACCACCGAAAAGGCGCAGTACTCCGACCTCGAGAAAGAGGCGCAGGCTGCGTTCTCCAGAGATTAACTATATGAACAGGCCGCGATGGGATGAGAGTAAGGCGGCGCACAAAAAGACGCTTTGGATTAAGCGATATGCACTTATCAGCAGGAAAAGGGTTAAACCCTTTTCCTGCTGATTTCTTATTGGATAGAGGGTAAAATAGTTGTTCATATGGCAGCTGACCAAACAAGTTTGGGGGCGGATAAAGAATGCATCGCCCAGGGCATTCATGTAGTAGCTAAGCCCATTGGGCCGGCCTGTAATCTTAATTGCGATTATTGCTTTTATCTTGAGAAACAGGCGCTGTTTGGTGAAGGTGAAAATTACCGGATGAATGATACGGTTCTTTCCGCCTTCATTACAAAATACATTGCGTCTCAGCCCACGCCGGAAGTAGAATTTGTCTGGCAGGGAGGTGAACCCACGCTTTTAGGAATAGATTTTTTCAAAAAAGTAATTGCACTGCAAAAGCCTTTTGCAACACAAAAAACTATAACCAATTCGCTGCAGACCAATGGAACGCTGCTGACCGACGAGTGGTGTGCTTTTCTTAAGAAACATAATTTTCTGGTTGGGATAAGCATTGACGGTCCGAAAGAAATTCATGACCGATACCGCCGTGACCACGGAGGCAACGGCACATTCGATAAGGCGATGGCGGGTCTGAAGCTTCTCCAGAAGCATGGGGTTGAGTACAACGTGATGGCCTGCGTTGCGCGCAATACGGCCAGACAGCCGCTGGAGGTTTATCATTTTCTTAAAAAGGAAGGGGTTAAATTCATACAGTTTTTTCCGATTATCGAGCGTGTGCCCGACGGAAGTTCAAAACAGTACGGACTGCGTCTTGCCGGTCCTGCGGCACTGGATAGAAAAGAACAAAACACAGAGGTTACTGAATGGACGGTGATTCCGGAAGAGTACGGCGATTTTCTGATTGCAATCTATGAAGAATGGGTTCGCAATGATGTCGGCGAGGTTTTTGTCATGAATTTTGAGTGGGCGCTGAATGCCTGGATCGGCAATCCGTCGCCGGTCTGTATCCATTCAAAACAGTGCGGCCGTTCTGTCGTGATTGAACATAACGGCGATGTCTATGCCTGTGACCACTGCGTGTACCCGCAGTATAAGCTGGGAAATATTCTGACCGGTGATTTGTTGAGCATGGTCGAAAAATCAGTTCAATCAGGATTCGGGGTCACAAAAGAAACTGCGTTGCCTCGCTGGTGCAGAGAGTGCAGCGTTTTGGGTGCCTGCCAAGGGGGCTGTCCCAAGCACCGCTTTGCCGGGGCAATATATGATGAGCCGGGACTGCATTACCTGTGCGAAGGGTATAGAAAGTTTTTCCTTCACATTCGCAAATATCTGCGAGTGATGGCCCAGTTGCTGGAGTACGGCCGTCCCGCGTCGCTTGTCATGGACGCAATAAAAGCGCCGTTAGCGATAAATATTGGTTACCCTGAGTCAGATAAGCAAAATTTCAAGAAAGGATAACGCGATAACAAAAAAAGGGGAATGAAACGCAATGCAAAATAAACTCAAGTCACTATTAATGCTGCTCGCTGAAGGTTTTTTCATAGTGCTGCCGGTGCTGCTGGTCGTATTTGTTTTCAAGAAACTATATGAGACGCTGAAGACGGTTATTCTAAAGCTTGTGGATGTGCTCCCCGGCAAAATATTCAGCGAGCCTGCGGTACGCGTTGCTGCCGTGGTCGTCGTTATCGTGGTGCTGCTGATGCTGCTCGGTCTGCTGACACACATGCGGCTGGGCCGGGCAATCGGGCGATGGATAGAGGGGGCATTTCTGAGACGCCTGCCGCTCTATAGTTTACTACGCAATTTTGCCAAGGGGCTGGCAGGGAAAGAAGACGAGCACGCCTTGAAAACGGTCCTGGTGACGGTGAAACCCGGGGTGCAGCAGCTGGGTTTACTCGTTGAGCGTCATGCGGACGGCAGCGGAACGGTATTTCTTCCATCTTCACCTAACCCGAGCAGCGGCACTGTCCAAATTGTGGAGGCGTCGCTGATACGCGAACTGCACGTCCCGGCGCACATGCTCTTTAAATGTCTCAGCCGCTGGGGAGATGGCACGACGAACGTGCTGGCGATGATGCGCGACAGAGAACATGCAACGTCCAACATTCAACATTGAACATCGAACATAGGCACGTTATACTGCACGCAATCAAGATGTGAAGCAAACGCGGGCTTTTTGAGAGGCAAGAAGATGCCGGTAAACTATAAGATAATTCAAGCCAAGGATTTCATAAAGGCCAAACCCACAGGCGAGATAGACCTTGAAGAGAGCAAAAAAGTGCTGGGGCAGCTCGCGGAGATGGCGAAGGTGGTCGAAGATTGCGAGATACTGATGGACATTCGGGAGGCCTACGGCAACATGCAGATGGAAGACTTGAATGAGCTGCTTGTTGAACTTGGACGGCACAGGGAGGCCTTCAGAAGCAAGCTTGCCGTGCTTACAAGAAATGATGAGCAATTCAACAAGGCGGTTTTTGTGGAAATGTGCGCGAATATCGACGGATTCAAGATTTTGGCGTTCACTGAGTTTGAACAGGCGATAAACTGGCTGCAGTCCGATGACAGCGTAGGAGATTTGTGGACGTAGGTTTGCTGCCGCAATTAAAACGTCCTCCGGCGGACAGAAAAGCCCCACTGGCTCCATTATCGTATTATCTTTTCAATGCAAGGCAGAAAATGACTAAACTACCTGAATATGTAAATGGCGTGCCGAATATTTGCGGTTCGCAGGATATTATTGATTCGGCTATGAGCCGCGGCCCGGTTTTTTTGCCGCAAAGCAGAATTGACTGGGACAATGTGAAAAGCGCATTCGCGATAGCGCTTCACATGCATCAGCCAATCATAACGAATCCCGACCAGCCGCTCAAAGAGGCCGACGTAATCAGCAACCTGGAACATATGATGAATCACCTGGGCAGCGGCGACAATCATAACGCCCAGGTTTTTCACCAGTGCTATAAGCGGATGGGCGATTTTATACCTGAGCTGCTTAAAGAGGGCAATCAGCCAAGATGCATGCTCGATTATTCGGGTACGCTGCTTGACGGCATGTATAAAATGGGGCTTACAGATGTTTTTGAATCACTCAGGAAAATAACCTGTGATTCCAGATACCGCAGCTGCATCGAATGGCTGGGTTCTTCGTGGGGACATGCCGTAGCGCCATCGACGCCGGTTCAGGATTACCGACTTGGCGTTGGTGCATGGCAGCATTTCTTCGCGGCGCTGTTCGGCCTTGAAGCGGCAGGGCGGGTCAGGGGATTTTCACCCGCGGAGATGGCCTTGCCCAATCACCCGGATGTTTTTTACCAGTTCGTTAAGACGTTAAAAGATTACGGCTACCGATGGGTTCTTGTGCAGGAGCATACCGTCGAGCGGGTCGAAAATGGCCGGGGGCTTGAATATCCGCATAGGCCTCATCGGCTGATAGCGAAGAACTCCAGCGGCGATATGCTTGCCATAACGGCGATTATCAAGACGCAGGGCAGCGATACAAAGCTTGTCGGGCAGATGCAGCCGTATTACGAGGCGTGCGGATTGAATCGGATAACGCTGGGGACAAAATCGGTTCCGTCTCTGGTGACTCAGATTGCCGACGGCGAAAACGGCGGCGTTATGATGAATGAATTTCCGAGCAAATACAAACTGGTGATGGCGGAATGCAATGACAGTCCGACGCCCGCAGTTAATGTGACGGAGTATCTTGAATACCTGGATAGTTTGGGCGTGAAGGAAGAGGATTTCCCGGCCATAGAGCCGATATTCCAGCATCGGATATGGCAAAAGTTTGAGAACGGAGCAGGCCCGGAGGAGATGGAAAAGGTCATACGGCAGTTAGGCAAAGAAGACCATCGGTTTCATATGGAAGGGGGGAGCTGGACCAACAATATTTCCTGGGTGCATGGTTACGAAAAACTGCTTGGGCCGATGGAGCAGGCGAGTGTTTTGTTCAACGAGAAAGTTCTCGCCAAGAACGTTTCCCCGTCGGAACCGCGTTTTCGCAATGCCCTTTACCATTTGCTTTTGACTCAGACGAGCTGCTATCGCTACTGGGGCGAAGGAGTATGGGCTGATTATGGGCGTGAGCTTTGCCGGCGCACCATCGAAATTCTCAACCGCGATTTCTAAACGGCTCTCAGTTACTATTTTCCTGTTGTTAGTTCTGCCTGTAGGTGTTTGGTTTGTCTGTAAAATTATAAGTTTTGGAACGGCTGTCGCAGGCCGCATTTCTTCGTTGCGAACAGATATTACCTGTGTTATCTTAACTATTGTATGGTTGATAAAACACAATTGGAATTGACATGGTCCATCAGGCTGCGGATAGCCGCGGCGGCGGCAGTGGGTATTGTCGTATTAGGTGTGTACGCATGGCCGATGGTAGCGCCTCCGGACCCGTTAGGCGTTGTCTCTCTCATCAACGGCACGATAAGTTCGTATGATGTACTCAAGCTGCTGGGACTTTCGTTTGGAGTCGGGCTGGTCGCTTACTTTTTATCGTGGCCATACGGGAATCGAATCGGCATATTGGCGGTGCCCGCCGGTTTGGCTATCTGGGCGGTGCGTTCCGGCAATATGGGGACATTGATGCAGATCAACACCTCTGCTGTTCGCAGGCAGCAGATTTACTCGTCGTTTTGCTGGGAGCCGCTGCTGTGGCTGGCCCTTGTGGCTGCGGGGTACATAGGGGTGTTTCTTGCGTCGCAAATCGTTCATCCCGCCAAAGCCGCCGAAGAAGGCAAACCGCAGAAACGCGGCTTCGGCATTCTTCTCAATATCATAATTGCTGTTATTGGTTCTGCGGTAGTTGCGCAGTTTTTTATCGGTATGTTTGCGCGAGATTTCACGATATTGGATCCGACAGCCGGCGCCGCGGTAGCGCAACCCGCGATAGGCCAGATTGTCTTTGCCGTGCTTGTATCCTTTGGCATTGTTGGTTTTTTGGCGCAAAAGGTACTTGGAGTAGATTATATATGGCCGGTTATAGGGGCATGTCTGGTAAATATTGTCGCAATAAACGCTTACGCCAAACAAGATGTTCTTGATTACTTTTCTTCTCGATGGCCTGCGGTATTCTTCTCTAATTCAGTTCTTTCGGTATTGCCGATTCAGATAGTGGCATTTGGGGCGCTTGGCGCAATCGCCGGGTACTGGATGGCTTTTCGATATGAATACTGGCACAAGCAAGAAGTCAAAGGCGCATAAAATACCCCATTTTACCCCATCATAAGCGGGCGGTTTCACCTTTTTTTAGCATCATTTATTGAACGTAACACCTTGCATTCGCTATAGTTAAGTGCTAATCGTCCCATAACCGGCCATTGGCCTAATAACAAAGTTGGAATTAGGTGTTTTCGGTCCTCAAATTAGCCGAAGAATTACTTGGATTGGCGGATTGATTGTGCATCCTGGGGTGGCGATTAAAATCGTTGCCGATGAACAGTCGATTCGTTCATCGCGTAAAGTAAGTAGCGGCCCAATCAACAAAAGGAGTTGACGATGTTGGTGCTGAGCAGACAAAAAGATGAATCGATAATAATAGGCGACGACGTGGAAATAACCATTGTTGACGTCCGCGGGGATAAGGTGCGTCTTGGGATAACCGCGCCGAAGCATATAACTGTACATCGCAAAGAGGTTTACGAGGCGATTCAGCGGGAGAAGAAAGCGGCGCAGAAGCAGCAGTAAGTGAGTTTTCTTGGGTTTGATTAGCCGGCCTGTTGAGCCATTCTCAACAGGCCGGTTTTTTTTATGCACTAAATTAGCCGAACAAGAAATAGCACTCCTTAAAATCCGTGTTTTTGGCCTCAAAAACGCGGAAAAACGCATAAAAACAGCCTAAAAAAAGCCTAAAAAGTGACCATTTTTTCGAAAAAGAGCATCGTTTTTTTCCTTTTATTGCGGTTTTTTACCGCTGAGTTCGCTGAGACCGCAGAGAATTTTTAGATATTTTTTTAGACGCTGATTACACAGCCTGCCCTGAGCCAGCCTGTGGTAAGCAAGGTCGAACCATCGAAGGGGCCTTGCTTTATTTACTTATGAAAGGGCATTAAGGCGGAATAAGTTTCCTGCCTGTGTTTGCAGGAGGTATTAATAACCTACTGAAGGTAAACTATTTTATCCGCCGTTATTTTGACGGATTGTTTATATCGGCAATAAATACAAGATTTGCATTCTCGTACTTATATTCCTTACCTGCGATTTTATCTTTAAGTTTGTCGCCATTATGCAGATAGACTAGTTCCGAAAATGTAGTGTCCGGAATAGATATGTTAATTTGCTGATTCTCTATCGTGCAATTCTCTTGCCAATCTAATCCACCATCCTTAAAATATACTAAACCTTCCCATTTTTTTGTTAAATATACATTCTGAATCTTGACAAACTCAATTGTTTCTTTAGACCTTAATGAACCATCATCAAAATAGGTTTCAAAATAAGTTTGGTTGAATCCGACTTCGCGGCTGAAGATATACATGCCAAGAATCTTATTCCTGGAGTCGGATAGCTCTAAACGGAATGCTGTATCATTATCCGGAGATTTCTTTTTGATAACCACACCATAATGTTCGATATCAGGCGTTTGAAGATTTTGCAATATATTCCGCAATGACCGCCATAATGTTTTTTCGCCAAAATAAAATACTTTTCTTGGGTCGATTATATGGACACCGCCTGGAAGTTGCTTCATAGCTATTCTGCTTGAGATAACGTTATCTTTTGCCCTCCAGCTCGCAGGAGTTATCTCCGTTTGATAATATGATGTTACAAGAAAGATTCGCTCTCCGGGACCCCAATCTAAGGGGTAGATTTTCCCGTTCTTTGGGTTTAGATAAGCTGGAGGTTCCGTTCGATCGGACAAACTGAAAAAACGGTCTTTTGCGACATCTATTTTATATTCGATTCTATTATTATGTATTACCTGAATTTTATCGGGTAGATTATTCGGGTCAATATCATTGGATGCCTTCTTAAACAATTCTCCTGCCAGATTGCCTCTAACTGAAGTGACACTGATTTCTGAAATATTGCCCTGCCATGTTTTTATTTTTTCAAAATTGCTTTCAATAGCAGACGCTATCATAGTCAGAATTCCGGGAATCTCGTTTGGTTCAACAATTATGAAGTTCGCGTCATTCTCTTTAGCAGGACAATTCAAGCCGCAAATCATTACAAAGGATAAAATTATTGAAATATATTTTGTATTTTTAGCCATGATACAGCTCCTATTCATAAAGTTTATGCCAACTCAAATATTGCTTCAAAATAAACCTTGAATTTTTTAATTACAGGTATCATTTTCGACGTTTGGTTCAGCTATTATTGCACCTTGTCTACATGAATAGCAGTTAATTTGGGCAGGTTCAACGGCATAGCAATGATAAATGAGGCCAGGGTAGGGAATTCCATCAGGTCCTTCCCATAAATTCGTACATATGGCACATGGTGTGAAATTTGTAGTTTTTACGAATTGATAAGTTCTTGAGCACCAATGCGTATCATCGGAGCAATCACCTATGCAACCTCTTGGATTACATGTTTTTTCAGTAACCCCTGACCATTCTGTTCGTGTTGATGGGGTACATTCCCCGACTTCCATTGCACAACTGTTATAAGGATCATCACTCCCACTGCAAGTAGTACCATTAACTAACTTGCACCTTTCGCGACATACACCTGGCCAAACAGGACTGCAGCACTTCATGTTCGGGTCGTCATTACAAATCGCACAATGACCATTTTTACAACTTTCGCACTGGCTTGGGTCGCATCTGCTTATACATCCACCGCCTGCGCACATCTGGCACAGGTTTGGGTCACACTTGGATATGCAGCCGGTGGAGCAATCAGGGCAGTATTTGCAGTTCAAACTATCGCACTTGTCCGCACAACTGGGCGGAATAGTTGATGTATCGCACTTAAAACAGTTCCCGCAATCGATAACGCAACCCCCGCACGCCCATCCGGACCCGTTAAAATATGGATTGGCACACGGCGGACACGTCGGGCCGGAGCCAAGTGTATCATTTACAGGCATACAAGGCAATAAAACCATACCAATAGCAAGATACACCCAAATGGTCTTTTTGGCGAATAATGTTCTCATTAATGGTTCCCTCCTTCGGCGGTCAGTTCTGCAAGGTTGACTATTTACTTGTGAAAGGGCTTTAGGCGGAACAATTCTTTTCCTGCCTGTGTTTGCAGGAGGTATTAATAACCTACTGAAGGTAAACTATTTTATCCGCCGTCATTTCGACGTTGCGTTTATATCAGCAATAAAAACAAGATTTGCGTCCTGATATTTGTATTCCTTGTCGGCGATTTTATCTATGAACTGATCGCCATTCTTCAAAGCAAGATTTTTATAAGTAAATGTCTCTTCAGAGAGCGGTTTATTAACTTTCTGGTCTTTATTAAAGGTGTATCTTTTTTCATTTTCAAGTTTTCCGTCCTCTTTAAACTGATGCTGGTTTATTACCTTGGGCAAATAGACGCCATCGAATAAGCCGTATTCCAGTTCTTTATCTTCAACAACTCTCTTTTTCTCGTCAGTAATTGAAAACGATACAACATTAAAACCTGCCTCGCTCGAACAAACTAAATTATAATAAAAGTGTATTTTGGAACCATCACTATCATTTGATAAACCAAGAAGGTCTATCTTGTATTTCTTAACATTTCCAACATCACATTCTTTGACGACAACTGTTGGAAAGCCGTCGATACTATTTCTTTCCTTCTTATCAAGAAAAGCCAGATATTTTGCAAATGCTCCCCCAAGGGGAGCAAAAGATTTCCGCTTAATATCTCCAAATATTCTCATAGTTTCTCTGGGGTCAAAAACGGGCGGCAGACTATCCCGATTTGTTAACTCGCCCGCCGGGCGTTTCTCTTTAACGACCCATCGCCTGACAATAACGCCTTCACGATTCTTATATTCCCTGCAAGTAAGCTGACAATCAGGGGTACGGATATTTTTTTTACTGCGTATTTGCGCGTTCTCATTCAGCCGGAGAATTTTGCCTGTCTGAGCGTCTATAATATTTCGCTTAGCATCCGGATAGATATTATCGTATAGCAATCCTTTATTTACATCCAGGGCAAATTCATTGGTCAATTCCTGATGATCTATAATTCCATTTGGCACCGGTTCATCAACCAATATTTTCTCGGACAATCTTTTTGCATTTTCTGATTCACTTACTATGTCAATAACTATATTTACTTTACCCTGCCAGGTTTTAATTCTGTCATAATTTTCCTCAATCCTATTGTTTATCATAGTCAGTATTTCAGCAAAGCTGTTCTGGTCAACTGCTGTCCATTTACATTGCTGATTGTCATCAGCTATGCCAGGCGAGGCGAGGAAGCCGGACATTAAAAAGATGATTAAAGCCCAATTTGATTTCGTTGAGATAAGCTTCGTATTCATTTTAATCTCCTATATGAATCTGTTTGATTAAATAAAAAACATATTTTCAAAATATTTCCTTTTTAGTTTACTAATGGCATCTTCTGCTAGGACACGTCTCGGTGCGATAAAGTGCACCTTCCCGGCAACGAGTGCATGACCAAGGTGTAACCAATTCCTCATAACAATCCAACGGTACCGGCCCTGTTTCTGACCAGTTTGTGCATTCTGCAAAAGTATAATGAATATAATTTTCACAGTAATACACTTCATAGCAATCTGGATCCGGATCTTCAAAATCACACTCGTCAGGGCATCCGCCATCGCAAGCATATATTGGCGTATTTAAATAATGATATGAGTAGCAAGCACTATGGCAATTACCGAACAAACCAACGCATCCTAAGCACGGTGTATTATTTGTTGAACTGCAGGGTGTTGTAGTGCTACTTTCTTTGCATTTTGGATAGCATGTCCCGTTGCAACATTTCTGATTCGGTTCACCACCACAAACTTGGCA
>JBFZBL010000269.1:0-4189 GCA_041308485.1 Phycisphaerae bacterium | reverse complement strand
TTGCCAGCATTTTGGTCTGACGCATAACTTCATCGATGGTTTTCCGGCTCAGTGACACCGGAGGTAGTGTGCAGGCGCTGTCGCCTGAATGTACCCCTGCCTCTTCGATGTGCTCCATTATTCCGCCGATGACAACTCGTTTGCCGTCGCATATCGCGTCGACGTCCAGTTCGGTGGCGTCGTCCAGGAATTTATCTATTAAGACAGGATGTTCGCCTGAAACCTCGATGGCCCGTTCGACGCAGCTTTTCAGGGCCTGCTCATCGTAAACCACTTCCATCGCCCGCCCGCCCAATACAAACGAAGGCCGAATCAGAAGCGGATAGCCGAGTTTGTCGGCTATTTTCACCGTCTCTTCATAAGACATCGCCGTTCCCGACATCGGCTGAAGAAGTTTAAGCTTCTTAACGACCTTGTTGAATCGCTTGCGGTCTTCCGCTTTATCAATACTGTCCGGGCTTGTCCCTATGATTTTTACCCCCGCCTGCTCAAGAGGCACAGCCAGTTTCAAAGGCGTCTGTCCGCCGAATTGCACAATCACGCCGTCCGGGTTTTCCTTTTCGACTATCGACATAATATCTTCGAAAGTCAGCGGCTCGAAATACAGCCGGTCCGAAGTGTCATAGTCGGTGGAGACCGTTCCAGGATTGCAGTTTACCATTATCGACTCGACCCCGATTTCCTTTAGCGCAAACGCCGCGTGAACACAGCAGTAATCGAACTCGATACCCTGGCCTATCCGGTTTGGCCCGCCGCCCAGAATTATAATTTTTCGCTTTTTAGTCGGGTTGGCCTCACATTCACTTTCATAAGTCGAATACAGGTAGGGTGTCGTCGCCTCGAATTCAGCTCCGCAGGTATCGACTCGCTTATAGACCGGGTTTACGCCCGCATCCTGTCTGACTTTACGGAATTCTCGTTCTGTTCCCCCCGTCAGATATGCCATATACTTGTCAGCGAAACCATATTCCTTTGCCTGCCGTATGAGAGTGGCGCGGGCTTCCAGCCCGCGTTCATTGTTAGGATAGCTGTGCCATGTCGATTTTATTTTTGCCTCGAGCTGCACAATATCTTTTATGTTGCTCAAAAACCACGGGTCTATTTTCGTGATTTTGAAAATCTCATCGATGCTCATTTTTCTGCGAATTGCCTCAGCTACGTACCATATTCTGTCCCAGTAGGGCATCCGCAGCTTGTCTTTCAACTGTTTAAGCGGAATTGTGCTGTCTATGAATTTATTGTCCAATGAATGACGGTCTATCTCCAGTGACCGGACTGCCTTGCCGAGGGCTTCTTTGAAGGTTCTGCCAATTGCCATCGCCTCGCCGACCGATTTCATCTGAACCGTCAGCGTCGGGTCTGTCCCGCGGAATTTCTCAAAAGTAAACCGGGGCCATTTCACAACACAATAGTCAATCGTCGGCTCGAAGCACGCCGGCGTCTTTTTCGTAATGTCGTTCGGTATCTCATCGAGCGTGTAACCGACCGCCAGCAGCGAGGCGATTTTCGCAATAGGGAAGCCCGTCGCCTTCGAGGCCAGTGCCGAGCTTCGCGACACACGCGGGTTCATTTCAATAACATAAAGTTTGCCGTTATCGGGATTGACCGCGAACTGGATATTCGAGCCGCCCGTCTCAACGCCTATCGCGCGGATAATCTTGATTGAGGCGTCGCGCATTATCTGGTATTCCTTGTCGGTCAGCGTCTGGGCGGGCGCTACCGTGATACTGTCGCCCGTGTGAATGCCCATCGGGTCGAGGTTCTCAATCGGGCAGACGATTACGACGTTGTCCTTGCGGTCTCGCATTACCTCGAGCTCGAATTCCTTCCACCCGATTACGGATTCTTCGATTAGGATTTCGTGTCTCGGGCTGAAATTCAATCCCCAATCGACGCACTTGCGGTATTCCTCTTTGTTGTAGGCGATGTTGCCGCCAGTGCCGCCGAGGGTGAAGGATGGCCGGATAATCGCGGGTAGGCCTATATCTTCGAGCAGCGCCTCTGCCTCCTGCCAGTTGTGAACGTAACCGCTCTTGGGCACATCGAGGCCGCAATCCTGAATTGTTTTTTTAAAGAGGTTTCTGTCTTCCGCCCGTTTGATGCTTGCCAGGTCTGCACCAAGCATTTTGACGTTATATTTCTTCAATATGCCGCGTTCCGCCAGTGCGACTGCGGTATTAAGCCCTGTCTGTCCGCCTAATGTAGGCAGTAAACTGTCAGGCCGTTCGAGCTGGATTATCTTTTCGACTATTTCCGGCGTTATCGGCTCAATATACGTCCGGTCGGCAAAATCAGGGTCGGTCATTATCGTCGCGGGGTTGCTGTTGACTAATACAACCTTGTAACCCTTGCGTCGAAGCACCTTGCACGCCTGTGCGCCGGAGTAATCGAACTCGCACGCCTGACCTATGACTATCGGCCCTGAGCCGATGATTAGTATTTTGTGTATGTCTTTACGTTTCGGCACTGTATTTTTTCCGTTAATTGGTGGCACGGGCTTCGAGCCCGTGATAGCTCGGCCAGTCCACAGGACACCTTACGGTGGATAGCCGTGCTACAGGCATTGGAGCAGTTTTTTACAGCGCAGCAGATGAATTGTCAATCGTTATTCTTCAGCCATCTGTCGATTGCTGTTGCGGCGGCCCTGCCGCTGTCGATTGCACGCACGACAAGTGAAGCGCCGTTGATTGTATCCCCCGCGGCGAATACCCATGGCTGGCTCGTTTGAAAATTCTTTATAGCCACATTGCCTCGCGAGTCCAGTTCCAGTCCAAGTTCGGTAACTAACCCGTCGTGAACAACATGAACAAACCCAAGAGCCAGCAGCACTATATCGGCGTCCAGAACAACCTCTGTGCCGGGTATCTCTTTTACCTTCCAGCCTGTGCTGAGCCCGGTCGAAGTGTTATTGTCCTGTTTTATCCATTCCACTTTGCAGCAGTGAATTTTGCTTACCTTGGTTTCCGTTCCCGTGAGCCGGGTGGTCATCACACTCCAAAGACGCTCGCAGCCTTCCTGGTGAGAGGAGCTCGTCCGCATTATCCGCGGCCAGTTGGGCCATGGTGTGTCATCGGGTCTGTCAATCGGCGGCTTGGGCAGAATTTCCAGTTGAACAATCTGCTTTGCTCCCTGCCTGCGGGCTGTGCCCACGCAGTCGCTTCCGGTGTCCCCGCCGCCGATTACCACCACTTTTTTGTCCCTGGCATCAACAGTTCTGCTTCCGATTGCCTCGCCTGCGCAAATCTTGTTCTGTGCCGTCAGATAGTCCATTGCGAAGACGACATTTTCGTAACCTCTTCCCTGCACCGGCAAATCTCTCGGTTCGCCCGCGCCCATTGTCAGGCAGATACAGTCGAATTGCTTGTGAAGGTAATGAGTCGAAATGTCTTTGCCCACCGTTATGTCTGTCTGGAACTGCACGCCCTCAGCCGACAACTGTTTCAGCCGGCGGTCGATTATTAATTTGTCTAATTTGAAATCCGGGATGCCGTATCGCATAATCCCGCCGATTTTCTGGTCCTTTTCAAAAACCACAACATCGTGTCCCGCCCGCGCAAGCTGCTGAGCCACCGCCAGTCCTGTCGGGCCTGAGCCGATTATGCCGACACGCTTCCCTGTCTTTTTGGCAGCCGGTATCGGCTTTATCCAGCCCTCGGCGAATCCGCGTTCGACTATCTGAAACTCGATGTGCCTGATAGTAACCGGCTGATCGCTTACTGCCAGTGTGCACGCTGTTTCACAGGGGGCAGGACAAACACGGCCGGTTATTTCAGGAAAGTTATTTGTCGAGTGAAGAAGCTCGCATGCCTGGCGCCAGTTTCCTTGATAAATCAACTCATTGAAATCCGGAATGTAGTTCATCAGCGGACAGCCTACGCCGTGACAAAACGGTATGCCGCAGTCCATGCACCGTGCCGCCTGCTGCTGAAGCTGTTCCGGTGTCAGCGGTAGCTCAAGCTCTTTGAAATCGTGTATCCGTTCCTCGACCGGGCGATAATCTGTCGCCTGGCGTTTATATTTCATAAACCCTTTTATCTCACCCATAGAACACCTCCTCTGTAGCAGGCGTTGTGTCTGTGTCCCGCTGCTCCGCCGCCCGCATCTTCTCCAGTGCTTTACGGTAATAGAACGGAATAACCTTCACGAATTTGACGACAATATCCAGCCAGTTGCTCAGGATATGATGCGC
>JBFZBL010000268.1:0-2600 GCA_041308485.1 Phycisphaerae bacterium | reverse complement strand
GATAAAGAGAAAGGCGAGGGTAATGCCTCTTATGATGATCTGAAGTTTGATCTCATGACTTTCCGGGAAATGGCTGAAATCACAGTGGTTGACGATGATGGCAATGAAAATATACTTCAAACCAGTGAACGCTGGTACATGCCAACTGAGATCACTTGGTTACTCAAAACTTTGGGCTTTAAGCAAATCGATATTTATGGTGCTCATCTTGGCCAGTTCTCTCGTGAGCATGAGTTGACCGTCAAGGATTTTGAAATGCTGGTGATTGCAGAGTAAGCGCATAACTCCCATCACGACTCACTTTGTCAAAGGCTACCTTCCTTTTGAAAATGTTAGCAAAAACGAAAAATGCCCTCCGCCGGTCCCCCGACAAAAGGCATTTTCAGCTTCAAAATCTGGTAGCGGCGGATGGGCTCGAACCATCGACCTTGGGATTATGAGGCCCACGCTCTAGCCACCTGAGCTACGCCGCCATTTGTTTTACGTCCCTCAATATATCATTTCTATTCGTGCGACGTCAAGTTTAACAAAGGCACAGCCCTTTACATAATATACGGTAGCCCTTTGATTTTTTCCTTCGTGCTATGGTAACATAAAGTGGTTTACCGGGGAGTGGCGCAGCCTGGTTTAGCGCGCCTGCATGGGGTGCAGGAGGCCGGAGGTTCGAATCCTCTCTCCCCGATTCTTGCCTCAAAAATAAAACAGGAGGATTTAATGGCAACAGAATACGGACCGTATAATTCAATTCTGGTCGATATCAAAGACATGGTGGCTAGAGTGACCATCAATCGTCCCAAGGCTTTCAATGCCCTGACTATCGAGGTATTCCAGGAAATGACTGATGCCTTCGATAAGCTTGGATATGATCGCAGGGTTGCCGTCATCGTGCTGACGGGCGCAGGGGACAAGGCATTTGCGGCCGGAGCGGATGTAAAAGTTATCAACGAGACCATCTGTACCGATCCGATGGGCGGGCTGGCGTTGACCGGCGATTTTGCCCGGATGGGTGCGGCTATCAGGAGCTGTGGAAAGCCGGTTATTGCCCGGTGTTTCGGCCAGATCATCGGCGGCGGATTTGAGTTATTGGTCTTCTGTGATCTGGCGATAGCTGCCGATAACACCAAGTTCACGGCAGGCGAAGCGTTTGTCGGGGCAGTTGCCATTGGCACCACGCAGTTTGCTACCATGATTATGGGAGATAAACGCGCCCGCTGGATGCTGATGACCGACGACCGCATCGACGCCAAGACCGCTCTCGAATGGGGAATCGTCAATAAAGTGGTCCCGTTCGATCAACTGGATGCGGAAGTGGATAAACTCTGTAAGATACTTATCAACAAATTCCCCTGGGCTATCCGGTTCACCAAGACCCAGCTTAATTTCTGGCATGATATTTCCTCCACTTCTCTGCTGCAGGGACGCGATTTCTGGGCTATTCATGTTGCCAATACCGCCGAGATGATGGAAGGAACCTCTGCCTTTGTAGGCCAGAGGAAAGCCGACTGGATGAAATTCCGCGAGCGCGATGCCGCCGGCATCCCTTCCGAGTATGAGTTCGGCCCGCCGCTTAAGACTTGTTCTGCCTGCGGAACGGTGCATATTCCCAATGATTTTAAGTATTGCGGTAATTGCGGAGCCAAGTTATAAGCAGATAAAGGATCTGGTTTGATTTTGAAAGCGCCCCGGCCCGTACCGGGGCGCTTTTTGCATGTCAGGGCATATACACTATTTTAGGAACCTTCTGATCTGATCCCCTGTGTTCCCCTGCTCTTTGGGGAAGGGAAACCGGGGATACCACAAACCCTGTCAAGCGGACTCCCATTTTGGTTCTGTTCCATTAAGGTGTATGGCAAATTTTCAGGGGGTTTTCTACACATAGACAAAAATTATTGAGGAAGCTTTCGAAGGTAGTTATGAATGATGAGCGCTATAAAGGTGCAAAGAGACAAATACGAAAGAGGGGGAGAATTATACAATGAGAACGTTTGTGGGTATGTTAATGGTAAGTCTGTTTATTGCTCATATTGTGTGTGTTGATATATTTCATAATTCCGAATTAGGTGAAGTTTTTGTATTATTCTTAGCAGGTATCTTTTTTCTAATATGGGTTCCATTTTTCCTTAATCCAAAAGTAAAGGCATGTAAGCCCCGTAGGGATACTAATAATCAAACCCAATGCTCTCATACCACGCCAAGGGAGACTATCCACGATGAATAAACTCATATACACGAACATAGATATACCTAAAGCAAGACCTACCCGCCGGTCAAATATTACTTTTCGTAATATTTTAATTGATTGGGGGGTGTCCTTTAGTGAATCAATAAAAAGGACAATACCAATAAAACAAGGAAAAATTGGCGCGATGTATCTGAAGCCATTATCAATTGAGGCTATAAGATAAATGGCAACAGTAAAGCACGCAAGCACTATAATCATATTTTTACGTAGTTGGTTATAATCTGACGATTCGTACATTTTTATATGAGTATACCAAGGGAGTTTTATTAAATCAACCCGAATGGAACAGAACCTTTTTCGGAAGCAAGACCAGACCCAAAGGAGGTTGCCCCTGCAAGTCGGCTGAACGTGCTGGTTA
>JBFZBL010000267.1:0-3388 GCA_041308485.1 Phycisphaerae bacterium | reverse complement strand
AACATAGGCCACTAGGTCAAAAAAGGGTATGTTTTGGCATCACTGACACGCCAAAACAAGCCTCCGGCACGCCTAAGCCCAATTTTGGGCATTTTCTGGCATAAAAAAACCAGCCGTAACTAGCTGGTTCCGCGTTATTTACGCAATAGCGGGGGTAGGATTCGAACCTCCGACCTCCGGGTTATGGGCCCGACGAGCTACCAGACTGCTCTACCCCGCGGTCATTATCAACCAAACATATCACCAAACTGTCTATTCAGCAAGAAGAAAAGCCGCTACAAATGCTTTCTAATTTTTTCAGCAATTATCTCCACCTGCCCGGTCCTGTACTTATACGAAGGCCAATGCGCAAATACGCCGTCGCCGGTCTTACGCGGCACAATATGAAAATGCAAATGGTCAACAAGCTGTCCCGCTGCCCTGCCGTTGTTACACAATACATTATATCCGTCGGCACCGACTGCCTCGGCAACCGCACCGGCAATTTTCCCCAGGCGAGTCCAGATTTGTCCCAGCAGCTCAGGCGGACAATCATGCGCCTTTTCAAAATGCTGACGAGGCATCACAAGCGTATGACCATCACTGACGGGGCCTATATCAAGAAATGCGACGACAACCTCGTCCTCGTAGATTTTAGTCGACGGTATCTGGCCGGATACTATCTTGCAGAAAATGCAATCCCCAACACCCATTGTCTGACTCCCTCACCAAATAATCAACAACGGCTTACTGCTCTGCGCCGGCTGCGGCGGTTTTGGCCTTTTTGCCGGCCTTGGCATGATCGCCTTTTTCACCCTTATGCTTTTTCTCGATGTGCTCGGAGCCGACTAACTGAAGCAAAACCAGCTCGCCGTTATCGCCCAGCCGCCTTTTGGCCAGGTGAATAATCCGCGTATATCCGCCTTTTCTATCCAGATACCGCGGGCCAATCTCGCTGAACAATTTGCCGATTACCGTGCCCTTGCGGACCTGCTGGCCTTCTTCATCCTTGAATATGTCACGGTCGCCAAGCTGCGAAATTGCCTGCCGTCTTGCCGCCAATGTTCCTTTCTTGGCCAGCGTAATCAGCTTCTCGGCAAAACCTTTTACTTCCTTGGCCTTGCGGGTAGTTGTCGAAATCGTTTCATGCTCAAATAGCGCTACAACAAGATTGCGACGCAACGCAATGCGATGCGAACTTGTTCGACTTAATTGTCTGCCTGCAACTCTGTGACGCATAAACTTAAAAACCCCTTTCCGCCTGGCGGATAAATTACCGCCCCGCCATCAAAAAGCGGGGCAAATCAACATCACTCTATTCCCGTCATTCCCAGCGACAAGCCGATATCCACGAGTTTCCTTTTTACCTCTCGCAGGCTGGTCTTGCCGAAGCTGCGAATCTCAAGCAATTCCGCCTCAGTCAATTTGACAAGCTGCCTGACGGTCTCAATCTTGGCCGATTCGAGACAATTGTTCGCCCGAACCGAAAGCTCAAGCTCCTGTATGGGCATATTCAGCTTGGTCTGCATTTCTTCGCCGACTTTAGGCTGGGGCTGGTCAACCGTCACTTCACCCGATACAGTTTCGGTTCCCATTTCGCTATACTGCACAAACGGATTGATGTGCTTGCGCAGAATCTTGGCCGCCTCGACAATCGCCATATCCGGCGTAATCGCCCCGTTGGTCCATACCTCAAGTACCAGCCGGTCATAGTTAGTCTTTTGACCGACTCGCGTATCCTCAGTAATATATCTAACCCTGGTAACGGGTGAATACACAGTATCGAGCAATATCCTGCCGATTTCCTGTTCGTATCTGTCAGCCACGGCAATCCGCTCCGCAGCAGGTATATAACCACGACCGCTTTCAACTACCATTTCCATCTCAAACTTAACATCTTCGGTCAAAGTGGCTATTATCTTGTCCTTATCCACAATTTCTATCGCGGGGTCTGCAACAATATCAGCCGCAGTTATTGTGCCTGCCTTATTAACGGCAATCTTCATCGTCTTCGGCCCTTCCGTTTGAAGCCGGACCGTCAGATTCTTGACGTTCAGAACAATATCCGTCACATCCTCCATCACGCCCTTTATCGAAGTAAACTCGTGATTGACGCCCGCTATCTTAATGGAGGTTACCGCGCTGCCTTCAAGCGAGCTGAGTAAAACCCGTCTCAGGCTGTTGCCGATGGTCGTGCCCAAACCCCGTTCGAACGGCTCGATATAAAACTTCCCATATCTGTCGCTCGCTATCTTACTGTCGCGCTCGACACGAGTCGGCAACTCCAGACCACGCCATGTAATTCGCATACTGGCCTCCTCAAAATCAGCCAATTCAAAACTATCTTGAACAGAATTCAACAACCAACTGTTCCTCAACAGGAATCTGCACGTCATCCCTTGTCGGGACCGCAACTATCGTCGCCTCCGGCTTGTCACGGTCGAGCTGAAGCCAGCTCTGTGTCGTGAAATTCGGGTTCAACGCCAATTGCTGCTTGATTCCCTTAACGCTCTTTTCCGAACCTTTTACCGTAATCTTGTCGCCTACTTCAACGCTGTAATCCGGCAAATCAACCTTGTGTCCCTTGACATGTATGTGTCCATGAGTAATAAGCTGCCGGGCGGCTTTCCGCGACGGCGCAAAATTCAACTTGTATACCACGTTATCCAGACGTCTTTCCAAAAGCTGCAGCAGCGTCTGGCCTGTATTGCCTGTCAACCGCTCGGCAAGGTGAAAATACCGCATAAACTGACGTTCCCAAATGCCGTAGTACCGCTTTATTTTCTGCTTTTCACGAAGCCGAACACCATATTCGCTCATCCGTCCCCGACGCCAGCCGTGCATACCGGGCGCAAGATTTTTCTGCTTCTTTTCCACCGGGCATTTCGCCGTCTCGCACCTGCCGCCCTTCAGCATCAGCTTGATGCCCTCGCGACGACAATGCTTACAAGATGAATCAAGGTAACGTCCCATTTGTTCCAGCCAAGCTCCTAATATTCTCTAATACAAACCACTGTTTTTAATCACCAACAGCCAAACACAAAAATTATATTCGCCTGCGTTTGCGAGGCCGGCACCCGTTATGCGGCAGCGGTGTTACGTCTTCAATTGATGATATTCGCAATCCCGCCTGCTGTAACGCGGCAACCGCGGATTCCCGTCCCGGGCCGGGGCCTTTTACTTTCACCTCGACCTCACGGACGCCGTTACGCATAGCCGTGCCGGCAGCACGCTGTGCCGCCTGCTGGGCCGCAAAGGGCGTGCTCTTACGAGCGCCTTTGAAGCCGACACAACCAGCGGAACTGGTGCAAATAGCGCCGCCTTCCACGTCCGTCACTGTAATCAGCGTATTATTGAACGACGCCTTTATGTGAACAACCGCCTTCGCTATATTCTTTCTGACTTTATG
>JBFZBL010000266.1:0-3331 GCA_041308485.1 Phycisphaerae bacterium | reverse complement strand
TGCCACCGCCGCCGCGAAACCGGCTATAGCCACCGTGCGAAACATACTTACGTCCATCAACCAGTTCACTATTCGTCTCCAACAACGACTTTAGCCGTAAAACCAAGCGCCTTCAGGGCATAAAGGACCAGCACACCGAGAATAACTACCGACGATAAAATCGCCACCGCTTTAAGCCATGGTCTGAATACAAATGAGAACGCAAATGTTTTCGTATAAAAACGCGGAAGGTTTTCAAAAGCAATCATTTCCTTTGCTGTAAGATTTTTCAAAGGCGAATCAACCGAAACAAGCCCGAATAAAAACGGCGAATTTGTCGTATGACAATCCTGGCAGTTACGAACACCAAGCGATTGGGCCGCGGGCCTGATATCGTGAGCAATCGGCCACATATACGGCTCAGCAATTTTATTGTCCACCGCGACAAGTTTACCGACCTCATCCAGCGAATAAACTTTGCCGCCTGTGATATAAACCGGCTTGCCGCCAGCGTCAACTTTCTCGCCGAGCGCAGTTAGTATTTTAACGATATCTTCATCTTTCAAATCAGGCCAACTGCCTGTCTTGGAGAACGCAGCTTTTGTAATCGTTCTCGATGCGGCCGATTTAACGGTTTCCATATCGAAAGGCACTACGTTACCATCTGTTTGTGCCGCCCAGTACGCAGGCCATAAAAGCTTGAATACGCCGATTTTCCCGTCCTGTCCCTTAGCGAAAACAGGGTAAAGCAGGTGAGGCAGTATATCGCCGTATTTTTTAGCGCCGGCGACACCCAGGGCATGTGCCCTTGCGGTCTTTGTCTGTATCGTCTCATTGGCGGGCCAGGGGCCGGAATGACACGCCGTGCAGGTGAGCTTATCAAAATGAGTCGGAGGGATACCCGCGTGTTTAGGCACCGGCGCAGCAAATCGTCCTGCGACCGGCTTCTGGGTATTATTGCCAAGATGACAACCCTCGCATGATGAAATAGTTGTCAAAAGATTATTGCTGTCCTGCGATTCGGTCGAATAGCCACGAGTTATATTGTGCTCAAGACCGTTACGATGACAATCCACACAGGCCAAACCAGAGGCGATATGAACATCCTCATCTCTGAACCATTTCTCGGTTTTACCATCCTGGACATCAATATTCGAATGGCAGAAATAACATCGCTGCTTGGATGATTCTCTTCTGATATCGAAGTTCACCCAGTCATTGTGACCAAACGCCTCTTTGCGGTATTCCACAACAGGCGGCCTGATCTTCGAATCAGCCACATAAGGCTCTCTGAAATTGTATTCATCGTTCAATTTTTCTATTGAGCCATCGACATAAGCAAACTCACATGACGCCGTCGCCGCCCACCTATAGTTACCACGGATTACATTTATCGAATAGCCCCTCGCTCCGCCCATATCCTGTCCCGGGTTACCGTCGTGGCAGGCAAGACAGTTTATCTCCAGCTTGCCCGTTACTCCAGATTTCAGAACCTCCCTGGGATTGTCGCTCATATCGACCATTTCACCGATAGCACCGCCCGGCATCTGCCTGCCGAACGTCTGTAAAAACGCCATCGGCGTCAGCCCTATCTGCTCAGGTCTGAATGTCCCCGGCCATTTACGATATGACAGTGGTATTTGTGTCGCGCTTGTCGGGTCCGCGTAAATCCACGCCTGTCCTATTCTGCCCGGCTTAACATTCGGATCAATCGCGTTGAAATGCCAGCCGGCGCTGATTTTGTCGTAACTATGGCAGGCACCGCAGGTCGCCTTGGTAGAAAACGGCAGCACGGGGGTATCATCCGGGTGAATCTGGTCCGGCTCTTTGCCCGGGATAGGCTCTGAAAGTAACGGTATCAAATGAACGAAATTGCTTCTGCTGCCGTCGGAAGTATCGCCGAGTTTTTCTTCCACACCGAGAGCCACTCCCGTCGCCAGGATGACCACTAAAAACAACGCATTAGCCGTCAATCCATTTCGCAATTTCAAATCAGTCCCTTGAACAATTAAACCTTAAATTCTTCCGGCTCGAATTCGAGTTTGCAGCCCGCCTCTATTGCCTCGTTGACCTTAAGAACACTTACCGCGCTTTCATAGCCAACCTCGGCCGGGCAGTTAAGTTTCCCTTTGCCGCGAACGGCGTTGAAGAAATTCTCCAAATGCGGCTTATGATACAGGTCCTTGAATTCTACGCCGATTTTATACATATCCGGAGCCGCTGATTCACGCACGTCAACTAATGCGCCCGAATCGGATTTCTCTTCCTTCTTCTCAGGCGGAGCAAGCACGATACCACTCTTAACCCACTTGTCCCACTGCGGAGCCGTCGGCTCACGATACGCCTCGCCCCTGCTGCCCGCCTCGGAAATAACCAGTGTGCCCTGGTCACCCATAAACGTCTCGAAATACCCCTGGCAACTGTTTGTGGTGATTGTCTGGTAATACGCCCTGACAATCCCCTTCTTCGTTTCGTATGTGTAAACCGCCATAACATTGTCGTACCATTCGTGGTCTTTTTTATCGTAGTAATCTGTTCCGCCGCTGGCAATAACAAGTTTCGGCGTCGCTTCGAGGAACCAGTTATATATGTCAATCTGGTGCGAGCCGAGGTCAACTATCGGCCCGCCGCCAAGCCCCTTGTACCACCGCCAGTTACGGAACTGCTCCATCGACTTGAAGCCGTATTTTGTCAGCGTGGCCTCATCAATACCTTTGCCCTGGGGGAAACCCTGCACCGGCTGAACCGAGCGATTCCACTGACCATTGACCGTCGTAATGCGGCCGAGGATGCCGGCCTCCTTCAGGAGCTTCTCGTAGCAATGCAGATATCGCGGATTGCTTCGCCGCTGATGGCCTATCTGCAGCAGCTTGCCTGTTTCCTTTGCCGCGGCAACCATTTTGCGGGCGCCATCGAGCGTATTCGACATCTCCTTTTCACAGTAAACGTGCAATCCGGCCTTCAGACATGCAACCGTCTGCTCCGAATGCCAGAAATCAGGCGTCGCGATAATGACCGCCTGCAAATCCTTTTCCTTATCGAGCATCTCTTTGTAGTCAACATATACGTTGTGCTCGTGTTTGTAGGCCTTCAAGAATCTCGACGCGTTCTGCTGATTCCAAGCGGTCCAAATATCGCACAGCGCCTTGAAGCGAAGGCCCTTAATTTTCACAGCCGCTTCGAGCAGCGTCTTGCCCTGGTCGCCCACGCCGATAATCGCCACGTTTATATCGTCTGATTTCGAGTCGGTCGCCGTCTCGCCTAAAACCATAGGTGAAAAAATCAGCCCTGCACCTGCTGCCGCCGTCGAACGAATGAATTGCCGCCTGTTAATCGCCGCTGCTGCCTTATT
>JBFZBL010000265.1:0-11511 GCA_041308485.1 Phycisphaerae bacterium | reverse complement strand
CATACTCGGGGTAATTCTTAGTCAAATGGATAAGGTCATATTAAGCAGGATGCTCTCTCTTGAAATGTTCGGTTATTACGCTCTTGCCTGGACAGTAGCGACGAGCCTTGCGGGGCTTTTCACGGCGGTGTTCAGCAGTATTTACCCGAGACTGACTCAACTGGTTTCTGTGAATGACCAGGAAGAGCTGAAACGGCTTTACCACGAAAGCTGCCAGTTTATCTCTGTTTTGATTCTGCCTGCAGCGATTGTTATTGCTTTATTTTCCAAAGAACTTCTGCTTCTGTGGACGCAGAGCCCAACGAAGACAGAGAACGCCTATCTGCTGGTAAGCATTCTGATTTGCGGAACGGCGCTTAACGGATTAATGTACCTGCCCTACGCGCTGCAACTGTCGTTCGGCTGGACCAGTTTGTCATTTTTTAAAAATATTATCGCAGTAATCATTCTTGTGCCGCTGATTATTTATATGGCTATGCGCTATGGAGCTGTGGGGGCGGCCAGCGTATGGTTTATTTTAAATATGGGATACGTGCTTTTTGAAATCCCGGTAATGCATCTTCGATTGCTGCGCACGGAAAAATGGCGATGGTATTTGCAGGATGTATGCCTTCCGCTGGCTGTATGCGTGCTTGTCGCCGGTGTCGGTCGAATATTTATTAAAGGACCGATGTCCCAATTAATGATGCTGGTGAATTTAATAATAATTTCTGCCTTAACACTCGGGATAACAGCGATTATTACCCCCGTAACGAGGACGTGGCTGTTTATGCAGTCAGCAAAAATTAAATTGCTTTATGGCGCTAAATGAACGCAGATATATAAATAACTCGCTAAAGTATATGCCGCAAAGAGAAACCGAAAACGCGTTTTATTCACAGTTTGGTGAAGACAAGATTCTTTTTGAAATCTTCCAGAAAAAGACCAGCGGGGTTTGCGTCGATGTTGGGGCAAACAACGGGGTCGACGACAGCATCTCATTGTTTTTCGAGAAAATCGGCTGGAAGTGCATTCTGGTGGAACCGAATCCTTCCCTGTGCGATGGAATGCGTGCGGTGCGCAATTCATTGATTTATGAATGCGCCGCGTCCAACCAAATCGGCGCGGCGACTCTCCACATCGTCGAAGGGGCGGCAAGGTCTGACGGATTATCCACAATAAGCACTGACAAAGAAGAGCATGACAGAATCAAAAGTTACGGGTTTACAAGCCATCCTGTTCAGGTGCGAACGATGACCCTCGACGAAATCCTGGCAGATGCACAAATTAAGGGTGATATTGATTTTGTCTCGATTGATGTCGAAGGGCATGAGTATGAAGTGCTCGAAGGACTCTCTCTTGAAAGATGGAAACCAAAAATAATGGTGCTTGAAGACAACTCCAACTTCGAGGACAGCACCGTGAGCAATTATTTAAAAAAATCCGGCTATGTCAGATTCATGCGAACCGGCGTGAATGACTGGTATGCGCATCGAACAAATAAACGACTCGTAAATATGAAAAGCAAAACCCGGGTAATATGGACTGTATTTAAAAGAAGAGTAAAAAACAGACTCCTGAAAATCCCGCTGATTTTGAAACTCAAAGGTTATTTCGGGGCATAAGGAGCCCAAAGCTATGCCCCATATTTCGCTTTCCATATGCATACCAACATATAACTTCGGAAAGTTCATTGGTCAAACTCTGGACAGCATTATCCCCAATCTCACCGAGGGCGTAGAGGTGGTTATTCTGGACGGCGGGTCAACGGATGATACCGCCGGCATCGTGGCACAAAAACAACGCGGCTTTCCCCAAATCCAGTACCACCGACAGGAATTCAAAGGAGGAATTGACAGGGACATTGCGAAAGTTGTCAGCCTGGCTCATGGCCATTATTGCTGGCTGTTTTCCGCCGACGATATTATAATACCAGGCGCCGTGGCCAAGGTGCTTAACGCTATACAGTCCAATTGCGATATCTACTTGTGCGAACAAATGTTGTGTGATTATGAAATGCAGTATATACAAGAATACCCAATTTTTAATAATATAACTGCCCCCGAAATCTTCGACCTTGGGGATGCCGTGCAGCGTCAAAGATATTTTAGCCAAGCAAGGACAACCGAGGCGTTTTTCAGTTTTCTATCCGGTCCAATCTTCAGAAAAGATGTATGGGAAAAAGCGAATGGAATTCCCGAATCTTTTTACGAGACATGCTGGGGACTTGCGGGGCGGCTGCTCAGTTTGGTGCCTGACGGGCTGGTAGTCCATTATTTGGGAGAAAAGCTGCTTTATAAACGCGGCATTAACAATCGCGGCGATAATACTTCATTTCTGGACCTTGGCGTTGTTAATCGATTGCGTATTTCTGTCGAAGGGTTCGCTCATATTGCCGAAACAATCTTCGGTAAGGACTCACGGGAAGTTTTTCATATTCGAAGAGCGATAAGGAATGAATGGTCTTTGCGCAACTTAATAGAAATAAAGCTGCTAACCGCGATTTCCCCGCAGCAGGAAAATATTGAAACATTAAACAAACTTGCGGCAAAACATTATTTACATGCGGGCATCGGGAATACGTGTAAATATGTGCTTTTCAGATTGGCTCCCATACCATTGCTAAAATTGGCACGTTTACTAAAAAATATTCTGATTAAGAGCGGTTCTCGCCCGCGAGCGAACTCGCCGGCAAAGGGGTAGGCGGGAATGAGATTGTTAGTTGTAATGACATCTTATCCTTTTCCTCCGCGAACAGGCAGCGCGATAATTGCCTGCAACCATATCAGGGTGATATCAAAAAAACATTCGGTTTATTTTATTTGTCTTGATGACCCTAAAGAGTTGGGAGATTTTGCCGGGTTTACAGAACAAATAGAGTTTGTCCGCCCGGAGAAGGTCTCAAAATTTGCGAAATTATGCCGGAGTCTCCTTTATATGCTGCTTGGAATTCCCACTTTTGTCACTGAGCGTATGTCCCGCCAGATGCAAAAGCGGGTGACAGAGGTGATAGAACGTGACAAATTCGACGCCATTTTGTTATATGAGCTTGCCGCGGTTCAGTATTGTCCGCCGGGGTGCTGCAAAAAAATGATAGTCAGCATTGAAGACCCGCCGTCGATAAAAACACGCCGGATGAAAAACCTTTCGGTTTATTCTCTATGGAAAAAAGCAAAGCTGCTTGTTCACGCAAGATTGACCGAGCATTATGAGAATGGAATTTTGCCCAAGGTCGCAAAAGTTCTTTTATTGTCCGAAGAAGATGCAAAGGAGATGCGTGACAAAGGATATGACAATATCGGTAGTGTGTCATACGGCATTGCGAAACGGCCCGCGGAAGATATTGTCGGTTATGAAGGGCGCACTGAAGGAATGATTGTTTTCTCCGGAAGCATGTTTCATCCGCCAAATGTCGAGGCTGCTCTTTTCTTCCTGCGGAATATATTTCCGCTGGTATTACGCGAGTATTCAGCGGCAGTCTTGTGGATTGTTGGCGCAGAGCCGGACAGGCGAATCCGTGATGCCGCCGCGAATTTTGGAGAGCATGTTGTTATTACCGGCAGAGTGAATGATATACAGGAGTATCTGCGGCGTGCCAAAGTGAGTATTTGCCCCGTCAGATTGAAAATAGGGGTACAAACAAAAATTCTCGAAGCTTTATCGTGGGGTACGCCTGTAGTAACCACAAGCCCCGGCAACAGCGGTATAGGGGGGCATTCCGGCAGCGAGTTGTGGGTGGAAGACGAACCAGATGCTTTTGCCGGCCGCATCGTTGCGCTTCTGCGCGGAGAGGGTTGGCATCAACTTTCTAAAAAAGGACGAAAACTTGCAGAAGAAGGTTTTTCCTGGGAACGCAGCGCAACGGAGCTTGAGGAGCACATCAGGCACATTCAGACAGCAACCGGCGGCGAGTAAGTTTACGGCGATATTGCCGGCTTGTTTTATAAATCTGTTCCTGTTATCATAAAAACAGCGAAAAAAGCCGCTGCTGTTGAGAATAAAACGAAAGGAAACAATTATGCATTTAACCTTCCGAAAAAGCTGCCGGGTTTGCGGGTCAACGGCATTGACGCCGGTTATTAATCTTGGCGAGCAGCATCTTCAGGGTTCGTTCGTCAAGCCGGGCAAGGAAATGCCTCCCATGAGGAAAATTCCTCTGTCACTTGTCCGGTGCGATCCTACCAAAGATGAAAAAGCATGCGGCCTTCTGCAAATGGAGCATACGGTGCCGCCTGAAGTTTTATACTCCGCCTACTGGTATCGCTCCGGAACGAACAACACGATGAAAAAGCACCTAAAAGGCATCGTTGAAGAAGCCGTTTCGATGCTTAATAAATCGAGCGGCTTCGTCCTTGATATCGGGTGCAACGATGGAACGTTATTTAACTTTTATCCGGAAGGATTCCGAAAATACGGCGTTGACCCTTCAGATGTTGCGCAGGAGATTGACAAAAAAACGGCGACGGTCGTTCAGGACATATTTCCATCGAATGAGCTTATCAGCTGCCTGCAAGGCAAAAAAATGGACATCATCACCTCCATCGCGATGTTTTACGACCTGGAGGACCCCGTCGCGTTTGCCACCGGCATAAAAAATATCCTCTCGCCGGAAGGCATCTGGATTTTCGAGATGTCCTATATGCCCACGATGCTGAAGATGACCTCCTACGATACGATTTGCCATGAGCATCTGGAATTTTACAGTTTGGCGGTTATCGAATATATTCTGAAGAAAAGCGGGATGAAAGCCATCAACGTGGCGCTCAACAACATCAACGGCGGGAGCTTACGCTGCTACGCAACGCACGTCACAAACTTCAAATATAAGAATGAACAATACTTTCGAAATATCCAGGCGATGCACCAGGCCGAGTTCGACCTCGAACTCGATACGGACAAACCTTATAAAAACTTTCAGGACAGAATCAATGTCCACAGGGACGAATTGGTCGCTTTACTGAAGAAAATTAAGGCGGAAGGCAAAAAGATTCATATCTACGGCGCGTCGACCAAGGGCAATACCATCCTGCAATGGTGCGGTATCGACACTAAACTCATCGACTGTGCCGCGGAGAGGAGCCCCGAAAAGTACGGCGCCCGCACGCTGGGGACAGATATTCCGATTGTCAGCGAAGCGGAGTCGCGCAAGCTGAATCCCGATTACTATCTCGTGCTGCCGTGGCACTTCAAGGACGAGTTCATCGAACGGGAACAGGAAACGCTCAAGCGGGGAACAAAACTGATATTCCCGCTGCCCAAGATTGATATAATCTCCGGATAAAAGGGAACAGGCCGGGGGAAAATTTGTGAATCCAGCAATGCCTGAAATCAGCGTCATCATACCGGCGTTTAACGCCGGCAGATTCATCAACAGGACAATAGACAGCGTTCTTGCGCAAACCTATAAGGACTACGAGCTGATCGTCGTTGACGACGGCTCGACCGACAATACAGGCGAGGCAGTCAAAAGCTACGGCGAGAAAGTGCGGTATATTTACCAGCCCAACGCAGGCGACGGCCCCGCGAGAAACACGGGCATAAACGCAGCAAAGGGCAGGTGGATTGCGTTCCTCGACCACGACGACGAATGGCCGCCGGAAAAACTCGTGGCGCAAATGAAACTGCTCTCCGCCAATCCGGATTTGCGCTGGTGCGGGACAAACCGGTACCAGTCGGACGGGCAACGATGCGCAGTGGTCACCGACAGCCGTAAAATCGATATAAAACTTGGCGGGCGCGATTACTTTGATAACTATTTCAGGGCCATCACTGAAGCCGTATGCCAAGTTATTACATCGACCCTGATTGTTCGCTGAGACGTTTTTAGTTAAGTTGGAGTTTTTGACGGCTGCTGGAAGAGATGTGCCGACCAGGATATGTGGTGGAGGATTACGTATAAATTTCCTCGCATCGGCTACATAAGCAAGCCGCTGACGATTGTCCACCTTGAGGCACCAACCCTGACTACAGTAAAATTAAGTTTGGAAGATAAACGAGGGGAGGATATTCGGAAACTGGTAACACGGCATCTCGAACTGGCCAAGGCCGCGAATATGGGCGAAGACTACAGGCCCCTTGCAGCAAAAATCCTGAAGGAAGCGCTTTTGGAAATGCTCTACCGGGGATTTGGCTCTGACGCGAGAGTGACGGTTCGTCAATTCAACAACCTTTTTGCCTGGCACTGGCGGCTGGGAACATATCTGCTGACGATATTTCCGAACGCTGCCGCCGGTATCCTGCAAACCACTGTTTCCCTGGCGCACAAACTCGGCTTGGAACGCGAGGTTAGTCGTCGCTGGGTGTACCAGCAGGAACCACACAAAGACCCGGCACGAAGCTGAGCAGGTCGCCAAGCAAGTCTTATTTCTAACTAATACCTCAGACTCTGCGCTGCTGCGAAATATATTCCCGGATTACACTTTTATAGTAATCTGCAGTAAATGTTATCTCGGGGCAATATGCGTGAAGTTTGTCAATATTGAACCGCTGCTTGTCTCCCCCGTTCATAATCTTTATCGCCGGCTTAACACCAAGGTTATTCTGTATTTCACTGAAAATATCTATCACGGGCACACTAATGCCCGACGCAATATTTATAATCTCACTTTTCCCAAGCTTTTTTAATATCGTAACAATAATTCCGGCGACATCAGCAATTCCTATAATGTCCCTCTCGGCATCTTTAAACAGCGCGACATGACCTTCCATCGCCTGTTTAATCAAGACGGGTATCAATTGTGTTTTACTTTTAGTTTGCCCGACAACAGTAGGAAGCCGGGCGATAAGATATCTGACTCCTGACGAGCTGATTACGGATTCACAAAGCGCTTTATGCCGGCCATACATCGTCACGGGAGACAGCTGCGCATCTTCTTTTCTTTCATCATCGCGTTTGCCGTAAACAGTTCCGCCGCTTGAAAAATACACCAGTGTTTTCTCTCTCTGCCTGCAATCGCTGATAACCTGCTCAAGGACCTGACATTCGCGCTCATACTCCTGCCGGTCTGTCAGCGTAGAATCTGACACGCCTGAGGCGAATACAACCGCATCATTAATATCTGCCGAATAAGGCAGCAAGCCCCTGGCTATCATGCCATTACCGATAATTTCCATGTATTTATTTTATCCTGTATCAACGCAAACGATATTGAATAGTTTACGGTAACGCCAATTATTGTTTTTTGGCCGCCCTGGTAAAGTAGGATTTATACACGTCTATAATCTTTTTTATATCGTGATTCTGTTCCGCGTATTTGCGGGCGTTTGCACCATATTCAGCACAGCGATTGTTTTGGAGCATAAACCGAACGCTAACTGCGAGTTTGGCGGTATCCCCGCTGCAGCACAAGCCGCAGGAGTAAGTATCGATAAAGCCATCGGGATTTACCGCGAATGATATTATCGGCGTGCTGCACTTGCACGCATGAATGAACGTGTTCGGGAATCCTTCTGCGTCGGCGGTACTTACAAATATTTTGGCCCGCTGAAAGTAGCTGTCTATCTGGTTGAATGGTATGTGCCGAATAAACCGCAGATTCGGAATTTTGCCGGCTTCCGCGATAAGGTCTTCGTAATGCTGGTCTTTATTCAGCGAGTGACATGCCATAGTGAAGTGCTCATCCGGCATGGCCCTGGCCAGTTCCAGGAATCGGTCAGGCCGTTTGAGCGGGTCATCACGCCCAACCCACAGAATCGTATCGCGGGTTTGCTGCTGCACAGAGGGGAGTCGATGGGCATTCGGAATAGCACGCGAAGAAACACCCACCGTCCGGGCCAGATTTCCCTCGTCGGTTACATTCTGGCCAAAAACCGCATCCGCCCGCCGCAATGACCAGTTAAACAATCTGCCCATAATCGGGTGCTGCCTGACATAAGTCCCGTCGCTTTCAAACAAATGGGCAAGGCGATACATTAAACTCCTGCCATGCAGCCTGCAGAACATCGCCACTAACGGCACACCGGGCGATGCGCATTCGAGGAAGTAGATATCGGCATCGGCTCGCTTCATCGCACGCCAGGTTTTTAGAGCGCCGTCGAGGACATTCTTGTTGAAATCGTGAGCCTTGAAGATTGTCACGCCCTCGATTGTCTCCACATCATTCTGGCCGTAATCCGCCACAATGAAACTGACTTCAAAACCGCTATCACGGGCAAGCTCAGTCGCCATACAGTACAAATCAAACTCAGCCCCCCCGAAGTAATCGCCCTTCTCGGGGTTGAACAGCGGATACGCCCTTGGCACGATATAGCAAACTTTTATCTTTTTATCCGTTCTATACACTTACAAATACACCTTTTAAGCCAAAGCGATGCGCTAAAACCAGCCCGGGCATGGACACAATATCATAAATCCACCTGCCCCGCATATTTCGAGTAAGGTTCTATTACACAAGCACTTACGACAAATATGCCGCGAAACAAGCCCTTCCGCATTCCTATCTGGTTGTTATTGCTCGACTTACAATAACAAATAGTGTATATTACCTTCAGCGCGATTAAGCATCAGCACAATGAGGTTCGTGATTATAATATATTACGAACAAAATTGCAGTTGGAATTTTACAATTAAGTAGTACGTAGGGTTTTCTATATTGTTTTTCAGGATGATTGGCAGAAGACTACGTAAGTTTTGAGCTTGGAATGTATAAATTAGAGGTATGTGAATGAAGGTAGCGTTTGTATATCCGAAACTGGGCGGCATTTTCCCGAGGATGCCCGTTAATTTATCAATAACCCCACCACTTGGAATTATGTATCTGGCAGCCGTCTGTAAACAAAATAACATAAACGTTAATCTGATTGATTTGACGTTTGACAGAAGCTGGGCAGCTTACGAAAAACGAATCGAGGAACAAAAACCCGATGTTGTGGGTATTACAGCCCTGTCGCCGTTTTACGACGATGTTCTAACGGCAGTGACGATTACCAAGAAAATCCTTCCAAATGCGAAAATAATTATCGGCGGTCCTCATGCCACCGCGCAGCCCCTCGAAGTTATAAAAAATGATAATGTTGATATCGTTGTCGTAGGTGAAGCGGAACAAACCATTGTGCCGTTATTGAACGCGCTGCAAAACCAAAGCGGCCTGAAGGAAGTCAAGGGGATAGTGTTCAAGAAAGACGGCCAGGTTATACAAACTGAAAAGCCGGAATACGTGGATATGGACAAGCTTCCGTTTCCCGCGAGAGAAATGCTGCCGACAATGAAAAAATATTGCCGCCAGATACCGCTTTTCCCCAATATACCGCCGGTCGGCTTTGTTATAGGCAGCAGAGGCTGCCCGTTTAACTGCACGTTTTGCCAGCCGATGCTGAGGGAGATTTTTGGAAACAGGGTGCGTTTCCGAAGTCCACAAAGTGTTTTGGAGGAAATCGATGAGCTTGTCAATAAGTATAAAATAAAAACCCTGTATTTCGTAGATGACAATATGACGGTCAATAAAAAATGGCTTTACGAAATATGCGACGGTCTCGAGAAGAGAAATTATAATCTGGTAATCGGGGTGCAGGGAAAGGCGGACACGTTAACGCCGGAAATGGCGGAACGGCTAAAGAGGATAAATTGCCGTTATATGTCTTTTGGAGTTGAATCAGGCAACCAGCGCATCCTCGATACCATAATGGGTAAGCACCTTACTATTGCCCAGATAGAAAATGCCTTCAAGATTTGTGAGAAAAACAACATCACGACCTGTGCGTCGCTGATGATCGGCTCGCCCGGCGATACTAAAGAAACGATAATGGACACCGTTAAATTGCTGGAAAGAATAAAGCCCAATTTTATAGACCTTCATTATACCGCACCCACGCCGGGGTCAAAGATGTTCAATGAGGTGGAATTTGATGAATCTCATGACGACCGCTGGAGCGCCGGGTCAATTAAACTCAACGGCATAACTCCGGATGAGCTTACCGAACTGTTCTTCGCGATACAGTTGCGATACAGACAGGTCAAAAAACGCCCCCCGGGTAAATATTTGTGGGACTATTTCCTCGGCACAATGAGATACGGGTATAATTTCCTGTCACTGGGCGCCCAATACGCGTACTTCTGCCTTGATAATTCGGTCCTGGTCTATAAACTGCTGGGAAGATGGGTATTCACTCTTAAGGGCAAGCATGGAGTTGTTGTTTAATTATGCGTCTTTAAGAACACAAAGTCATTACAGCCCGTAGGCACCGCCGGCTTGACGCATTTGACGCATTTGAATCCGCGCTTTTCGACGTAACTGATGATTTCTTCCTCACTCGCGTATTCGTACGGATAACCCCCGACCCAGTCGATTACATCATAGTAAAAACTCATGCCTCTTTTTTGTTTTTTGAACGGATTTTTGCGGGTAACAATCAGCTTGGCCGCCGCGATAATAACGAAAAATATCCATATCATCAGCTTCTGGATTAGAACCGGCGATATATTATAGAGCCGCTTTATCATCGCCCAGCTTCTGCTCGACCAGTGCCTGTTATAAATTGCAATCACAAATAATGAATTGGGCAACACAAGCTGCGAAGCGATGTCGATTGCCTTCCACATATTTCCCGTATGATGCAAAACCCCCCATGAATAAACGATATCGAATTTGCCTAACTGCTGTATTGTTTCATCGAAAATAGATTTGTGAAAAAAGTCGATTGTGTTTTGGTCGGCAAATCTTTTTTTATTGCAGACCGACGCCGCGACGCTTTCCTCGGAAATGTCGATTCCTGTAACTTTACCGGCGCCCGCCAGCGAAGCCGCGATGGCAAATATCCCGCTGCCGCACCCGATATCAAGAAAACTGCCGCCTTTAATCTTATCATGACCTATCAGCTGGTCAAGCGAGTTAAAAGCATTCTCGAATTTGCGGCTATCCAATGAACTCTGAGAAAATCGCTGCCAGTTTACTCCGAAATTGAATGCCGCGTTTTTCTCTTTATCCATTTTTATTCCACCAGTAATTGAACACAAAAATCAGCCAAAGCTCTCTGGCGTTATCGCATCTTCGACTGATGTGCTCATCAAACAACTGTTGTGTTCGTTCATAGTTAACAGGCCCGCCTTCGTAATATCTCCGGCCCGAAATAAACTCTTTTATTAAATCGCTATTTCTAATCCAGCTGCTCACGGGAACTGTAAATCCCCTTTTGGTTCTGTGCGTAATCTGACGCGGCAGATATTTATCGGCTATTCTTTTCAAATACCATTTGGTCGTCAGGCGTCTTATTTTGTATTTATCAGGAAGCGACAAAACCAGCGGCACCAGCCGGTAATCAAGATACGGCACTCGCGCCTCCAGAGAAACCTGCATCGAGGCAAGGTCAACTTTTTTGAGGATGTCTTCCGCGAGGTAGTTATGGATATCGTTCAACTGCACCGAAAGCAGATTGTCTTCGCCATCGCAGGGGACAAGCTGCTCGTCCGGGACAAAGCTGCCGGTCAACAGGTCTTTCCTCGCTGCATCGGTAAACGTCGCCATCCAGTTAAGATGCCGCCGGCCGCAGCCCGCGTCGAAATCACGCAGGAACCTTTTCATTTTGAAGCCGAGAGTT
>JBFZBL010000264.1:0-13467 GCA_041308485.1 Phycisphaerae bacterium | reverse complement strand
TTGCCGCCGTGGCCATTGACAATGATTATTTTTTCGAAGCCATTGCGGGATATTTCATTGCAGGTTTCCTGCAGCATTTTCCAGACGAGGTCCGGGCTGTATGCGATAACGCCAGGCTGATTTCTCGCCTCGTTTATCTGGCCCACATAGTATTCGGGGAAAACGACTGCGTATTCTTCCTTAACGGCGTTCAATACCTGTGCTCTGGCGTCTATCAAGTCCGTGCCTAAAGGCATGTGCGGGCCGTGTTTTTCGATTATTCCCGTGGGAATTATGCAGACCTTACCCGATTTGGCCACCGCCTTTACAAAATCCGGCGTCGTTAATTCTTCCCATTTCGCCGGCAGATTGGATTCCGCAGCCGATGTCTTTTGTGAAAAAGGAAGTAGAGACAAGAACAGTACGCTTGTGATTGTGATTAGTTTTTTCATGTCTGTTACTCCTTAAAGAAAAAGGGATCCCTTCGACTCCGCTCAGGACAGGCAGGAGCCGTTTTTTCTTTTTTTACGCAAAGAGCGCTTCAACGAATGTGTCTGGATCGAATTCGGCGATATCTTCGGGTTTTTCGCCTAAGCCGATGAATTTGACGGGGATGTTTAGCTGGTCTTTGATGGCGATGACAATTCCGCCGCGAGCTGTGCCGTCCAGTTTGGCTAAGAAGATTCCCGAAATGTTGATTGCCTCAGTGAAGATTTTGGCCTGCGTGATTGCGTTTTGGCCCGTTGTGGCGTCGAGGACGAGCAGTACCTCGGTCGGGGCGCCTTCGATTTTGCGAGATACGACATCGCGAATTTTGATGAGCTGTTTCATCAGGTCTTTTTGAGTATGCAGCCGGCCCGCGGTGTCGAGGATGAGATAATCGACGTTTCTAGCAACGGCTGCCTCGCAGGCATCGTACGCGACGGCCGCGGGGTCAGAGCCCATCTGGTGTTTGACAATCTCAATGCCGATACGTGTTGCCCATATCGAAAGCTGCTCGACGGCCGCTGCCCTGAAGGTATCACAGGCCGCGACGATTACTTTTTTGTTGTCTCTGCTGAGAATATAGGCAAGCTTGGCGATGCTGGTGGTTTTGCCTGAGCCGTTGACGCCAGCGACTAAAATCACGGTTGGCCCTTTGGCTGCAAGGCGGACTTGTCTATCCTGATGAGGCCAATATCCCTTGATGTGTTCTTTGAGAAACGGGATAATATCCTCGACCTTGCTGATTTTCCTGTCGCGGTACGCCTCACGCAAATCGGATATGAGCTTGGCGGTGGTTTCGACGCCGATATCGTCTTTTATAAGCGTTTCTTCAAGCTCATTGAGCAAATCGTCGTCGATGTTTCTGCCGATACTGAGGACGGCAGACAGCGACGAGCCGATTTTGTCGCGTGTCTTGCTCAGCCGGTCTTTGAAATAGCCGATTGTTTTTGAAAATATGCCCATAGTTAACGAATAAGTTTCGCAGAATCGGCCCGCAAATTCAAGGTTTATCCGCCTGGTGATTTTTTTGTCATATACTCATTGATTTGATTTGACAAAATCAACTTCGACTGTTACACTTTTCCCTGATTTACTCACGGATGGTCATCATAATAACTGCAGAGGGTGATAAAAGATTTTCGGCTGTCTCAATGACACGGATGTTATTTGTGACGGGTAACCTCTGTTTATAGTGGCATCGTTTTATTCGCCATTGGCGGATTTTTATAAAGGAGTGCGTCTTGGCCGGCGGTGAAGTGGAAAATATCTTCGCTGAGATACTGGACCGAGCAAGGACTCTGGATCCTGTCAACACCCGTAAGTGGTTTGATAATCTTCATGTTGTGCGTTTGACGGGCGGGTCGCTCGAGATTGGCTGCCCGGATGAGGCGTGCGCACAGTTTTTGCAAAGCAAATGCAGAAGCGCGTTTACAAAGGCCGCGCAGCAGATAACGGGTCATCTTGTCAGCGTGGAGTTCTCCACTAACGGCAATGTCAGGCATGAATCCGCCGAACAGGAACAAAAAGACAGGCCTACCCTTCACCCTGATTATACTTTCGAGAATTTTGTCGTCGGGCCATGCAATCGGCTCGCTCACGCAAGCTGCATAGCAGTAAGCCAGTCCCTTGGGGATACTTATAATCCATTGTTTATATATGGGAATTCCGGATTAGGTAAAACGCACCTGCTTCAGGCGGTCTGCCACGAAGTGAAGCGAAAATCCGCATCAGCGGTGATTCAACTGTTAAGCTGCGAAGAATTCGTGAATCGTTTCATCCAGGCAATCGAAAAGGGCGATTTGCCCGGCTTCCAGAGCAGGTTTCGCACCGTCGATACTCTTATTATTGATGATGTGCAGTTTTTGCGTAAAGTCGAGCAGAGCCAGGAGGAATTTTTCCATACTTTCAACGCCCTTTACAGCAACGGCAAACAAATTATTCTCAGCGCCGACAGCCCGCCCGGCGAAATACCGTCCCTTGAAGAGCGTCTCATCAGCAGGTTCAACTGGGGACTGGTAACGCGAATAGACCCGCCGAGTTACGAGACGCGAATCGCGATAGTACAGAAAAAAGCGCATCTTCGCGGGCTTGACGTCAACGAGGAAGTCGCCGGCTATATTGCGCAAAAAGTGCACGCCAATATCAGGGAGCTTGAAGGTGCATTGACGACTATATATGCGGTATCGATGACGACCGGAGAGAAAATCACACTCGAAATGGCGCAGACCGCCCTTGATGGTCAGGTCGATGTCGGCGCAAGGCATATAAGAATCAGCGATATCATCGATACCGTCTCACGGCACTTCAACGTTCGCTTAGCCGATTTGCAGAGCCAGAAGCGAAGCCAGAGTATCGCCGAGCCGAGGCAGATTTGTATGTATCTTGCCAGGCAGCTCACGAGGCACAGTTTGGAGGAAATCGGCGGCCACCTGGGAGGCAGGGATCATACCACCGTTATGCACGCCTGCGCCAAGATTGATGATATGCGCAAAAGCGACCCCAAGATGCATGCTGCCTTAGACCAGCTTGCAGGACAAATAACTCAATCCGCAAGAGCGTAGAAAAAACAGCGGACAGTTTTTTTTAATTTGTTTTATTCTTTTGCCTTTTTCAATGCCTGCGTTGTCGTATAGTATTTGGCGAGCATATTCGGGACTTCCCAGTCAGGCATACCCTTGACCAGAAACTTGAGGAACTGCTGTGTGACCTGGCCGAAATGGGCCTCATGCCCAACACGATATTTGTCCGGCATGTTTACCTTCCATTTCCCCGGCGATATCGGCTGAATGCTGATGTCCGGGTATTCTTTGTGCAGAGTTTTATCGATTGCGTTTTCAAGCTGTGAGGCGTCCTGATTTTTGTCGGCTTCGATATACAGGACAGGTTTGTACCCTTCATCCTTGCCCTGTCGGATTATCAAATCGCAATTGCTGCCCCGCATTATGGAATAATGCATATCGCCTGCGCCTTCCGGTGCGCGATATTTCCAGACGACTGAAACTTTGGCGCAAACGCCTTTGATTTTGTATGTCATCTCGCCGTTACAGTATACGTTTAAGTTCCCATCCGCGACGTATTTTCCAAGGTAGTCCGGAAAATTATCTATCTGTGTGACTTCCTTGAATTGTCCCGATGTTATAGGTGTGGTCCATCGTCTGGCCCCAATCATCTCGATATCTTTCTTGTAGTCGATAATCTGCTCCGGAAAACATTCCCATTGAATCAAGTCAACCAAGTGAGTTGTTACGTCAATCAGTCCTTCACCCTGCTGCTGTGTGTCAAAAAACCACCCCGGGCGTTTTATAGGATTGCCTGCCACGTATTTGAAAAAGTGATGAACGCTTTCTTTTGTGACAGCGGGGTTTTCCGGCGTGCCTTTTTGCAGCTGGCCGAAAACTTCCGGGGTATTCGCCAGTTTTTTCTGGAGGATGGTTGTAATCTCATGGCGTTCGGTCATGATGTCATAGAGCAGGACGCCGTTTTGCTTGGCGGCTTCAAAAGCTTTTACAAGTAATGGAAATTTCTCGTAGTCGATGACCATGGGTTTGTCCGCGAGGACATTCAGGCCCGCTTCGACTGATTCGTAAATGTAGTCCGTCTTTTTCGAGTTATTTCCGGAGATTACAACAACGTTGCCTGCTTTATCCTTAATCATTTTCTGCAGGAAGTCCGGGCCTGTGTAGACAATTTCATTCCAGCGGGTTGCGTCTTTTTCGCGAGTGTTGAATTGGTCAATTTGATTCAGGTAATCACGGACATCAGGCCCCTGCGGTGCGTAAACATAAACCGTCGGGCTTACCTGTTCGTACATCGTCTTTTGAACAAGTGACGCGTGGAAATGCCCCGGGTCGAGATTAATAAGTTTGACCTCATTTGGCTCGCCTGTAAATTTTGCGTCCACTTGTCTGCAATAAAGTAAACAGGCAGTCGCGAGCAATATCACTGCGATGGTTGCGAATAGTTTTAGCATAATCGCGCCTTTCTTTTAAAGTTTTATATAATCCGTGCCGTAAGGTTTGCGCTGCGGCCTGGAAAGCATTTTATTCGCCTCGTCATCGTTGACGAATTGTTCCTTGTTCGGATTCCAGTAAAGTTTTCTCGGCAGCTTCATTGAGATATGGCTCAACAGGCACGTGCTGCACGAGCGATGACCGACTTCCGCCGGGGCAATCGGCTGTCTTCGGCTGCGGATGCACTCCAGCCAGTTCAAATGCTGCTCAGGACTCTCATAAAGCTGAATGTCATTTGGCCCTATGGGTGATTTGAGAATATTTGGTTCACTGACCTTCACTGCTGCGTTGTTGGGGTCATTGACGCCGGGGTCGCTGGCGGTTACTTTTGCGCCGCCCCGGCAGACAAATAACCACCCATCTTCACCTTCGAAACGCACGCCGTTCGGAAACTTGCTGCTTATTTGCATCGTGACGCCGTTGGCGTATTTGGCATGTATGTCAAAATTACCGTGCACATTCCACAAACCGGATTTGGGAAATTGCGCTTTGCCTTCTATTTCCACGGGGCCGGTAAATTCGGTCCCCATCCCCCAGTGCGCTATATCGACATGATGGGCGCCCCACCCTGTAATCATTCCGGAGCCGAACTGCTCGCATCGCAGCCACCCCGGGCGGGAAAAATCTTTCTGCGGATGAATGCGCTTCTCCGTATAAAAAACTTTCGGCGTAGAACCCAGCCACATATCGTAGTCGAGGTTCTCGGGGACAGGCATTTCAGGTTCGTCACCGCAGCCTGGGTCGATATCAAGGCCTATTTGGATATGCTTAATGCTACCAATCCTTCCGTTGCGCACCAGCTCGCAGACCTGTTTGAAGTGGGGCCACGGAGTTTTTGACCGCTGCTGGCTGCCGATTTGCAGAATACTTCCGGTACGGTTTACAATATCACTCATAATACGTCCTTCGGCGATTGTCAGTGATGCCGGCTTTTGCAGGTAAACATCTTTGCCTGCCAGTGCCGCTTCAATCGCCGGCTGCGCGTGCCAGTGGTCAGGGGTGGATATAATCACGGCGTCGATTGTTTTATCTGCAAGTATTTCGTGATAATCGCGGTATGTTTTCACATCGATATAGTTTTGGGTCGAGTTTTTTCTGTTGTAATACTCTTCAATCCATTTTTTGCCGAAGGCCAGTCTTTTGGAATCGACATCCGCTACAGCCACAATCTGGCAAATATCATGCTTTAAGGTTTCCGGCAAATCATGCTCTTTAGCAATCCGTCCAAAGCCAATCTGGGCGATATTGATTTTGCTGTTGGGGCTGTATTTGCCGAAGGCCGATGAAGATATAAAGGCCGGCAACCCCATTATTCCCGTCGTTGTCGCAATCGCGCCCTTGATAAAATCTCTTCGTTTCATTGTGTGTCCGCCTTTCTTATTTTTGTTTCATTGCCCAGCGGATGCCGCCGGTCAGATGTTTGATAAAATTCGGGTCCTGGTAATGTTTGGGATTATGCCCCATCGCTGTGTACCATTGCCTCCCCCCGTCATATTCCTGGTACCAGCACAGTGGAAAATAATTTCCAAAAACATCCCCCGGGTACTCCTTCATTTTGTCATCTTTCACCGTAGTCAGGTCCGCCGCCAGAAGCACGTGGATTCCAAGATTGAGATTGTTTAAATAATAGCATTCATCCTCCCATTTCCAGACCGCGGGCAGAAAATCCGTGGACGGATGTTTTGCGTCGATTACTTTCACATCAAAGGATTGATACGCCGGATGGCGAACGAATTTTCCTCCCAAATTTGCCCAGAACCACGGCCAATTTCGCTCTGAGCCGCTGGATGAATGAATGCCGACGAAACCGCCGCCGTGATGAATGTAATCGACAAGTATCTTCTTTTGTTCTTCGGTGTCGAAAATCTCGTTGTTGGTATTATCAAATACAAGCACATCGAAAGCCTTGATTTTATCCGCCGTAAAGACGTTGGCGTCATCGGTTACCTGGCAGTCCCATTTTTCCCGGGTGCATATTGATTTTAAGCAGTCCACGCTGGCCGGGATATTTTCGTGGACGTATCCTTTGCCGTTTTTTGTGTAAATCAGGACATTCCGTTTCGTCGCGCAGCCGCAGAAAAACAATCCTGCAGCCGTCATCAGCAAAACAGTTACTATTAATTGGCTTTTTGCCGAACTATTACGGGCGGATTTGTAAAGTTTTTCCATAACATCTCCGAATTTTCAGGGTTCATTTTGCCATCATAAACAATCAAACGATATCGCAGGACATATTCTTTTTGCGGTTCGAGAATCCATTTTTCATGACGAATTGGGCAGAATTCAAAGAACATTTCGCCTCTTGGGTTTATATCCGCCGGCCAGACCCGCATTGGTTCGGGGTGTTTTCGATTGGCGGTGTGGCTCAAAAAAACGATGCCGCTGGTTTTGTTTGCGTCGCCGAAAGTTCCACTGATATCGCACCAGCGGGCGCAATTACCGTCCGCGTCCTTGCGTGTCTTGCCTTCGGAAGTCAGTATAGCGCAGTTATCCTTGGTCCATTGTGCCGTTGCGCGGAAACCGATGCCGCCCCCGTAGCGGTAGTCGGTCAGTTCAATGGGCGTATCAAGCGCGTTGTTGAGCGTGCTTGTGTAATCGATTATCCAGACGGGCTTGCCGTCGATTTTGCTCGCGAACGCCCGCACGTCGGCCATCTCGTTCATCGCGACCTTTTCTGCGGGCTTTAGCACAACGTGTTCCTGACGAACTTTATACCCGGTATAAACAGGCCCCGAAACTGTCGAAAGAATTCCGGCGAAACGCACGGTTCCTTCTCCCTTGTCGAGATTCCAGAAATCGACCTCTTTGCCTTCAACTTGTGTTTTTGTCCACGGGTTCCAGATGCCGTAATGATGATAATGGTCCGGCGGCTGGATATTGGTCAGCACGTTGCCTGCAGGCGACCACAAAGGATGGATAAAACCGCTGCGCCGGTAAATGGGCTTGACGCCTTGCGGCACATCGTGAAGTGCATAATAGTAACTGAGAATATTATGTCCCTCATTTTTCAGCGTAATGGTTTCCGCGTTTTTCTCCGCTGTCATTGATGCCTGCGCTTGTTTTGCGTTTTCAAGAGCGATTTCAAACGCGATTTCCTTGTTTTTCCCCATTGCTGTATCTGAGATGAACCACAGCCGTGCGGTATAACTGTTTTCGAGCTGACTGGGTACGTGGATTCTTTTGCCGGAATCAATACGGTATAAAATCATCTGCTGCGAGTCAGTATTAAAATCTGCTCCTTCGAGGTCTATATATAACGGGACAGGCTCGGCCGGCAGAGAGTCGGATTTTAATACATACTTGCAAGACCTGTCCTGAGCAAAGACAGCCGAGCAGGACATTAAAACGAAAAACCATATTTTCCATTTTCTATGTAAGGCCATTACAATCTCCTTCTGCTGTCTGACGGTAAACCATTTTCCAAATGCAGGTATTTTACCGTATTCAGAGACGATTTAAAGCTGTTTGCGATGTTTTTCTGCAACGGTATGCCATGTACTGCTTTGACGGCCATTTCGTCTATAGGTATTTGAACAGCTTTGGTTTTTTTAACGTAGAAATGAGGTTTGGTATTGGACTTTACCCGGCTCCAATCGACACTATCGGCCGGCGTCGCTGGCGGAATAAACGGTTTGCAAAAAGGGGCGGGATTCGTTAAATTAACACAAGTGCGCAAGGGCACAGGAGCGCAAGTACGCAAGCATTTACGACTTGTGCGCTTATGACTTGTGCTCTGTTGGCCAAAGGCCAACTGGCCGAGTGGCGGAATGGCAGACGCTAGGGACTTAAAATCCCTTGTCCTCACGGGCGTATGGGTTCGACTCCCATCTCGGCCAATTATTAATAATCAGTGAATAATGAGGTGATGTGAAATGGCGAAAAAAGTTTTCAAGCTGGCGGATGTTGCAGAGCCGAATTTGTATCGGGAAGTTTTCCCCTATACCGAATTTCCGATTACGAAATTCGAGAAGCGCGGCGTGCCCTATGAATTGCCTGAGCAGATATGGATAACGGATACGACTTTCCGTGACGGCCAGCAGGCGAGGCCCCCGTATACGCCCGAGCAGGTGCTCAAGATATACGAACTGCTGCACGAGATAGACGGCGATACCGGTTTGATTCGGCAGTGCGAATTCTTCTTGTATTCGGACCGCGACCGCAAAGCGGTTGAGCTTTGCAAGGCCCGCGGCTACAAGTATCCCGAAATCACCGGCTGGATTCGCGCGGTAGCGGAAGATTTCAAGTTAGTCAAACAGATGGGGCTTGCCGAGACGGGGATACTGACCAGCGTCAGCGATTACCATATATTCCTGAAGCTTCGCAAAACCCGTGCACAAGCTATGGCGGGGTATTTAGATGTCGTTAAGGCAGCGCTGGATCAGGGGGTTTTGCCGAGATGCCATTTTGAGGATGTGACTCGGGCGGATTACGAGGGATTTATACTGCCCTTTGCGGGGGAGCTGATGAAACTCGGCGAGCAGTACAATAAGCCGATTAAGATTCGACTGTGCGATACGCTTGGTTTCGGATTGCCCTGGGCGGGTTCTGCGCTGCCGAGAAGCGTGCCGAAGCTTGTCGCTGGACTTCGCAAACTCGGCGTGCCGGGAGAGCAATTAGAATGGCACGGGCATAACGACTTGCATAAGGTGCAGGTCAATGGAGCGACGGCGTGGCTTTACGGGTGCTGCGCGGCGAACAGTTCGATATTCGGTGTCGGCGAGCGGACGGGTAACCCGCCGCTTGAGGCGATGGTCATCGAGCATGCGCAAATCAAGGGGATGACCAAAGGCGTCAACTACGCGGCGTTAACCGAGCTTGCCAGTTATGCGACGAAGGAACTCGGTTTTGATATACCGAGTAATTATCCGCTTGTCGGCAGGGACTTTAACGTTACCCGCGCCGGCATTCACGCGGACGGCCTCCTGAAAAACGAAGAGATATACAACTGCTTCGATACAAATAAACTGCTCAACAGACCCGTTGAAGTCGCGATTACCGACAAGACCGGCGCGGCGGGGATAAAGCACTGGATTGAATCCCGGTTCAAAATGGAAATTATGAAGCATGACCCGCGCGTCATAAAGATAAAGGACCGGATAGCGGCGGAATACGCTTCGGACCGCTCATCGGCGATATCTGACGATGAGATGTTCAAGTGGATAAAAGAGGCGTTCGGGGATGAGATGCCTCCCTTGAGGTGAGATGGTTGGCTGAAGGAACTATCAAAGCAGTAGTTTTTGACCTGGGCGAGACGCTGCTGAATTTCGGCAGGGTGGAAACGATGCGGGTTTTTCGCCAAAGTGCGACGCAGACCTACGGTTATCTTACAGGCCTTGGGCAGCCCGCGGGGAAATTCTGGTGGTATTTTATTCGCAACATTGCTGCAATTCAGGTGAGGACTTTGTGGGGCAATATTACTGGCAAAGACTTCGATGCCCTGTCGCTTTTGAAAAAGTTCGGCATAAGGCGCGGGTACAAGCTGAGCGAGGAACAGTGGCGTGAGGTTGGCTGGCTCTGGTATGAGCCGTTGAGCAGGGTGGCGAAGGTCGAACCGGATATAAAAGAAACGCTGGGTAAATTGAGAGGAATGGGGCTTAAATTAGGCATATTAAGCAATACCTTTATAAGCGCCGGGTCGCTGGACAGGCAGCTTGGACAGCTCGGTATGCTGGAATTTTTTCCGTGCCGGCTTTATTCTTATCAATTTGAGTTTCGCAAGCCGGACAGGCGGATTTTTGAAGCGGCGATTAAGAAGGTTGGTGAGCCGGCCCAGAACATACTTTTTGTCGGCGACAGGCTTGACACGGATATTGCGCCGGCGCTGAGGGCTGGAATGCGGGCGGCATTAAAATCGGCTTATACGAACGCCGGCAAAAATGTGCCGGAAGGCGTGATAAAAATCGAACGAATCGCAGAACTGCCGGTGATTATAGAAAAGATTAATACGGATAATGGACGGCGAAAGACAGAGGATAGACAAACAGTTCTTCGTCCTTTGTCATCTGTACTTTAAAGAGGTGCTGAATGGAAAAACAGGTTGCGTATCAGAAGTGCATAAATCCGGATTGTGCCGCCCAGTATGATGTAAGCGAGGTTATATTCAAATGCCCGAAGTGCGGGGACCTGTTGGATGCGCAATACAACTGGGACAAGATTGATGTTCCGAAAAAGCTGGCGGACTTCGGCAAGCGCTGGGCGAACAGAAATAATCGGCTGGATTTGTCGGGGGTGTGGCGGTTCAGAGAACTGTTGAATTTCTGCGATGATAAATACAAGGTGACAATCGCGGAGGGACAGACGATTTTGCAGGCCAATGACGAGGTTGGCAAATTCGCGGGGATGAAGGCGGGGAAATTATTTTTGCAGTATGAGGGATTGAATCCGTCGGGGTCGTTCAAGGATAACGGGATGACGGCGGCGTTCAGTCACGCAAAAATGGTGGGGGCCAAATCAAGCGCATGCGCATCGACGGGCAATACTTCTGCGTCGGTCGCTCTTTACGCTCATAGCTGCGGGATGAAATGCACCGTCTTTATCGGATCGGGCCGTATCGCCTTCGGAAAATTGTCGCAGGCGATGGATTACGGCGCGCTTACGATACAGATAAAGGGCGATTTCGATGATTGTATGAAGCAGGTGCAGGACGTCTGCACGAAACTGGGATTATATCTGCTCAACTCGCTAAATCCTTTCCGGCTGGAAGGGCAAAAGACGATAATGCTTCGGATTATCGAGGGGCTTGGCTGGGAAGTGCCCGACTGGATAGTTGTGCCGGGGGGCAATCTGGGCAATTCGAGCGCGTTCGGCAAGGCTTTTTATGAACTGAAGCAATTGGGTCTGATTAATCGTGTGCCGAGGCTGGCGATTATCAACGCGACCGGCGCCGATACCCTGACGGATTTGGTGAATAACAAGAAATTGGTTTGGAATAATGGCTCAGTGAATAACAAGATTATCACCGATTACTATGCGGATTTGACTGCGAGAAAGTTTTCGCCTCATACGTGCGCATCGGCGATTGAGATTTCACGGCCGGTTAATCTGAAGAAGTGCCTGCGGGCGATAGACGTATGCAGCGGTATTGTGCGGGCGGTCAGCGATGAGGCGATTTGCGACGCAAAGGCGATAATAGGCAAATTCGGTCTTGGCTGTGAGCCGGCATCTGCGGCGTCTGTTGCAGGGTTGAAACTATTGCGGGACGAAGGTGTCATAACTGCGGACGAGCGAGTAGCTTGCGTGCTGACGGGGCACGCCCTCAAGGACCCCAATGTCACGGTGAATTATCACAAGGAAAAACAGGGGCCGTTCAGCAATCCGCCCATCGAGGCGCCGAACGATTTCGACGAGATAATCAAACTTATAAAGTAATTGAGCTGGAAGGGCGACTGACAGGGAGGTTTTTAGATGTTGATTGGTTCTGGTGGGAATCGCAGCGTGACATTAGTGGTGTTGGGGGTTCTGGTTTTATCAGCAATAACGGCGGCATGGAAGCTTTCTGCCGAGCCGCTGGATAACCATGAGAGTTATGTATCGGTTGCGGCACGTGAGATGCTGGCAAGCGGCAACTGGGTAGAGCCGACTTTCAATGGCAAACCGAGATTGCAGAAGACGCCTCTTGCATACTGGCTGGTTGCCTGTCTGGCAAAAGTTACTGGAAGTGTTAACGAGTTGACTGCCCGGCTGCCGAGCGCGGTTTTCTCGTTTTTGTCGGCATGTGCCGTGCTGTATTTTGTGAATCGCTGGCTGTCGCTGCGAATAGCGCTGATAGCGACGGCAGTCTGGGCAACATCACTTGGGTACGTTCACTGGTCACATTCGGCGAGACCTGAGATGGGGATGGTCTTTTTTGTTACGCTGTGTCTTTTGTCTTTTTACTCTGGCTTGATGGCACAAGACCGCAGGGAGCAGGTAATTTTTACGCTTGTGTTCTGGGTAAGTTTTGCCCTTGGGAATCTGGCGAAGGGGCCTGCTCCGGTAGTTTACGTTGGATTGCCCGGCGCATTGTATATCGCAATCAACAGGAAATGGCGGGAAATTCCGAAGTTATTGCCTGTATGGGGAATTATTATTTTACTTGTCATTGTATTACCCTGGCCATTGGCGGTAGCTCATAAAGTGAACTGGGACGTGATGGTATGGAAGCAGGAGTTTCTTGACCGTTTGACAGGTGAGTATGCGGCGGGCAATTATCCATGGTATTATTATTTCGGGATGATTTTTAAATACACTGCGCCGTGGTGTATTTTTCTTCCGATAGCCCTTGCTGCGCCTTTTTATAAGCAGTGGGGCCAGAAGCGCCCCGTGATGCAATATCTGTGGCTTTGGTTTGTGGCAGATTTCGCATTTCTGACGCTGTCGGGAGGCAAGCGTCAGAACTATCTTTTGCCGCTGATTCCGGCGATTTCGATACTAACCGCTGTACTGATAGATGAAATGGCGTTTGTACGTCAGATGTTTACGCCTAAGTACGCGGCAAATATATTGTGGGGTCATGTATTGTTGTTCATTGGTATCGCGATAGCAGTGCCGGTGTATTTTGCCAGAGCCGGGACGTCAGATTTTGCATCCGCGACGGTTCGGATGTATATAATCAGCTTCTCTGTGATTTTTATTGTGATGACAATAATTGTCACGATACTTTTTGTGAAACGACATCCCGGTGCTGCCTGTGTTGTGCTGTTTTGCGGAATCACCATTTTAATGGCGCATAATTATATAGGCTTGCTGAGTATTATCAGCCCGTACCGGCCGGTGAAGGAATTTGCACTTAAAGTCGCTGGTGTTGTGCCTGCGGCAGACAAAATGGTTTCATACAAGTCGGTTCCGGCCAGTTTCGTACATTACTTCGGCAGAACTGTTGAGAAGGTCGAGGAGGAATCCGAATTGAGCAATCTGTATCAGCAGAATTGCTGGGTTGTTTCGTTCGGCAAGAAAATGGATGAATTGCTGAACACGGAAAGATTCCAGCTTGTCTATAAGGAAACAAGAGCCA
>JBFZBL010000263.1:0-8863 GCA_041308485.1 Phycisphaerae bacterium | reverse complement strand
AGAATCAAAAAAGAAACCGATAGGCCGGTATGTGTCGGCTTCGGTATCAGCACCCCTCAGCATGCCGCACAGGTCGTCAAATCCGGCGCCGACGGTGTTATAATCGGCTCCAAAATCGTCGGCATCATTGAAGAAAATCTTGAAAAACCAAACAACTGCGTCAGTAAAGTGGTAGAATTCATAAGAAAAGTGAGAAAGGCGGTTGAAAAATAGACCGCCGGTAAATAATTTAAGGATCGAATTATTTCACGGAGGGCACTATGAGCAAGATATTGTACATCAAGGCGTCGCCGATGAAGGAGCGGTCGAACTCAATCGCGGCGGCAGATGCGTTTGTCGAAGCATACAAGAAATCGCACCCCGGTGACCAGGTAAAAACAATCGACCTGTTTTCAGCGAACATCCCCGAATTTGATTTTATCGCCGCCTCGGGCAAATACAAGATAATGCGGGGCAAACCCCACAGCCCCGAAGAAAAACAAGCATGGGATAAGGTTGTCGCGACAATCACGGAATTCAAAGACGCGGATAAATACGTCTTTGCTATCCCCATGTGGAATTTCTCAATACCATACCGGCTGAAACAGTATATCGACGTGATAGTTCAGCCAGGCCAGACGTTTACCGTCGATTCAGCGGGCAATTACAAGGGACTGGTCACGGGCAAGCCCGTTTTTGTCGCTTATGCCAGCGGCGGTGATTATCCTGTCGGAACACCCGCGGAGGCCTATGACTTTCAGATAAAATATATACAGCTCATACTGGGCTATATGGGACTAACCGACATCCACTTTGTGGTTGTTGCGCCGACGCTTGCGGGCGGCCCTGAAGTTGCCGAGCAGAAGAAAAACGCAGCTATTGAAAAAGCAAAACAAATGGCCAGCGATTTCTGATGCTGCGGTGAAACTCAAAACCGCACATAAACCATGACAACTACCTTACATTGCGGCAGCACCAGTCCAGCCGTGCCGCCACATTATTCATAAACACGCGGTTATCGGTAATCTGTACCTGCAGGTTGTTGACCTGCTTGACCATATCCTTATTCAAATCACCGACCGTCTTGTCAATGTTCTGATAATCCTTTTTAACGTCCTCGGCAGTTTTATCGAGCGATTTGATGCTCTCATTGAGCTTGGCGTTGCCTTCATTGATAGTGCGTTCGAGTTTTTTAAGCCGGTTTTCCGCTTCCGCATCATACTCCAGTCTTTTCAGCTTCGCCCGTGATTCTACTTCCTTTGTCCACACATCTCTGTCGTCCCGGACTTTTTTTAACGCCTTGTCAATTTCAGCTATTCTTTCGCTGTCCGCGCCGCTTGCCTGAAGCGACTGATTGGCCTTTTCGTAGCAGCGGATTGCCTCAATGAAATCATCGGGGTCATCAACGAAATCCCATGTCCTGGCAGAGAAATATTCGGCAAGTTTGTTGTAATACTGCCACTCAGGCATCGGCTTTGTCCTCACTGTGCGGGTATCGACCTCTCTTTTGCTGTAGGTTTTGACAACAACCGTGCTTTCGAACGGCTGTTCCACAATAAGCTGAGTCGAATCATCGCTTATTAGTTTACCGGAAACGGTATTGCCGTCGCGCATATAGAAATCAACCATAGTCACTACATCGAACCGCTGCCGGACTTTTGCGGCCGTAAACGGCGCCTCAGAAGCCGGAACGGCTGGACTAACCGCATCCCCTTTATTCGGTTCATCAACACTCGAAGCAAAACCATTTAGCAGCAAAACGAGGGCTGCTGCTGTAACCGTTAGAACAATCACGCGTGCCATTTTTATGTCCTCCAAATATACAATTTCACTCAGACGACCGTGATTATAACAGATTTAACATGACGTGGAAAGATTGACTTTTAAGGTAAGGTGGTAACAAGCAGATACGCTCGTATGAGTTCGGCAATGCTCCAGGCCTGCGCAAAACACCCTTTTGGTTTTTGCGGCGGGTTGCCGTCAAATATCTCGCAGATATTGCCTATGCAGCCGCCGCTGGCCAGGTTGGTCAATAATGGCCTGATGAAATTCGCCGCAGCTTTTTTGGCGTTAATGCCGGAGCCGTTCACCTTCAGATACGCCTCTACAAACGGCCCTATAAGATAAGGCCACACCGTCCCCTGATGATACGCGCTGTCTCGCTGCGACTGATGCCCCGTGTATTGCCCCTGATACCTCTTGTCGTCTGGCGATAAAGTTCGCAGACCGAATGGCGTCAAAAGTTTTTCCTCGACGATGGCCACAACCCCCTTTTGCTGTAACAGGGGCAGCGGCGAAAACGGCAGCGACACAGCGAATATCTGGTTTGGCCTAAGCGACGCGTCAGCCGTCCCGTCAGGAAGGATACAATCGTTCAGCCAGCCCCACGACTGGTTCCAGAAAATCTTGCAGAAATTATCCCTGACCATTTCCGCCCTTGACCGTGCCGTATCAAGCAATCTATTGTCATTTGTCTCGGCCAAATACTGTGAAAGCAGCATAAGCGCATTGTACCAAAGCGCATTGATTTCTACGGACTTGCCGTATCGGGGCGTGAAGGTAACGCCCTGGTATTTGGCGTCCATCCACGTAAGCTGCGTGCTTGCGTCGCCTGCCGTTATCAGGCCGTCGCTTTCGGCATGAATTCCGAATTGCGCCCCGTACTGATAAGAATTGATAATCGAAATAACAACAGGCAAAAGCTCTTCACGGAAGGTCCGGCGGTCGCCCGATGCCTTCAGATACGCAAAGGCGGCGTTTATAAACCACAGTGACGCATCAACGCTGTTAAAATGTGCGGCGCTGGAATAGTCGTCGAACCGGCTTGGTATCATCCCGCCGGACGCGGCCTTGGCAAAAGTTACAAGAACCGACTTTGCCTCGTCAAATCGCCGCGCCGCCAGAAGCAATCCCGGCAATGATACAAAGGCGTCCCTTCCCCAGTCGGCAAACCACGGGAAGCCCGCGAGAATCGTTGTGCGCTGCGTATTGTCTAGAACGCGTCTCGCTACGAACTGATCGGCGGCAAGGTATAGTGTCTCCAGTGTTTTATCGTGTTTGGCCCGCGCGATTACCTCATTGCGGTGCCAGGAAAGCTGTTGTATGACCTGTTCGATATCAGGCAAAACAAATCTCCCCGCCTTGTAGTCCCCGCTGAGGTTCGCCCACAAAATCAACTTCGTCGGCGAATCAATTCGATACTTGAAAAACCCCGGCGTAAACAAATCCTCCGTACAATCCTGTCCCCTCTCCCTGTCCGCCCTGTATAAAAACTTATACCACCACTGTGGGTCCTCTTCAAAAACCGCCTCTCGGCAGTTAATCAGCAACCGGCATGAACCCGGTACGTCATGACAAACCAGCCATCCCTCCTCCACCGACTGGGTCTTAATGTGCGCATCGGCTTTTTGCAGCGAATGAAAATCACGCAGCCCCACAATCGGCCTGACAGTAAAATCTATCGGCTTCGGAACCTCATCGAACGAATAAACAATCCCCACCGTGTCCTCGTCCCGCAGCAGGTAAACTGATTTTGTCATCTCCATGTCGCCGAATCGGTAATGAAAATGAGCGCCGATATCCCTGCTGAATCGTTTAAGACGGATATAACCGTCTGGTGAGATTTTGTCCGGGAACTCTATCGTGCTTAAGTGGAATTCCGCAGGCCCCAAGTATATTGTCTCAAAACAGCTGGATAGCGCCATTATCCTGTTTGCCGGCGGCGTCAGTGTGCCTGTCAGTAAACCGTGATATCGCCTCGTATTACAGCCGACGACGGTAGATGAGCTGAAGCCCCCCCGCGTGTTGGTCAGAAGCCATTCCTTTTCCAGCAATTGCTCAATCGGCGTGCCCGCAATATCCACGGACATACCGCGATTATCATTTGTTTTCTGAAGCGTCAGCATAGTATTTCCCTGCATAATTATATCGTCCTTTAGGCTGTTTATAATTTAATCTCGTTTCTTTTCTCCCTGCCTTTTACCCGCCGTGAGCGGTTCGGGGTTGCCTACTTATAAATCAAATCAAACAATTTGTTTGCCTGTTCGGCATCCAGGGTTTTTAAGATTTTGTATTCTTCAAGGGCTGATTCTTTGTCGCCTGACACTAAATAGGCAACGCCAAGAGTATAGTGCACGTCGGCAAAATCCGGCTTAATTCGGATGGCCTGCTTGTAGGCCTCTATCGCATCCTGATAGCGGCCAAGTTTGTAGGAGGTAACGCCAAGATTAATATATGCCTTGTCATAATCCGGCTTGATTCTTATGGCATGCTTATAGGCCTCTATCGCGTCCTGATAGCGTTCAAGTTTGTAATAGTTAACGCCAAGATTATAGTATGCCTCGGTATAATCCGGCTTGATTCTGACGGCCTGCTTATACGACTCTACCGCCTCCTGCGAGCGGCCAAGTTTGCTGTAGTTAACGCCAAGATTATAGTGTGCCTCAACCAAATCCGGCTTGATTCTGACGGCCTGCTTATATGATTCTACCGCCTCCTGTGAGCGGCCAAGTTCGCCGTAGACATTGCCAAGATTATAGTGCGCCTCGGCATAATCCGGCATGATTTTGATGGCCTGCTTATAGGCCTCTATCGCCTCCTGCCGACGGCCAAGTTTGCCGTAGGCAGCGCCAAGATTATCGTATACCTCGGCATAATCTGGTCTGATTCTTATGGCCTTCTTATAAGCCTCTATCGTCTCCTGCCAGCGGCCAAGTTCGCCGTAGGCAGCGCCAAGATTATAGTACAGCGACGGAGCGTTGGGTGCTTTTGGCAACATGTATTCAAAAAGGCTGAGTGAATTGCGCCAGTGAATGAGGTAACTGCGCGTGGCAAGGGATTCGGCAGAAACCAATATCAGGACAAGCAGGATTATAACTGCAGATTTTGAGCCGCTGATTACACTGATTTTTAACCGCAGATTACACAGAAAAGAAGCGATAATCATCAGCAGGCCGAAGGAGGGGAGATAGGCGAATTTGTCAGCGGCGATTACGTTGGTAAAGCCAACGATGCCCATTGTGGGCAATATCGCTATGAAGAAAAAGAGCCAGCCGATAAGGGCCGCACGTGTCCAGCGGAGGGAGATGAGCAGCAGTGGGATTAAAATGCATGTACCTATAACGCCTGCCAGAACCATTGGCTGGGAGAGATTCAGGGGGTTAGGGAAGGGGTAGTGTGAAGAGAGATTTACCGGCCATATAATTTTATACAGATAAAAAATAATATTGTGGCAAAGCGTGAAAAAAACACGCCCAATGCCTATCTTGACGGGCGAGAGGGTGATGGCGGTGCGAGTTTGGGAGATATAGGTTATGACGGCAAAAATACCGCCGAGGATAAAAAAAGGAATTTTCTCAAGAAATGACTGCCTTTTGAGCCTTCTTAATGGCCAAAAATCAAGCAATAGCATCAGAACAGGCAACGGCGTGCTGGTGGGCTTGGACATAAGGGCGAGGAGATAGAAGAGCAGGCAACCGATGTAAAAGCCCCAGGTAGAACGCCCTACAGGGGACTGGATTCCCGCCCCCCTCTTCGCGGAGGTGACATTCCTCGCGGCAGTGACAGTGCACGCATGCGTATAGCGGATGTAGAAGAACAGTGACCACAGGGCGAAAAAGGCGGCGAGAAGGGTTTTTCGTTCGCCGACCCAGGGAATAGTTTCCACCGTCATAGGATGGAGGCCGAACAAGAGCCCTACAGCCGCGGCAATCCACACCTCACCAAAAAGCAGATAGAGCAGTACAATTATCAATGCGGTGTTTGCAGCGTGCAGGGTAAGGCTTGTGCGATGGAAAGGCAAAAGATTTTCGACCCGGCCTCCAAGGGAATAATCGAACATAAGAGAAATCATCGCCAGCGGTTGATAATATCCTCCTACCGTTGACGGTTCCAAAACTTGAGAAAGGAACTTCCAGGCGGAAAACCAACTTGGACTTTTGACCAGGTTGTTGTTGACAAGGTACTGGGTATCGTCGAAAGACAACGCCTGTGCGGAGAGAGCGGGCCAATGGACGGCAATAACGGCGGCGCAGACACAGATAATAAGGGCAGCCAATAAGACAGCTTTTGAGGACATAGATTTTGCCCCAAGGTTATTATATTATTGTCGATTATATAAATTATAAATCAAAAATCAAATAGTAAAGAGGCACTTGTCATTGATGCAAATAAGTACAGTCAAGGCGCAACAACTCCGGGGAGGGATTGGTTTCCGCTCATAAATCTCTTTACTCCCCTTGATTTGAAGTACGAACTGTAAATTCAGTTCGCGGCGACTGCGTCCACCTGTGATGAGTCCTGTCGAACCGCCTTGAGCGATTCGGCGTTTTGCGCAACCTGGCCAATCGGGGCCGCGGAAGGCTGTTTGACGCACCGATGCTGCAGGTTACCGAGGATATTCATAAAGTTAATGTAAGAGTCGTATGGCGAATCGTAGGGATTGAAATATTTGTGAACATCGCCGTCAGAGAACCACTTCGTACACATATAATAGAAATGGTCCGAGGTCTGGAGTTTACGCCAGTCGCCGATAAGCTTGTCGTCGCCGGAACTTTTTATTTTCTTTTCGAGACGATACAGCTCATGAATGGCGTTGGACTGCATCGCGTTGCCAAGCCACGCCGAAAGGTCTCTTTCGATATCGGCCCAGCTTATGATATGCGGAACGTCAACAATACCCATAGCCGGGTATGCCTTTATGACCTCGCTGGGCGTCTTGAAATTGTTGTCCGGGTGTCTGAGAATTTCCTCAGGCAGATGACGCATAAAATCGAAGATGCCAGTTTCCTTCCACTGATGCTCGCCGAGAGTTTCATAATCCATAAACAGATTCACGACGAAACCATTGCCGTTGACCTTGCCTATCCAGTGGCCGAATTTGTCGGCGGTAAGCGGCCACTGCGCCCAGTCGCGGTTCGAAAAACGAAACGCGATATCGTCGCTTAGCCGATAATTTTTCAATAACAGACGCAATCGATTGCAGCCTTTGGGGCTGTAAACAAAATTCGGGCTTCGATAGCCGAGAATGTGGTCGGCTCCCTCGCTGATAACCCCGTCGAAGCAGCCCATTGATTCGATCATCGACGCCAGGTCGTTATTGTATATAAGCTCGGTATTCCGGAACACACGCGGCGTCTGACCGAAAAGTTCCTGAATCCTCCGGACATGCTTGTTGACCTGGGCTGCGAACTCATTGCGGGAATAGAGGAAACTCAAACTGTGATAATAGGTTTCCGCGAGAAACTCGACACAGCCGGTTCTCGCAAGGGCATCGAAGGTGCTGAGGACTTCGGGGCAGTACATCTCAAGCTGTTCGAGCAGAACGCCCGTAACGCTGTAAGCGACCCTGAACCTGCCGTCGTATTTGCGAATCAGGTCCAGGATAAGCCGGTTGGCCGGCAGGTAGCACTTATTGGCGACCTTTCGGCAAATCTCGGCGTTCTTACGGTCATCAAAATAATTGGTGTTGTCGTCAAAAACGGTGTAATGCCTTAGACGTGTCGGCTGATGAACCTGAAAGTAAAAACATACTGAAGCCATTCCTTGGTTCCTTTTGTGTATGGCGGGGCTTGCCGCCGCTGTTGTTTATACCGCCCCGACGAGCGCTTCCTCATAGATTTTTGCGCATCTTGCGGCGGAATCTCTCCATCGTAACTTTCTCACCTCGTAGTTGCCGTGGCTTCTCAGCGTAACACCGAGAGGCGGATACTTCAAAACAGCCACTATTTTATTCGCGATTTCATCAATATCCCAGAAATCAACTTTCAACGCGTGCGTGATGACCTCTGAAACGCCGCTTTGCTTGCTGATGATAATGGGGACATCGTTGTCCAACGCCTCTAATGGCGCGATTCCAAACGGCTCCGATACCGAGGGCATAACATAGAGGTCCGCCATCTTGAAGATTTTATTGACGTCCTCGCCGCGGAGGAAACCCGTGAACAATACTTTGCTTCCGATGCCGAGTTCGGCGGCCATTTCAACCGCACGATGCATCATGTCGCCGGAACCCGCCATAACAAATCTGACGTTCTCGTATCTTTCAAGGACTTTTTTGGCAGCCCTGAGAAAGTAATCCGGGCCTTTCTGCATTGTGATTCGTCCCAGGAACAGAACGATTTTCTCATCTTTCTTGATGGTGGTATTTCCGACGAGCGTGCTGGAGCCGCCGTTTCTTTCGACGCCGTTATAAACAACCTCGATTTTGTCGCCGCTTACTCCGTACCGGCCGATAATGATACTGCGGGTCAGATAGCTTACTGCGATGACTTTGTCGGCGACGTGCATACCCATCCGTTCAATGTCATAAATCATCTGGTTGACGTGCTCGCCGCTGCGGTCAAATTCTGTCGAATGGACGTGAACAACTAATGGCTTGCCTGTCGCCCTTGCCACCGCAACTCCAGCCGTATAAGTCATCCAGTCATGGGCGTGGATAACGTCAAATTCCTCATTTGCCGCCAGCCGAACCGCAAGCTCTGCATAGCGCTGAACCTCGGTGTACATATCCCCGCTATAATCCAGTGTCCCCGAAAATTTGTCTGTCCTTCCGCGAGAGGCCTGCATCCGCGAAATTGATTCCTCGATTTTTTTCTGGTAGTCATTGGCGGTCACATACGGCTGCAACGGGGAGCTTATGGTCCGAAAAACAACATTCTTCAGATGCTTCACTTTTCCGGGGCCGTCTATCTGCTGTGTCGTTGGAGTTATGAGTCTTACATGTGTGGCGTATTGACTTTGCACAACGGTAGGCAAAACGAATGTAATTTGAACCCCCATCTGGTCGAGTGCCTTGGTCAGTCCGTAGCACGCCGTTCCCAGTCCTCCACTGATGAACGGCGGAAACTCCCAACCAAGCATAAAAACTTTCATCTTGTTCCTCGTT
>JBFZBL010000262.1:0-17539 GCA_041308485.1 Phycisphaerae bacterium | reverse complement strand
CGGCGTTATTTGTATCCAAAGTGCCATTAAAACCTTCTTTCTACATACTGCTAAGGCAACTCTTAATATCTTCGTCGGCAGAAGCGTATTAGTTTCATTAGTACATTATGTACTATTGCCTAAAACAAAGTCAAGAGCATTTTTAATAATTTTTAAAAATTTTTTATGCCTCTGTCCCATATTATCTTTGAGGCAAATGGGGCATGTGGGATTTCAAAAAATCTTTTCAAAGGGGGTGAATTTGTTCGGTTTTTGTTAGGGTTTTTTGGAGGGTCTTACCGATAGAAACCTTGCGTAAAACAGATGAAAGACGCTGTTAAGATGGAGCGTGTATTATGATAGAAAGAATAGGGCCGGTGTGCAGATTCGGGCCTGGCGGGGATTTTGAGTCGGTTTGGCCGGGCGACTGGATGGAGCAGGCGGCACAGCCGAAAAACGCGATTGGCAGGCTGCTGGATGTGATTGCGGGTATGACGGACGTGCTTCGCGGCGGCAACCGCTGCGTCGAGGTAACCGGGCCGATAGATATAGAGCAGGAGAGCAAGTCGTATGGGACACAACAACGAGGAGACAGCGTACGGCGAGGGGCTTACGCCGCGGCAGGTTCAGATGCTAAACACCATCGCGGGGTTTCGAAGGAGCCGGGGCTATTTGCCGACGATTGGAGAATTAGCTCAGCAGCTAAGCATAAGCCGAACAACCGCATTCGGGCACATCGAGCAACTGCGAAGAAAAGGGCTTGTGTCGGGTCAGCAGTGCCCTTCGACGAAGGCCAGGGCACGCTCTTTGAACTTGACTTCAAAGGCGCGAAGACGGCTTAAACAAATTTCCTCGTCGTGCGCATCACGTCATGCGTACGGTGCAGATAGCCCACACCCAGCGCACGACGAATTATCTGAAGGGATTCCCCTTGTGGGCAGAGTTGCCGCGGGGCTGCCCATCGAGGCAATCGAGAACAGAGATTGCCTTTCCATCGAATCATGCTTTGGCAACACGGGTGACATATTCGCCCTTGAGGTCAAAGGCGACAGTATGATTGGCGAAAACATCCGCGAGGGGGATTATGTTATCTGCAAGCGAACAGCTACCGCGTCGAACGGTCAATTGGTTGTTGCGATAGTCGATAACGAAAACACGACCTTAAAAAGGTTCTACAGGGAAAATAAATTTGTGCGTTTGCTGCCGGCAAACGAAGCATATGAGCCGATTTATTCAGACAATTGTCAAATCCAGGGCGTAATCATCGGCCTTGTCAGAAAACTGTAATACTGTTATAGTTTTCGTAATAGATGTCATTCCGAGCGAAGCTTGCCCCTTAGGGGCAAAGCGAGTCGAGGAATCTGTTTATTTTAATAGATTTCTCCACTCAGCCCCGATTCATCGGGGCTTCGGTCGAAATGACACACGAGCTTTTCTAAGGGTGTAATCAGGGAGCCGGTGAATGGAGATAAAATTAAGATTCCTCGGTGCCGCACAGAACGTAACAGGTTCAAGGCATCTACTTGAGGTTGACGGGACAAAACTGCTCGTCGACTGCGGGCTGTATCAGGAAAGGCAGTTTCAATCGAGAAACTGGGAGCCGTTCGTTGTGCCTCCCGCAAGCATAAACGCTGTATTCCTCACGCACGCCCATTTAGACCACTGCGGCTTACTGCCCAAGCTTGTGCGAGACGGATTCAGCGGGAGGATTTACTGCACACAGGCGACAGCGGAATTAGCGAGGATAATACTTCTGGATTCCGCACGGATTCAGGAAGAAGACGCCGAGCACAAGCGCAAAAGACACCAGAAAGAAGGCAAAACGGGGCCTTACCCGGAAGCTCCTCTTTATACAACGCAAGACGCGGAGGCCTGCTTCCCGCATTTTGAGCCGGTCAAGTACCGCCAGCAGATAAAGATTGCGAATGGTATCGAGATTACGCTTTGCGATGCCGGGCACGTGCTTGGCTCGTCGATGATACGGGTTGACGTGAACAAGAACGGTGATAAGAGAACGGTGCTGTTCACCGGCGATTTGGGCAGGCCCGGCAGGCCGATTTTGCCCGACCCCAGCGTTCCCGAAAGGGCGGATTATCTTATTATCGAATCGACTTACGGCGACAGGGAGCATTGCGAGGCCTGCGATGTGAAAAAGCAAATCGCGGAAGTTATCAACGCGACCCAAAAGAGGGGCGGCAATATTGTTGTCCCCAGCTTTGCGCTGGAACGTTCGCAGGAAATACTGTTTTACATAAAGGAGCTGCTGCTTGATGAGACAATACCCCATTTGATGATTTTCTTAGACAGCCCGATGGCGGCGAAAATCACTGAGATTTTCAGGAATCATCAGGAATTGTTCGACGAGGAAACGCTTGCGATGCTGCGTGAACATCATTCGCCCTTTGATTTGGCCGAATTGAAAGTTACGGCGACAAGCGAGGAATCCAAGGCAATCAATCATATAACGGGCACCGTAATGATTATCGCGGGGGCCGGTATGTGCACGGGAGGCAGAATCAAACATCATTTAGTCAATAACATCTCACGGAAAGAAAGCTCCATAATGTTCGTAGGGTATCAAGCGGTGGGGACATTGGGCAGGTTAATCGTTGACGGTGCAAAAGAGGTCAGGATTCTCGGCCAGAAATACAAAGTCAAGGCGAAGGTAGTGCAGATAAACGGCTTTTCGGCTCACGCCGACAAAAACGAGATGCTTAGCTGGCTTAAACAATTAAAATCGCCTCCCAGGCAAATCTTCCTTGTCCACGGCGAACCGGAAAGCGCAAAGGCATTCAGCGAATTTATAAAGAACAAAACCGGCTGGCAGGTCAGCATCCCAGCCTACGAAGACCAGGTCGTTCTCGATTGATGATTGGTTTTCAATTGATTATTCCGGCGGGAAACGTATAGCGTCTATCCACGCGTGCACCTCGCCGTAAGCATTAGGGGTGTAAGACCATTTGAAGGTGTGCGTGCCGGCGGTGACCGGTATAGCCACGAGCGACCAGTCGAGAGTGCCGTCGTAGTAGCCGTCGTGGTCATACGGGAGGTCATCATCGACCCAGAAAGTTAATTGGCCGTCGCCGATGTTTTTAAGCATAAACCGGACGTTGCCTTCGCCGCAGGTAACAGTTACGCTCAAAGTGCTTTCATCATAGCGGGGCACATCGCCGGATTTGGCGCTGTAGATGCCCTCGAATTTTTCATTAGAAACGATTGTCCATGGGCCGTCGCCGCTGTGAACCCAGGGCAGATGACTGAAGTTGCCCGTTTCAAAATTTTCGTCATACTTTATTATATTCTCAGCAACCCCCCAGTTGCCCGCCAGACAGGCAAAGTCAACAAAGTTCACATAATCATCGTTTCCGGCGATGTCGACATCCCTGTTATAGCCGGAACTTTCCCAGAGCCATTCATCGGCCAGGATTTCCAAGTCCTCAATACCAGCGAAATCGTTACCGCCGGGGGGCGCCGCGTCACAGAGTGCGTTCCAATTGGCAGCGCCTTTTTGACTATGCCAGGCGTCGGCGAACTTCGCAAAATCCAGCATATCAACGAAGTCATCCCGAATCAAAGGTGCGATATCCATACTGAGATTATGGCATAACCAGCCATCACACAGGTAACTCAGGTCAAAGATGTCAACGTCTCTGTCCAGGTCGATATCTCCGCATAACACCGATTTATTGCCGAAGTCCAGTTGGCCGAAATTACGGCCCGGCAACGCGAGCATATAATGCTCCCTGCGATACAGGACGACGAAATTCGGGTCTGTGACGGCAAAGACACGGCCGTCGGCGGTTATGGCGGTCTCTCCTTTGGTGAATCTGACAAACGTCTCATTTGTCAGGCCTGTATCAACGGATTCTATCACGTCCCACAGAACTGTGTCGATGGCCAGCACTTTTCCATAGGCGGAATGAAGCTGGTAGAAGATTTTGGAGGAGGGGTCAAACAAGGCGCCTATTTTGCTGTCTTGGAGCCCCATAACCATGTTGAAATCCGAATCCACCATCCGGCAATGTCCCTGTAGCTGTATTGCTCCTAACAAGCCGTCGTAGTTCAGTGCTATGGGCGATTCAGCGAGGTAATAGTTAAAGGTCTTTTGTTTACTGAAAGTATCAATGGGCGCGTCGTAAACACCTATCCAGCCGGGCGAGTTATTGCCAATCAGCCAGATTATATTTCTGTCAAATGAGCGGACCAGGCGGACGTCCTGTTCAATAGTGCTGCTGCCGAAGACGTTTGGCCGGACCGTGATAGTATCTGTTCTTGTGTCAAGAACATGGAGTGGGACGGAGCCGAGGCCGTTGAAGCTGGCGGTAACCAGGCCGATACCCTGCGAACCGATAACTACGTCGTAGCTGCCTAATTCATTTGAACTCACGGCATAGGTCAGGTCGGTAACGCTAAGAGTGTTGAGATTAACTTTATGCACCACGCCATTACCGCCTGAAAGCTGCGTATCCGCCACATACAGTGCGCTGTAATCCGCGGTTATATCCATCCCGTGCGGCGAGCCACCGATTGTTACCGGAGTCAGAAAGCTGTTTGTGCGCAGGTCGTATATTTCTATTTTGCCTGTCGCGGTGCTGATATAAAGCAGGTCCCGCAGGTCATCGAAGATGATGTCTCTTGGCCGAAAAACGTTGATGTCGTCAACCCATCCAAGTCCCGGCTCGGTGAGCGAGTATGTTTTATTTCCGACTTGGCGAACGAGATATCTTCCAAACGAGAGCCCGCCAATCATCCAGTTGCCGCTGGCATCGGTGATGGTCGCCGGCTCCCCGTTGTCCTGATGCATATCGCCATCCAAATCAAGGTAAATTGTCCGGCCAGGAATATTCGGCTCATTGGCGTCGTGTTCGCTGTTTCCGTTTAAATCATCGTAGCAGGCGCCGGATAAGACCCCTTCACTGTTGGCTCTGCCTCCGAAGTTCGCCTGTATATTTTTTTTGCCTATCCATACCCTGTGTCCGCCCCTGGTTCCGATTCCGCCGGCGAGGGCGTCAAAGCGCTGATAACCAATCAGTTTCGCGGTTGAGAGCAATGAGCCATCATACCTGTGCGTTACGGTCATTTCATCGCGGGCAAATTGTGTTTTATACAGGACGCCCTGCGTGTATGCCATTGAAGTGCGAACAGGCATTTCCTGCGCGATTGTTCTAACCACGGACGCGGTATTAGGGTCAATCTCATACACTGTCCATTTAATGGCCAAGTTGCTCAGCAGCGTATTTTCGTATGGGTCGGCTGCCAGGCCATCGCCGGACCCGTTAATAAGCGGGTTGCGTGAAATTAACTGCTTGGTGATTGCATCGTAGCGGTTCAGGTATGTTACCCTCGGCTCGCTTAGCGGTATCACGACTGAAATGACATAAAGTATCCCTTTGTGCCACGTGCATATCCAGGCAACTTCGTTTTGCGGCATTTCAAGAACGCCTTCGTGGAGCACCAGGCCCGTATCTGGGTCTATTTCAAAAAAGAGCGAGTCGGCTGTTTCCGCACTCGTCAATTTCAGTGGACAGTAGAAAAGCGTGCTGGGCCCGACGGCAAGACAGCCGACGCCGATAATAGGCGATTTGTAAGGCGCGGGGACGCGATTTTCTATCGTCATTGTGACAAGGTTGACCTCGCCGAATGTGCTTGCCTGGTCGCTTTGTCCTTCCAGACCCCACAGCCGGCCGCTTGTGAGTCCGGGCCAGGTCTGGAACCACCCGGTTTTTGGTATTTCCATAATGTTGTAGTAGCCGGGTTCGAGGTTTGTAAATTCGTAGAAACCCGAGGCGTTGGTCGTTGTCTTCGGCTCGCCTGAATCCCATTGGCCGTTTTCGTTCCTGTCGAGGTAAATCTCCCAGCCGCTTAACGGGCCTTCGCCCGCGTCCCAGTTGCCGTTGTTGTTTACGTCGTTGAATTTGTAGCCGCTGATATTGCAGTTATGGAGCTGGTAGTTGCCGAAGTTTAGCTCGATGTCGTTGCCGTCCCTTATCATAATCCTGTAATGCATCCCGCCCGCGCCTGGGTATGTGTTTATCCAGCCGGGCTGGTTCACTTCCGATACGTAATAATATTTGTTCGGCTCCATTCCCTCGAATTCGTAGTTTCCCTGGCTGTCCGTGATGGTAGTGATATCGTTCGGGTCGATTTGGCCGTCGTGGTCTTCATCGAGGAATATAGTCCAGCCGGCAAGTCCGGGTTCGTTGGTGTCAATAAGCGTATCGTCATCCAGGTCGTTCCATTTTTTGCCGTGAATCCGCGTATTTGGTCCTGATGGGAGTATTATGCCGTAGTCTTCTACTTCCCCATATAAAGTGCTGCCGCAGGAGTTTAAAGTGCCTTCGAATGTAAGCCGGACGCGCATCTTGGTTGCGTCGCCCCTTGCATCGGCTGGAACGGTGATTGTGCCCACAAATTCTCCATAGCCGTTTGCTGAATAAACAAGCTCACCAGTGTCAGTAAAGTCGCCATCGCCGTTGTAATCTATCCAGATACCGAGCTGGTCGCCGTCATAGCCGTAGTAAGGTTCGCCGCCGATTGCCGTGACTACATCGAAAGTGTAACTCATACTTGGCTGAAGTGATGTGGATTGTGTGCCGGAGTAATCTATATAGGAATTGCAGGGTGTTGCCCATGTATCGATACTGCCGAAAGTCACGCCGTAAATATATTCATCGCATCCCCCGGAAGCGGTGCAGTAGGCCCAGGCGTTTGAGCGGCCGATAATGAGTATGCAGATGGCGCAAATAGCAAAGAGAAAGGCCAGGCGTTTCATTTCAAATTTCTCCTCAATTCTTTTCATCTACCTGTTCAAATCCTCATTCCAATACAATACCAAAATTCGTTTTGTAAGGCAATAATCCTGACAAAAAAATTGCATATCCTGCCGCCGCGGGGTCGATTTTCCCGCTTTTTCTTGACGGAAAGCGGCCGAATAAATATGATGGTGAGCGATATTCGTGGGGTGAACAAAGGGCTAAACGGCTTTATAACGATATTCCGGGGAACGATGAAATGTGTGAATTTTGCTTGAAACACGGCGAAGGCCAAAAGTGGTATCTTCAGGCGAATAATTATTCCGAGGATTTGCTAAACGACATCCGCAGGCGAAAAATGATTCAGAATTTCGCGGCGGACGGCGAATCGGTTGCCAAAAGCATCGAGAAGATGGATAAGCTTTCCGCTGCACCCAAATTCATACAGGCCTTGGTCAGGCGACTTGTTCCGCGCAAAATGAAAAAGCGGCATTACGGGCAGGTTGTGCCTATCGAGGATGTCGAAAAAATTTTCGGCTTTGTGAATTCGATTGTGCGAGTTGCGTGCTATTGCCGGCATTTTACCGTGGGCAAGGAGAAACGATACTGCTACGGGATAAGTATGGGGCCTAACGGCGGCAAGTTCGGCGAGCTTATGAAAAATGTTGACACAAGTTTTCTGACAGGCCCCGATTCTGCCGGTGCGGAAATCCTTACCAAAGAGCAGGCAATAGCGAGTTTCCGTGAGCACGAAAAGGAAGGGCTTTGTCATACCGTATGGACGTTTCAGACGCCGTTTATAGGCGGGATATGCAACTGCGACCGTGCCGACTGCCTTGCGATGCGGTGCACGATAACTCACGACATTCCTGTGATGTTCCGCGCAGAATTTATCGCTGAAGCCGACCCCGACAAATGCGTTGGGTGCAGGCAGTGTATGAAGCTTTGCCAGTTCGGCGCGATTTCTTACAGCGCATCGAACAAGAAAGCCGTCATCGATAAAATGAAATGCTACGGTTGCGGAATATGCAGGGCCGCCTGCGCCAAAGACGCTATCCGTCTTGAACCTCGCGCAAATGACCCGGTGGTTGCGAAAATCTGGTAATTTAATTAGCTGCGGAGTTTGTGAAGGATGTGCCAGTACGCGCCTCGTGCGCCGGTTTTGATGGCGTTCACGAGTTCGGTATTATCATTATAGTTGTGGTCGGTAAGTGCCGCGTCTGTTTCGTCAATAGGCTCAAAGAATCTCTTGTCTCCCGCGATAATATCTTTTATCAACCGGGCGGGATTTTCGCCCATAAAGTGTGATATGTAAAACGTCGGCTGGAACAAATTCACGGGGCCGGTATATTTACGTTTGATATTCGGATTGGTTTCCATCGGGCCTTCGGCGGCAACGGTAATCGCCATATCGGTTCCGGGGTAAACCCTCACGCCAAGCGGTGCGCCTGCGCAATCGGGATTGATTTGTTTGATGAAGTCTATTGATTCTCTGACTGAGGCGGGGGTCTCGCCGGGGCCGCCGAAAATCAGGTCAATCATCACGGTGATTCCATTATCTTTGCACCATTTAACGGCGTTGGCGAGGTCGCGGCTGGTGTGCTTCTGGTGATAGGCCTTGAGCATTACGTCGCAGCCGGAGTCGCCGGTAAAGTCGATGCCGACACAGCCGGCTTTTCGCATAATAGCCGCCAACTCGGCGTCAAATGGCACTACCGCCATATACGTGTACCATTTCAAATGTTTACCTAATCCGCGTCTTATAAACTCTTCGCATACGGCGTATGCGTGGTTGCGGGAAACATTGAATTCGGAATCGCAGATGTGAAGGACGTTTATTTCTTTGGTGAATAGTGATTCAACTTCGTCGGCAACCTCAGCCGGCTTTCGCACGCGCACGAAGGTCCCTTTGCTTATCCGGTCGGCACAGTAGATACAGTTGTGGCCGCAGCCGCGTTTGGTCTCGATGCCGATCTGTCCGCCGCGGTTGAAGTAGGTGACATTGTCGACGGTGTCACGGCTTGTGGACAGCGACAGCGGCTCAGGCCATGCCGGCTTATTGGTGCGAACCTTATCATCTTCCCACCAGGTAAGTCCGGCGACCTTTTCGAACTGCCATCGTCCCTGTAATTGCCCATACAGGTCGATTATCGCCTGCTCGCCGTCTCCGCGGATGCCGAAGTCGGCTTTTGTGTATTCGACAATCTGCTGGGCGAAAATCGAGAAGCCCACGCCGCCCAGTACAATCGGCGCATTTGTGAGTTTGCGAATCACCGTTATCTGTTCTGCCAGTCGCGGAACAAACCACTGACAGCTCGGCCAGAAGCAGTCATCGACATTGCGAAAAGACAGGCCGATGAGTTCGGGATTGTGTTTGCTGAAATAATCGCGCAGCGTCGCGTCTCTGTTTTCGGCCAGACACAAATCGACCAGGTCAACTTCGATACCAGCCTTTTTGGCTGCACCGGCGATGTAATCCAGTCCCACCGGCGCAATCGCCGGCTGCATCGTATTGGTATTTATAAGCGTAAGCATATTATCGAGTTATGCGCCCCGCCCTTCGAGGGATTTCGCTCTTCGTTCCGCCAGCCAGCTTAAAAACAGTCCAAGCTCGAAGAGCAGATACACCGGTATAGTCATAGCGAAAAGTGAAATCGGGTCGCTGCCCGGGATTACTGCGGACGACAACACTACGACAATGAGGAATACATATATTCTATATTTTTTAAAAGATTCGGCGGTAACGATGCCGGTCCTTATGAGAACGAATATTGCTATGGGTGTCTGGAACGCGATGCCGAAAATCAGCATCATATTCGCCATAAAGGATATGTAGTTAGTAAACGTAAAGTTGGAGCTTACTCGCAGAAATTCAGTGTTGAAATAAACGAAGAATTTCAGCGTTGCCGGCGCTATTATAAAGATGAAAAGCAAAGCCCCGGAAACAAAGAGCAGGGAGCATAACGGGACGGCAATATAGACGTATTTTTTTTCGTGAGGGTACAAACCTACCGAGACGAATTTCCACAAATGGTAAAAAACCCACGGCGATGAAATTACTAATGCGGCAATCATCGCTATTTCCATATAGCTTATGAATCCTTCGGCAGGGTCTATACTCTGCAGGCGGGCGTTTTCCCCCATTGCCTTGATGTAGGGCACTTCAATAAGCGTTATCAGATATTGGCCGAAGAACATGCAGATTGCGGCCGCTATGCCGAATCCGGCGAGCGCGTAAATAATTCTGAATCGCAATTCTTCGAGATGGTCCCCGAGGGACATTGTAGTATCGGGAATAGTCGATTTGTCGGCTTTGCTGTTCATCGAAGGGTCAGGAAAGGACAAGCTAATTTTCAGTCAAATCAGACGGTTTTCTGTGAATCGTCATCAGTTGAAGCTTTTTTTATATCGTTGACAATGTCATCCTTCGTGTCCTCGACCTCGCTGAGTCCTTTCTTGAACTGGCTGAGACCTTTGCCAAGGTTCCTAGCCAGGTCCGGGAGTTTTCTTCCGCCGAAGATTACCAGTACGATTAAAAGAATCCAGACCCAGTCCAGGCCCTGCGGCATTGAGATGGCCATTATATTTTGCGCAAATTCGGTCATTTGGTTTCCCTTTAAAGGTTATGTTAAGGTTACCACAAGCAGCATAATAAGTAATAAATCGGCAATTATCAACATCAAGATTAAGTATTATACGCCTGCGAGGGGGCCGGGTGCTTATTTTGCTGCTGCAATCGGCACGATTTTTACGTCTCTGTCGCGGTCTTTGGCCGTATCTATTATATTGCCCGTTTTGTCAACGGCGATACTGTGGCCGCCGAAAATCCTTCCTGACCACGGGCCTCTGCTTATTCTGCCGACAGAATTAGTCCCGAAAACAGCAGCGCCGGTTCGCTTCGCGGCTTCTGCAGCCACCTTATGAAAGTCCTGGCTGTGCGCAGGCCATTTTTGCTCATCTTCGGCGTAGCCATAAGACACCAAAAGAAGGTCCGGTTTCAGAGCGGCCATCCGGTCGAGAATGTCTTCGCGGTGCGTATCTGCGCATATAAGCAGGCCGATTTTGCCGAATCTGGTGTTCACTGCGGCGATATCGGATTCATTTCCAGCCGAATAGGGAGGGGACATCAGTTTTTGCGGGACGTTCACCTGGCGGTATTTGAGCAGAATCTGTCCCCGGTCATCGATGAGAAGGGCGCTGTTGAACAATCTTCCCATTTCAAATTCCTCAAGGCCGATACAAATGTATGCCGCGTATTTTTTCGCGAGTTCGCAAAGCTGCTCCGAATCCGGCCCCGGAATTGTGCAGGCCCTGACATGCGCATCGGCATTTAGCCAGCCGAGCATCGTCGCCTCGGGAAAACAAACAAGCTCAGCGCCTTTGCTTTTTGCCTCGGCTATGGCGTTTTCAATCCGGACGAAATTGCCGCTCCTGTCGCCGTCGATGATGACTATCTGGCACATAGCGATGCCGGGGCCTTTGCGTCTGGACAGAACGTGGATGATTGCGCCTATGACGACAATCGCCACAAACAATCCGCCCCAAAGCGTTGCCCCATCGCCTGTGCATAATATATTGAACATTTTACCTTGCTTTCCTAAACCATAATCTGTCATTTCAACCGCAGTCCCGGTTGCCGAAACGGGCTCGTCGCTTTGCTCCGTGTGTCGGGACGAAGCGGAGAAATCTATTAAAAACAGATTCCTCGACTTCCCTTCGACAAGCTCAGGGTCGCTCGGAATGACATTCTAACCGGTAATTATCCAACCCTCGGGCGAATAATCAATCACCATTTTTCATCCTTTGGTTTTCCTTTGATTGTCACCGGCCAAAGGCGGGAAGTTTCATCATCGCAGCTGGATTGTCGAGTGCGATTGTGTGGAGCGTCTGGCTGCGCAAAGTATTTCGGTGACTGTCATGTTATTTTCGAGAGATGCTAATTCTATCGGCTGTATATCGCCGGCTATTACAGCGGCGAGATAGCTCAGAGAATCACTGTAAAGTGGCTCCATAGGTTTAGCGGTGATTTTCTGTTCGGGTTTGCCGTCGATGTGTAAAATCATTGTTCTGCCGTCGAGGGTTTTAATTGCGCCAGTTGTGCCGTATATTTCAATATCGTCTCTGCCGTATGGCCATGACCACGATGCCATTATTACAACCTGCGCCTTTGGATAGTTGATTATTACGGTTGCGTCGTCATCCACTTTTGTGTAAATCTCCGGTTTTGTCTGGCGGGTGACGGCAGTTACGGATACCGGCTTTTGGTTATTCAAAAACCATGTTGCCATATTTGCGCCATAGCAGCCGAAATCGAACAGAGCGCCTCCGCCGTTTAAGTTCGGGTCGGTCAGCCAGTTAAGAAATTCAGGCGAACAGCCGATTTCTTTGGGGCCTGAGTGGCCTTTGTAGAAGACTATTTTGCGAATTTCGCCGATTGTATTTTGCTCTATTGTGTTTTTCATCAGAATATTGGCGGGCTGCCATGTCGTCCAGTAGTTGACGAAGACGCGAATATTGCCTTTTTTTGCGGCCTGTTCAATAGCCGCTGCGTGTTCGGTGCTGACGGCCAGCGGTTTTTCCATCATCACGTCTATGTGATGTGCTGCACAGGCCTCGACGACCTGTAGATGGTCGAAGGTGCTTGTATAAATAACCACGGCTTGCGGTTTGGTTTCATCTAACATTTTATTGAGGTCCGTGTAAATTATCGACGGCGGAAGATGGTATTTTTCGGCAAGTTTGGCGTTTGGCTCGGCGACGCCGACAAGGGTAATGTCCTTGCGATGCGGAATCTCTCTCAGCAGACCCGTAACGTGGTCATGCGTAAGGCCTGCGATGGCGAGGCGAAATGGCGGCTTGTTCGGTTCCGCCTGCTGGTTTGCATCGGCGAATGCGGCTGTGTTAAAGATTGCGATGGTTATTATTGCGACTGCCAACAGAATAAAAGTTCTTGCGGACATAATTTTGACTCCTAAATTTTGAAGGTTTCGAATCCGGCTTTTCACAGCCGATATGATACCACGACTTGGTCAAATCGCAACCATCCGCTACTCTTCCTTTCCTCAATTTGACATAAATATCGGCGGGGAGTATAATAATTGCTTGTTTTTGGGGCAATCCCGATAAAAGCGGGATACGGAAAAATTATGCATCTGATTTCCGGGCGAGCGAGAACACTTGAGTCCGCCGTTGGCGTGCTGATTTTGCTTATTATGGTTGCTACAGCGATCGGCGTGTACGTCATTTCGCGGGATTACAATATGGCCCGGTTCGGCATCGCATCACATCAGGAATCGCAGGGGGATTTTACGCCTGTCGGCAAGGCCGAGACATATAACAACGATAACCTTTACGAGAAAATTGACGGCAAGGCCCCTATGTATCAGGAGGCCGGCTTCGTAAAACTCGATACGCAGCGGTTCGCCGCCAAAAGCAATTCCGAGCTTTCGTTCGAGCTTTACACTTACGATATGAACAACGCCAAAAACGCCTTTTCGGTTTACAGCAGGCAGAAAAGGGCGGATGTTACCGACCTGAGCGACCTGGGTGCATCTGCGTTTGGTTACGTGGCGGGCAACGCGATTTGTCTGTCGCTTGGCAGAAATTATATCGAGATGATTGGTTCAGCCGAATCGAACGAGCTGGTGGACGTGATGAAGGGTATGGCCAAAGATATGTCCGCCAAATTTGAGCCGAGGGACAAAGACAAGATAGCAGCTTCGACAAGCTCACTGCAGGCCGAACTCGGGTATTTCCCTGAAGGAACAGTGGCCGGGACGTGGAAATTGCAGATTGATAACGCCTTCGGCTTCGACGGCCTGACCGATACCTACTCTGCGACGTATAAGATTGGTGACAAAGCGGTTTCGATATTTTTAAGCAAACGCAAAGATGCTGATGAGGCAAAAACGGTCGCGAAGAATTATTATGATTTTCTCATAACCAATGGCGCAAAGGCAGTCGCGGTTGACAGCGAAATTCTCAAATCGGCCGGCGCTTCGGTCGTGGATTTTTACGGGGCCTTCGAGATTGTCTTTCCGGCGGGCGTATTCGTCGGGGGCGTTCACGAGGCTAATGACAAACAGGCAGCGGAAAAGGCGGCGGAAGTTTTAATCGGCCGGTTGAAGGAAGTCAATGACTGAACCGAACCAGGAAAATATCGCTCGAAGACAACTGCTTATCCGCGGGGTAAAGGCGGCGGCATCAATTGCCGCTGCTGTCGGCGTAGCCCGCTGGCTTTATGACCCGAAAGGGCCGGGGGCGAAAGAAGATGAGACCGGCTTTTCGGGGACATTTGCGAAGGGACTGCCTGATTTTTCTGTGCCTCGTAAAGACGGGCATATTATAAGCATTATTCAAGGCGCAGACCGGACGAAAACAGTGAGTAAAGCGATAGAGCTTTTGGGCGGCATCGAACGGTTTATAAAGCCGGGCGATGTTGTCATAATCAAACCTAACGCCGGCTTTGCGACTCCTGCTCTTCTCGGAGCGACAACCCATCCCGATGTTATCGGCGCTATTGTAAAATTATGCTACGCCGCGAAAGCCAAAAAAGTCATCATCACGGATAATTCAATAAATGACCCGGCGAGCTGCTTTACGATAAGCGGCATAGCCGAGGCCGCTACAACGGCTGGCGCGGAAGTTGTTATGCCGAAGGATTCGTATTTTGGCCCGGTCACGCTTGAGGGCGGTTCGCTGATTAAGGACTGGCCCGTTTACTGTGCGCCGTTTGCCAAAGCCAGCAAGCTCATCGGTATAGCCCCGCTGAAAAACCACCACAGAAGCGCAGCGTCGATGACAATGAAAAACTGGTATGGACTTCTCGGCGGCAGGCGAAACGTGTTCCATCAGGACATCAATAATATAATCGCTGAGCTTGCGATGCTGGTAAAACCCACGCTGGTCATTCTCGACGGCACAACCACGATGATGACCAACGGGCCTACGGGCGGGTCGGTTTCGGACCTGAAAAAAACAAATACGATGATTGCGAGCTGCGATATGGTCGCTGCGGATGCCTTCGGAAGCACACTGCTGAATCTGAAGCCGGCGGATTTGCCTTATCTGTCAATCGCCGAAAAGGCGGGCGTGGGAACGGCCGATTACGAATCGCTTAAACCATTAAGGGCCGAGGTTACCTGAAAATGATATGAAAATCACGACGGTTCGACGAATACACCAGTTGTTCTTTTTCTTGCTATTCCTGTGGTTTTGCATTGTCACCACGGTGGGGGAGAAGTTCTGGCAAATCCGGAACTGGCCGACGAACTGGATTTTGCAGCTCGACCCGCTTGTTGCACTTGGCACATTAATCTCGACGCGTAAATTTTACGGGGCTTTGCACTGCGGGCTGGGAGTTATTATCCTGACGATAATCTTCGGGCGATTTTTCTGCGGCTGGATATGTCCCTTCGGCGCGATACATCAATTTGTCGGCTGGCTGGGCAACCGGCGCAAAAAGGTCGTCGAGAAAATCCGGCTGAACGTTTATCGAAAGGCACAGTGCGTAAAATATCTTGTCCTGTTTTTCTTTATAGGTATGGCGGCCTTTCCATCGCTTGCGGGCACTCTGCAAACTGGTTTGCTTGACCCTATTCCATTGGCAACACGCACATTTGAGCTTGTGCTGCTTCCGATTTTTGACAGGGGGACATATCTAACATCGGTCAACGCCCGTTACTACGAATACGGCTGGCTGATATTTGCCGTGTTTGCCGCGGCGGTTTTATTGAATCTTGTCATACCGAGATTTTACTGCCGATTTGTTTGTCCTACGGGAGCTCTGCTGGGAATAATAAGCAGATATTCGATTTGGCGTATCGGCAAGACCAAAAGCGAATGTATCAATTGCAAGATGTGCGAAAAGGCCTGCGAGGGCGGCTGCGAACCAAGCGGCAATATCAAAATCGCAGAATGTGTCCTTTGCTTCAACTGCCGTGATGACTGCAAACACGACCTCATCGCGTACCAGACTGTTCCCTCACTTGCCGGGGAGACGCAGGTCGATGTTTCCAGACGAGGAATTTTATTGTCATTAACAAGCGGTATATTGGCCGCTCCTGCGATTCGTCTGGGCGGCAAGGTTACGTCAAACTGGTACGCCGGCATAGTCCGTCCGCCCGGGGCTTTGGCTGAGCCGGAGTTTTTAAAGCGATGCCTAAAGTGCGGGCAGTGTATGCGGGTTTGTCCGACGAATGTGATTCAGCCGGCCGGTCTGGAAGGGGGACTCGAAGGGCTATGGACGCCGGTACTTAATAATCGTATCGGCACAAGCGGCTGCCAGTTGAATTGCGTCGCCTGCGGGCAGGTCTGCCCGACTTCTGCTATCAGGCCGATTACGCTCGATGAAAAAAGGGGCCTCGGCGAATTTGCCGCCGTCGGGCCGGTCAAGCTCGGAACGGCGTTCGTTGACCAGGGCAGATGTCTGCCGTGGGCGATGGACAAGCCCTGTATTGTTTGCCAGGAGAATTGCCCGGTCAGCCCCAAGGCGATTTTCACAAAAGATACTTTCTCTACAGTTAGGGACGGTATAGTTTTGATTAAGCAGATAACAGAAAGCACAATCGAGATTGATAAAAGCATCCCAGCAGATAAATTTGGTACGGGTGATTATTATGTTCTTTTTGAGGATGGCAGTCGGCGTAAAATCTCCTCAAATACCACTGCCTCGATAGGAATTTCAGGGGGTAAACTGCCTGCGGTGACTGGCAAAGTCGAAATTCAGGTGCGTTTACAGAGGCCGGTAGTGGATCTTGAAAAGTGCATTGGCTGCGGCGTATGCGAGCACGAATGCCCCGTAAGCGGCAGAAGGGCGATAAGAATTACCGCGGAAGGCGAAAGTAGAAGCACAGACCGAAGGTTATTGTTATAATAACAGAACAAGGTGAACAGAATAGGGGTAGATAATAGTTGAACCTGTATTTATAACCGGAAGTAAAAATGAGTTTCCTATGGAGAGTTATCTATGAGCAGCGAATTTAACAGAAGAAATTTTTTGAAGACAATAGGGGTGGCGGGATTAGGTTCGGTTTTAACCTCAAAGGCGAAGGCGGAATCAAATGAGCCAAACGCCGCAGGCGAAAAACAGCAGGGCGAAACACCGCAGGTCCCAACGCGGAAGTTCGGCAAGAGCGGACCAGATGTGGCAGCATTGTCGCTCGGAGCAATACAGCTCATCGATAACCAGGTTATTCTGACAAGCTCTCTGAAATGGGGCGTGACATACTGGGACACCGCTTACGGCTATACCAACGGCAACAGCGAAATATGCATCGGCAAGTTCCTGGCGGCGAGGCCTGAGATGCGAAAGAAAATCTTTATCGCCAGCAAGGCCTCTCACGCCAAAGGGGCCGAGCAGGTCGAAGGCCGGTTACAGGAATCACTCAAAAGAATGAATACCGATTACATCGATGTTTACTATGGTGTTCACGTTCTCGACAATATGTCGCAGCTCACCGAAGACCTCAAGCCGTGGGCGGAAAACGCGAAGAAAAAAGGTTTGATAAAATACTTCGGTTTCAGCACACACAGCAATATGGCGAGAAATCTGTTCGAGGCGTCGAAGCTCGGATGGGTTGACGCGATACTTACGACGTATAATTTCCGCCTGACCAAAGACCCGATGATGCAGAAGGCGATTGATGCCTGCCACAAGGCTGGAATTGCGCTTACGGCGATGAAGACGCAAAAAAGTGTTTCAGTTTCGACCGATGAAGACAAAAAAATGATAGAGCATTTCTCGTCTAAAGGTTTCACCGAAGGCCAGGCGAAGATAAAGGCCGTAATTGAAGACGAGAGAATCGCCT
>JBFZBL010000261.1:0-3219 GCA_041308485.1 Phycisphaerae bacterium | reverse complement strand
TGGCTACTGTCGGATGTCCCAGGCGACTCTTGGGTTTACTTTCGGCGGCGAGTATTTCCGGGAGATTATATTCTTCAGGGACAAGGAAGATTTCGACAAGTTCAAAACCGGGGAATACACGTTTTCGGCTCAGGTTACAGGGGTAGCTTTAAGCACCGGTGCTGCCTCCAAGGCAGATTACAAGGCGGGTATGGCTGTGTTTGTGATGACGGACAAAGGCCTGATGGTAGATGCGTCGTTAGGCGGGCAGAAATTCAATTACAGCGAGAGCTATATTGCTGAGCAGAAGTAAATCCGGAAGAGCCAACTATGGGATAGTTTTGTGAAAAAAGTTACTTTTATCTTCTGACTATCTTGCTTGTTGTTTCTCGCGGCTGTCATTACGGATGTTGCAGTTGCGGCGATTGGAAGTAACGTCGTTATTGGAATTGTGAATGCCGACAAGAGGCACTGGTGCAAAGCTGGCCAGTGCCTTGGTTTGCGCGGACTGCCGTAGCGAAGTTTTGCTATTTTGACAACCATCATGGTAAACTGTCAAAATAACGACCATAAAATGCGGGGTGCGATATGTCTCCAGTGAAGACTCCGAAATCCCAAGCGGCCATCAGCCGCAGCTCGCCGCTCGGAGCCACGGTCGTTGGCGGCGGGGTTAACTTCAGCTTGTTTTCCTCCAGCGCTTCTTCTGTGGAATTGCTGCTCTTCGACCGCGAAGACGACTCCAAACCTGCACGTGCCATCCGGATTGACCCGAGTGCCGGCCGCTCTTATCATTACTGGCATGTTTTTGTGCCGAACGTATCGGCCGGGCAAATCTACGGATACCGGGTACATGGGCCGTTTGAGCCTGCCCGCGGGATGCGTTTCGACCCCGCCAAAGTCCTTCTTGACCCGTATGACCGGGGGGTGGTTGTCCCCAAAAATTATAATCGTGAAGCCGCCAGCGGGCAGGGTGATAACGTCGCTACCGCGATGAAAAGCGTAGTAGTAGACCCGCATACCTACGATTGGGAAGGCGACACACCGCTTAAACGGCCGTCCTCACGCACTATCATTTATGAAATGCATGTGCGAGGTTTTACCCGTCATCCCAGTTCAGTCGTTTCAGAGAAAATACGCGGCACTTATGCAGGTCTGGTCGAGAAGATTCCATATCTTCAGGACCTCGGTATAACCGCAGTCGAGTTGCTGCCCGTATTTCAGTTCGATGCGCAGGCTTGCCCGCCGGGGCTGGTTAACTATTGGGGCTACCAGCCGATTTCGTTCTTTGCGCCGCACCAAGCATACAGCTCTCGTCAGGACCCGCTCGGTCCGGTGGACGAATTTCGAGATATGGTCAAAGCGCTGCATCGAGCAGGCATAGAGGTTATTCTTGATGTCGTATTCAATCACACCGCCGAAGGAAACCAAGACGGGCCAACGCTAAGTTTCCGCGGATTAGATAACGGCATCTATTACATCCTTGAAAAAGACCGCTCACACTATGCCGACTACACCGGGTGCGGAAACACGCTCAACGCCAATCATTCTATCGTGCGTCGCATGATTGTAGATAGTCTTCGTTACTGGGTCGAAGAAATGCACGTAGATGGTTTCCGGTTCGACCTCGCGTCGATTCTTGCGCGTGATGCGTCAGGACAACCGATGGCAAATCCTCCGGTGCTTTGGGATATTGAATCTGATCCGGTACTGGCCGGCACAAAGATTATAGCCGAGGCGTGGGATGCCGCAGGTCTGTATCAGGTTGGCACCTTTATCGGGGACAGCTGGAAAGAATGGAACGGACGATTTCGCGACGATGTCCGAAGCTTCTTGCGAGGCGATAATGATACGGTAGCGCGTTTTGCCGACCGGCTTATAGGCAGTCCCGAAATATACGGCCATGAGGAGCGCGAGCCGGAACAAAGCGTCAATTTCGTTACCTGTCACGATGGTTTTACGCTCAATGACCTTGTTAGTTATAATACCAAACACAATGAAGCCAACGGCGAAGACAACCGTGATGGCTCGAACGACAACTTAAGCTGGAATTGCGGCGTCGAGGGCCCCACGGCTGACCCTGCGGTGGAAAAACTGCGAAATCAGCAGGTAAAAAACTTTTTGACCGTCACAATGTCGTCGCTCGGCGTACCCATGATTCTGATGGGCGATGAAGTACGGCGCACCCAGAACGGCAACAATAACGCATATTGCTTCGACAACGAGACCAATTGGTTCGACTGGACGCTGGTAAAAAAACACGCAGATTTGCACCGATTTGTGAAATTACTCATATCACGCAGACGATTGCGAGACATGGTACATGAGCAGGACCGCATAAGTCTTAACCAGCTTATTCGTGAGGCCAAAAAATCCTGGCACGGCACAAAACTCAGCCAGCCGAATTGGGACTATCATTCGCACAGCATCGCGTTAACCGGAGAGCTAAAAAAAGAGGGGCTGTTCTTCCACATGATTCTAAACGCATACTGGGAGCCGCTCGACTTTGAGCTTCCGCCGGTAGAGAAGGGGAAAAAAGGCCCCTGGCGCAGATGGATCGATACATCCCTGGATTCACCGCAAGACATTGTGGAGTGGGAGTCTTCTCCGGCGATTTCGGGTTGTATTTATAAGGCCGGGGCTCGTTCGACAGTTGTGCTTTTTACTAAAATTTAATGGCATTCGTCGGGGAACAAGGATTAGGTTTATTAAGAAAACTGCTGTTGATTACATAAACTTGTTGTTAAAATGGTCAAGTACGATTGTAATAGGGCACTTGAAAAGCGAGCGTAGTGTAAGTCCAAAGGAGAATAAACTTATGGTAAAAAGACTATCTTTTTGGCAACTGACGTTCGTATTTGTTTTTTGCCTGTGCCTGGTAGGCGGGTGCGGAAGTCCCTACAAGTCAGTTAATCTTGACCCGCTGAAATTATTCCAGGAAAAAGGCAAAAACGCTCTCAACTCATCAGAACCCGGCTGGGAAACGCAGCAGACCCTGCGGCTGATGTTTCTTGATGAACCCTACCGCAAGAACCATCAGGCTGTTATAGCTACGCTTGAACAAACGGTCAAGAAAGAGCCGACGCCCGAACTGAGGATGACCCTTGCCGAGCTGTCCCTTATTGAAGCACGAAAATACCGCAAGTCAGAGCCGCAAAAGGCCATTGTTTACTATCTTGTGGCGGCACAGCAGTCGTACGACTATCTTTTCTTTGAAACTCGCTCAAGATCGGAAGAGCGTCG
>JBFZBL010000260.1:0-23828 GCA_041308485.1 Phycisphaerae bacterium | reverse complement strand
TGGACAATTGCGCCGATAAACGCGGAATCCTTGTCAAGCGTCTGGCGGACAACCCAGCCAGCCTTGCGGTGTGCGACTTTGCCTTTTCCGACAAAGTTAATGTCCGCAACCATAACGAGGTCGCCTTCTATTTTATTATGGAGAAAATAAAAGGCATCTCTGTTGAACCACATATTGTAGCCGCTGGCGGTGATTCTGTATTCGTTTTTAGCAGCATCGAAGACAGCTGAACCAGGAATGCCTATATCGCAGGCGTCACCAACATCTCCCTGGCTCTCGAATTGGCCTATTGCGGCAATTGACCTGTTCCCAAGAACAGTCCACGCGCACAGTACGACACAACACAAAGTCAAACGTGTCATCTCTCACCTCTCTTATTAATTATTTTTACTGCTTTGTCTTTTTAACCGGCTTTTCGCGGACAAATCGGCTGATATTTCTGACCGCCTGGCGCAAACGCTGCTCATTTTCGACCAGCGCAATCCTGACGTATCCCTCGCCGTTTTCGCCGAACGCACCGCCAGCCGCAACGGCGACTTCGGCGTATTCGATAAGGTCCAGAGAATAATCGAGGGTGCTTTTGCCTTTGAGATGTTCGGGCGGGATTTTAGCCCAGACGAACATTCCAGCCCGTGGTTTCGGGGCATCCCAGCCTATGCGGGTAAGGCCATCACAAAGAACATCACGCCTTGACTGATACTTCTTGTTCTGCTCGATAATATCCTTTGCGCAGTGCCTCATCGCGATGATGCCGGCAATCTGCACAGCCTGAAAAATGCCGTAATCGTAATAGCCCTTTATGGTGGCCAGGTAGTTAATCATATCCTTGTTGCCAGCGGCGAAGCCAACCCTGAAGCCGGCCATACTGTAGGGTTTACTCAAGGTCGTAAATTCGACGCCCACGTCTTTTGCTCCTTTGGCGGAAAGGAAACTCGGAGCCTTATAGCCATCGAAGCAGGTTTCGCCGTAGGCAAAATCGTGTATTACCGCTATGCCGAAACGCTTTGCGATATCTATGACCGGCTCAAAAAAGCCCTCATCGACCGTCATTGCGGTTGGATTATGCGGATAGTTCAAAATCAGCAGCTTGGGCTTGGGATACAGGTGTTCACAGACCATAACTATATTATCTATGAACTTCTGGTCGCAGCCCAGCGGCAGGGATATCACATTTGCGCCTGCAAGTGCGACGGCGTAATTATGAATCGGGAAAGCCGGGTCGGGCACAATGGCGGTATCTCCTGAGCCTAGCATTGCCAGGCACATATGACTGAAGCCCTCTTTGGAGCCGATACAGGCCAGAACCTCTGTTTCGGGGTCAAGCTCGACGCCCCAGTTGCGGGCGTATTTTTTCGCCATTTCATTGCGCAATCCCTTGATGCCGCGGGATGCGCTGTAACGGTGGTTGCGAGGGTCTCTGGCGGCCTCGCAAAGCTTATCAATGACAATCTGCGGGGCCCCGTCAACCGGATTACCCATGCCGAGGTCTATAAGATCTGCACCAGCCTGGCGTTTTGCGTGCTTCAGGGCATTCAGCCTCGCAAACAAATACGGCGGCAGACGTTTTATTCGCTGTGACGGCTCAATCTTAAATTCGCTCATATAATCTTCTCACAAACAAAAAGGGATATTCAGGTATAATCGACAAGCATACCGCAAACAGGTAAATTTTCAAAGGATTTTATAGGGAGGCTACTTGAGACCAAACTGTTGAGGATATTTGTATTTTACGAGGTAAAGAGCGAGGACGGCCTGGACGGTAGCGTGCTGGTCGCTGGGGGTTTCGTCAAAATCAAAAACAAGCTGGCTTCTGGCCGTAGTAAAACAAAACCACCTGTCATTCCAGCCGCCATTGGACTGCTGCTCGGCAATTATTCTCTCAATCCAGCGTCTGCGAACCTTTTCAGGAAATCCGGCCCGCAAAACAAAGGCCGGACACTGAATATAAATATCAACAACGGGCAAGGTGTACGTCATATCCGCTTTTAGCCGGTCACAGAGATGCTCCGTCAATGTGCGGATTCGCTCGCTTGAGTCATATCTGTCACGAAGCATAGTCAAAGCGAAAAGCTGATGAGTCAATTGCCGTCTATGCCATCGCTGCCTGTCAAATAAACCCGATTTCTCTGTATCAAAGTTCGTCTTATCCGGCGCAACGGAATAAAGCGCCCACTTGTTATCCAAATACTCTTCACCAATAAGGCGATTAAGTTCAGATTCGTGAATCGGCCAATTAGGGTCAATTTCCCTTTTCCAGCATCTGCTGTAATGAGTCATTCGCGTATTGAGAAACGATGTTGTAATGCCGGCAAATACAGGATTAGAGTTGAGGTCGTTACATTCACGCAGCATTGTCAAAAGTGCAGCGTTTTTTCCCTCAAGAATTTCAGATTTGTGTTTTTCGACCCACTTCTCCGCATTGCTTATTGCTGAATCCAGCCGACGGTTAAATGTTTCATCGCTCCATAAAGAGATATTGTTATATGCGATTGCTGTACCAAAAAACACGGCTATAAAAACAAGTAAACCGAGGCTTACCAATGAAATGTTCCGCAAAAGGGACCGTTTCCTTTTGTCTTTGGTTTCACTTTCCTCCTGTTCTCTCATTTGTTCCATAGTATTTTCCCCGGTTCCCCCAAATACTGCTGTGTTAATGATACACGAATCGAATATTGCGGTCAAACAATTCTATCAGACCAGTTCGCCGAAGAGGGTCAGCGGAGTCGTTCGGGTGATCTTAACCTTCGCCAATTGGCCTGCGAGGTTTTCAGGGCCATCGAAGATAACAATCCAGTCACCTGCGGTCCTGCCGACAAGCTGAATCGGCGGGGCAAGCCCCGCCCTACCAACTGCGGTGGATTTTGCTTTCTTACTTGGGCCTTCGACAAGGACTTTGACGGTCTGATTTGTAAATTCAGCGGCCAACTCCCTGCTGATTTCTTCCTGCACCTTGAGAAGGTCGTGGTTTCGCCTTTCCTTGATTTCCTGTGGGACGTTATCTTCCAGACGTTTATCAGCGATAGTGCCGGGTCTGGGTGAGTATTTGAAAATGAAAGAGTTTTTGTATCGCGCCTTTTTGACAAGGTCAGCGGTTTGAACGAAGTCATCATCGGTTTCGCTGGGGAAGCCGACGATAAAATCACCAGCTATGGCGATATCAGGCACGATTTGCCGGGCAGTATCAAGCAGATCAAGATATTCAGTCAAGGTATAGCCGCGGTTCATCGCCTTAAGTATCTGGTCTGAGCCGCTTTGGGCAGGGATGTGCAGGTATCGACAAACCTTGTGCAGATTTGCCATCGCAAGCATAATTTCTTGGAAATACTTTTTTGACGGGTAACTCGTAACAAATTTTATCCATTCAACACCGTCGATTTTACTTATTATATCAAGCAGGTCAGCAAGACAGTATATTTTGTCGCCCGCTTTGTATTCGTAGGCGTTGATTCGCTGGCCAAGTAATGTAATCTGTTTTATGCCGTTTTGTGCGAGGCGTTTGGTCTGTTCAATTATCGCCTCAGGCGGGCGCGATGTTTCAGGCCCGCGGACATAAGGAACAACACAATATGAACAGAATTTGTCACAGCCGTGCATCGCCCGGACATACGCCTGAGCGGGCAATTCTTCGCTCTCGATACCATATTCGGTTTCAAACCTTTCGAGCAACAGCGCATCAGGCGATATCTGGCGAATCTTCTTTGTAACGGCAACCGTCTTTTTCTTTTCCTGTATCGCCTCGTTTATCAGCCGGGGTATCTCGGCTATTTGCGCGGGGCCGCAAACGATATCTACAGCTGATTGCTTAAACAACTCATCACCCAGACGCTGAGCCATGCAGCCAATAACGCCTACTATCAAATCCGGTTTGGTTTCTTTGATGTGTTTGAGATTTCCCAGATGCGACATAACCCGCTGCTCAGCGTGGTCGCGCACTGAACAGGTATTTATCAGGACGACATCCGCATCCTTCGCATTACAAACAAACTGACAGCCGGCATCCTTCAGCGAAGATTCAACAATCGCACTATCGAGTTTGTTCATCTGGCACCCAAAGGTTTGAAGGAATACCTTCATAGTATTCCTTCAAACCTAAACTTGGGTGCCCCCGCGATTAGTTTTGCCTCAACAAAACTGCGGGGGCAGCCTTCATTTCGCGATTTCACCGTTATTTTCAGCATAAATACTAACGAGATTTAACTTTTGCTCACGTGTCAATTTTTTAATACGCCTTTCGGCACTTAACGCGTTTTTGTAATAGCGATACTCTTTCGTATATACCAACTTAACAGGTAATCTGCCTCTTAAGTATTTTGCCCCATGGCCGCTATTATGCAACGATACGCGTTCTTCCAGGTTTTGCGTATAGCCAGTATAAAACGTTCCGTCTTTGCATTGAACTATATAGACAAAAAATTTACCTTCCCTGCTTTCCATAACTTACACCCAATAAACTCGAGGATACTCACCTATTTTTTTATATCGGTCAGGTTAAGGGTATATGTTTCTGATTCTTCAGCTTGACGCAATCTTACGTGTTGCAATTCCGGACGCTCAACTAACTTTTCAATTGCCGACTTTAAACTATTTTCTGTGTATAAACCTAAAATAACTTCTCTTATCGACTCTGGACTCAGCCGCAAAAACCAGGTTTTCTGGCCGTTGAAATCCTTAAGACACGCTTGCTGCCCTAAGCCCATTAAACAGTCATCATCAAAAATAGCGCGAAATTCTCGCTCGTATGCCCATTCAGCTGATTTAGTTAATAACGTTTCAAAATATTTTTCACTAAACTCTTTGCTTTCAAAATCATCTAAAATATTCATTCTTGGCCGCTGTTCAGAATAATTTACACGATGCACCTTAAATATCTTATCAAAATCAATCCCGATTACCCCTCCTTTGTGCTCATCCGAATAATGAGCCCACATTACAGTGCTTCTTGCCTCTTGCGAAACAGATAACAGGAAACTTTTTTGTCTCAAATCATGTAGATGTTCTCGTAAACCATCTGTAAGATTTCTCTGAATCTCACCTTTTTCAAACTGCTCATTTAATTTTTGCTCCCAGTTGACCGGCGGGACAATATGGTTGCGCTTAAATGTCCGTAACCATTGTTCTTTCATTGCTAATTTATCCTCTGGGCAAAAGATAAATGGCAAACATTCAAGTGGGTCATTGACTTGTGAAACGCTCGGTAATTTTAATTCTAACGACTCTAAAATTTTTACGACACCTTTCTGGTCGCAATATTTATATAAAACATTCATATTCATTGTCCTGACCTAATATTTATCCTCACGCTTAGCTTTGTTAAGGCAAAACTGCGGGGGCATCCGAAGGTTTGGAGGAATACTTTCATAGTATTCCTTCAAACCTAAACTCGGCTGTCACATTAATCCGTTTAGAATCAGAAGTTTCCATAAATTTAAATGTTGCGTTCGCTACTTTTCCGCGACAACGAGCATTTCAAAATCCTCTGTCGTCAGCTTCTCTTTTCTTGAGAATGCCCCGAGTTTCGCTCCCATAATGTCTATTTTTTTATATCCCAGCGTTTTCAAAAGCCAGGTTATCTCACTTGGCACATAATAACGTTCATTACACTCTAATTCTTTTTTATTTCCCGCATCATCTTCGAAGACAGCTTTATTATGATCCCGCAATGTCATCAAATCAAAGGTGACGCTTTTAAATGTTACACTGGTTTGGTCTCCCGCTGACTCGCAAAATTGCTTGACCGAATGATAAAGCGGGAATAGGCCGTTTAATGTTGTAAATATAAACTTGGCCTTATCTTTCAGCGTCTTAGTCACATTTTTAAGTATCTCGAAATTCATTTCGTCCGTTTCCATCAAGGGAAAACCTCCTTCGCAGAGCATTATCGCAGCATCGAACTGACCTTTAAAAGGAAGAGCCCTGGCATCGTGTTTTTGAAAATCAATTTTCAAGCCAGCCTGCTTTGCTTTTTGTCTTGCGTGGGCAAGCTGAGAATCAGACAGGTCTATCCCCGTAACATTATAACCTCTTTTAGTCAGTTCAATCGAATGCCTTCCTGTGCCGCAACCAACATCGATTATTTTTAAAGATTTGTCGTAAGCCAGCTCCTTTTCGATAAAATCGCATTCGCCAGTTGTTCCCTGGACAAAACATTCCTTATCATAAGTCTTTCCATAATTTTCAAATAATGATTCATACCATTGTTTCATCATTACACCTCTGAGCCGAATATTTTTTGTTCATACGGTTTAAAATAACTTTTTAACATAACACCCGCTTAGATGCCCGAATATTTGAAGGAATACTTTCATATCATTTCCGAGCAATCGGCTGCCACTTGCCGATACCATATAATTTTGGGGCAGCGATTTTGCGTATAGTTTCGAACACAAAAATAAACAAGCCGGGCGTCAGGGCTATCGCCCATTCAAACCATCGTAAAGCAACTGTATCTAACGGCTTATGCATAAACGGCAGATAAATAACCGCCAACTGAAGTAAAATGCCGGTTAAAACAGCTAATACGAGACCTCTGTTTTGAAAAATACCAAGTTTGAAAATCGTGTAGACATCGGAGCGGGCATTAAAAGCCACAAACCACTCAAAAATAATAATGCTGCAGAAAGTCATGGTGCGTGCTTCGTGAATTTCATAGTGCCGCAGCGTCCAGAGGAAAACAAAAAATGCACCTGCGCCTAACAATCCCGCCAAAACCGCTATCCGCACGAGCATTCCGGGGAACAAAAGCCCGACTTTGGGATTACGGGGAGGATAAGATAACTCATCTCCGACTCTCGGCTCAAGCCCAAGAGGAATCGCAATCAAGGCGCCGGTAACAAGATTTATCCACAAAATCTGCATAGGAACCAGAGGTGCCTCGCCAAGAAATGAAATACCGAGCAGAAGCGTCAGCAGTTCGCCAAAACAGGTAACCATCAAAAAGAAAATTACATTACGCAGCCGATTAAAAATTGCTCTGCCTTCCTCAACGGCTGTAACTATTGAAGCAAAATTGTCATCAGCCAAAATCATATCCGACGCCTCTTTTGCCACATCGGTTCCTGTAATACCCATAGCTACACCAATATCAGACGCTTCCAATGCCGGCGCATCGTTTACTCCGTCGCCGGTCATTGCGACAACATTTCCCAGCCGCTTAAACGCCTGCACAATCCTCAGCTTGTGCAAAGGTTCTATGCGGGCAAAAACAGAAACCTCATGTACCTTCTCTTCGAGAGCCGCATCCGACATCTCATTAAGAGATTTTCCTGTCAGGTGCAGGCTGCCCTCAAGTCCAAGCGCATTGCCGATAGCTTGCCCTGTTACAGGATTATCCCCGGTAGCCATTACCACTTTTATTCCGCCCTGTTTACAGATAGCAATCGCCTGTTTTGCCTCTTCACGCGGAGGGTCTATCATCCCGCATAAGCCAGCAATAACCAATTGCCCCTTAATATTGTCCTCGCTCAATCTCTCTAATTCCTGAGGGTATTCCATATAAGCCAATATCAGCACCCGCATCGCATCGCGCGCCATCGTATCAGCAGCCTCAAAGAAACTTTTACAAACAGATTCTGTCAGCGATTCGGTTTTACCTGAATTGAGATAAAAACCTGCCATCGGCATGATTTTTTCCAGTGAACCTTTTATATAAACAACCCTGCTATCACCTTTCCTGTGCATTGTCACCATAAACTGCTTTTCGCTTTGAAACGGTATCTCATCAACTCGAGGATATTTATTTGTGAAATCTTCCTTATGCATTCCCGCTTTAGCGGCAGCCACAACTAAAGCGCCTTCCGTAGGGTCTCCTATAATGCCATAAGAACCGTCTTTTGAAGACAAAGTAGAATCATTGCAGAGAAGACCGATTTGCAAAAGCGATTGAACGCTCGGCACCTGACCTGCTACAGCCGCATCGCCATTTTGCTGAATTTCACCATTCGGCTGATAACCCTGCCCCGTAACATCGAAATATTTTCCGTCCGCGTATAATTTCTTGACCGTCATCTCATTGAGAGTCAGGGTGCCGGTCTTATCGGTGCATATAACAGTAGTTGAACCTAATGTCTCAACAGCTATTAATTTTCGAATGATTGCATTATGACGAGCCATCCTCTGCATACCGGCGGCTAAAACAACTGTCACCACAGCAGGAAGTCCTTCAGGTATGGCCGCAACCGCCGCGGCCACAGCCATCATAAATACATCAACAGGATTGAGATTTTTCCAAAATCCGAGTACTACCAGCAAAATACAAACACCCAGAATAATCCAAAGAAGCGATTTGCCCAGTTTATCGATACTTTTCTGCAGGGAGGTTTTTTCTTCTTTTACGTTAAGTAATGCGGAAGCAACTTTACCAATTTCTGTTCGCATACCGGTAGCGGTAACAATCGCAGCTGCCCTTCCGTAAACAACGGCCGTCCCGGTATAAACCATGTTTTTTCTTTCTGCCAGGGCAGCTTCTCCGTCAATAATAAGAGTTTTCTTTTCTACAGGCAGCGACTCCCCCGTTAAAGACGCTTCGTTGACTTTTAAGCTGACGGCCTCCAGTAAACGGCCATCAGCAGGAATTTTATCTCCTGCATCGAGTATAATTATGTCCCCGGGAACGATATCCGAGGCCTCAATAATCTCTATTTTGCCGTTGCGCCTGACCTTGGTCTTTGGTGAGGCAAGTTTAAGCAGCGCGTTCATTGCTTTTTCTGCGCGAAACTCCTGAATAAAACCGACTATCGCCATAAAAAGAAGTACCACGATGATTGCTATAGCATCGAAAGGACCTTTGACAAAGGCCTTGATGCTGGCCGCAGCAACCAGAATATACACGATTGGGTTTAAAAACTGCCGGAAGAAAATAACGGCTGCGGAAGCTTTTTTCTTTGCCTCAAGCCGGTTTGAGCCAAAACGGTGCAATCTTTCTTTGGCCTCTTCGAAGGACAAACCGCCTGGCCTGGACTGAAGCTCTTTAAAAACCGTATCCGGTGTAAGATTATAAGCTTTCATATCCCGTTCACCACAACGGCATTGGTTCTGGCGGATTGCTCACGCAGGGGCGCAATCGCCCGATACTCCGGCGAGCGCCACCATGAATGGAATTTATCCATAGAGGCGAACTCGACAATGACAAGCCGGGCGGGTTTCCAGTCGCCCGAAACAACTGTTACCTGACCGCCGCGTGCGAGATATTTACCGCCGAATTCTTCAATGGTCCGCGGGACTTTCTCGATATATTCGCCGTATCTGGCTCTATCCATAATTTCTTTGGCTTCGATAATCATATAGACGGCCATATTTTTCCCCTTTCCTTCCGTAATGAACTCGATTAGCAGATGAGAATTGGATATACCATCAGGATTTCAAAAGTTCCGCATTATTTTTGCCGGAAAAGACCTTCACCACTTCAAACCATATCACGCTAAGAACGCCCGCGACCAGCGAAATAAGAATGTCCATACCGTGCAGACGCTCGAAATGGAACAATCTCTGTAAAATCGGGACATAAATGGCCAGCCCGAGGAACAAAGTGGCCCCCGCAATCACCCATGTAAGCGACTTGTTAAGCACTGACAACGAGCCGAGAATACTCCTTGACCAGGAACGGTTTGAGAGAATCAGACACAAGTTGGATATAACAAGTGTGGTAAACGCCAGCGTTCTGGCGTTCGCATTGCTTTGGCCAAGCCGCCTGGCAATCTCGAAAACACATGTTACGACGACAAGCGAGAACAATCCCTGCAACAAGCTGAGGATTACCAGCTGGCGAGAAAACATAGATGCCTTGGGCGAGCGGGGCGGACGGCGCATAATGTTCGACTCTTCCGTCTCCGATTCAAAAACAATGGAGCACGCGGGATCGATTATAAGCTCAAGAAAAACGATATGGACAGGGTACAGGATTATGGGCCAGCCGAGAATAACCGGAATCAGCGAGGAGCCGGCTATGGGGACATGGACGCTGATGATATATGCGGTCGCCTTCCTGAGATTATCGAAAATCCGCCTGCCCATCCTCACTGAATCGACTATGGACGTAAAATCATCTTTTAATAGCACAAGGTCAGACGACTCTCTGGCGACGTCAGTCCCGCGTTCACCCATCGCAACGCCTATATGGGCGGATTTCAGCGCGGGCGCGTCATTAACGCCGTCGCCCGTCATAGCTACAACTTCGCCATTGGCCTTGAGGGCATCAACTATAAGCAGTTTTTGTTCAGGAACGACCCGCGAAAAGATGTTTACCGTCCGGATTCGTTCGGCGAGCTTTTCGGGGCCTAATTTTTCAAGCTCAGGACCCGTAATGACGTTCTCAGGATTTTTAAGTCCGATTTGTTTTGCGATGTTGCAGGCGGTAGCGGGGTAATCGCCGGTAATCATCACAACTCGTATGCCGGCGTTATAACACTCCTCGATTGCACCCGACACAGTTTCGCGAACCGGGTCCGCCATCCCTATTAACCCTACAAGATAAAAATCGAAATCATGCTGCGACGTAGGAAGTTTCTGTTTCTCAAAATACGCCTTGGCCACGCCCAAAACCCGAAGCCCCTCGCCTGCCATTACATTTATCTGCCCTGCGAGCAACTTCCTTTCTTCTTCACTCAAATGACAAAGGTCCGCTATTGCCTCCGGCGCTCCTTTAGTAGAAACAATGTAACCTTCGCCATCGGTCGTCTCCCATGCATTGGACAAAGCCATAATCTCCTTCGAAAGCGGATACTCCTCAATCAAAGGCCAGTTATGAAGGTGCTCGGTATTATAAAGCGCCTTGTGGCCCAGCTCGTTGAGGGCCTTGTCCATCGGGTCAAAGGGGTCTTTTTTACTGGCGAGAATCCCGTATTCGACTACCTCGTGGAATTCCTCGGGCAGCGTGAAAGTGCCGTCGGTTTTTATGTCGCAGAATTTACCGCCGGCAAAAAGTTTCTTTATGGACATCCTGTTTTGCGTAAGCGTTCCGGTTTTATCAACGCACAAAACAGTCGCGGCGCCGAGGATTTCGACCGCGGCCACCCTTCTCGTCAATACCCCTTTGCGAGAGATGCGCCAGGCGCCCAGCGCAAGGAATATAGTGAGAACAACGGGAAATTCTTCGGGCAAAATCGCCATCGCCAAAGTAATGCCCGCCAAAATGCCTTCGAGCCATTGCCCACGAGTTAAGCCGTAAACCACAACAACGATAAGACAGAGAACTATCGCTATGAAGAAGATAATTTTGACCACTCTGGCGGTCTCTTTTTGCAGTAGGGTTTGCTCGCTTTGTATTGTGGTTAGGACTTTGCCTATCTTGCCGATTTCGGTCTCGGCTCCGGTTGCGATTACGCGGGCAATGCCCTGGCCCTGAACAACAAGACAGCCGGAATAAAGGAAAGGCAAATCATCCCCCCCCGGCCGGCACGATTGGATATCAGCATTATCCGCCGGAGTTTTACGCACTGCAAGTGATTCACCCGTCAAAAGCGATTCGTCAGCCGTTAGATGCAAACTCCAAAGCAAAACCGAATCAGCAGGTATTCGGTCACCCTCTCTGAGAACGATTATGTCATCTTTGACTACTTCTCTGCCGGCGATTCTCGTCTGAACACCATCGCGGATCACAAGTGCGCGGGGGCTTGATAAATCCCTCAACGCCTCTATCGCCCTTTCGGTCTTGCCCTCCTGGTATATCGTGATGCCCATCACGACAAAAACGAACCCCAGCAGCATCGCCGCTTCACCAACGTCCCCAAGAATCAGGTAAATTGTGCCGCAGGCAACAAGCAGCAGAAACATCGGCTCGCGGAATACTTCTATAACGATTTTGAAGATGCTCCTCTTCTGAGATGAGGGCAGTTCGTTGAAACCATCTCTTTTGAGACGCTCCTGAACCTGGGCCGCTGAAAGCCCCTTTAGATTTTGCAGTGCCAATTCGGATAACATCGAATACCCTTTTTACTCGAATCGGTGAGTATATTGGATATGCTCGGCAAAAGCAACGCAGGCAAACAACGCAACTATTCGCTTGATGTTAAAAAGGGCAAATGGTAAAAATGGGCAATGGTCTGAAAAGATAATTTTTAGGAGAAATCGCAATGGACCGAAGGGCGTTTATAGCAGCAGGTCTTGCCGCAGGAATTGCGACAATATCGAATTCTTTTGCGGAAGACAAGCCGGCGGCAAAACCATCAGGTAAATTCAAACTCAAATACGCGCCTGGCTTCGGGCTTTTCGAGGAAAGCGCAGGCAAAGATCCAATCGACCAGTTGAAGTTCTTCGCCGACGAGGGGTTTTCGGCAATGTTCGATAACGACCTGAATAAAAAGCCGCCCGAACTGCAGGAGGCAATCGCTAAACAATGCCAGCAACTCAATCTTGCTATGGGGCCTTTTATCGCCTGTGCTGAATTCGGAAAGCCGACGTTCGTCCTTAAGGATGATTCCATTCGGGCTGCGGCGATTAAAAAAATCAAGGCGGCAATAGAGGTTTCAAAACGCACCGGCTGTAAAATGGGTATAGTCGTGCCCGGACAATACGCCACCAACCAGGAGTTGTCCTACCAGACCGCTAACCTCATCGACAACCTCAAGGCCTGCGCGGAGGTCTGTGAAAAAGACGGCTTCATTATGGTTATCGAGCCGTTAAATTGGAAAGACCACCCCGGCCTGTTCCTCTCCAAAATCCCGCAGGCATACCAAGTTTGCAGGGCGGTCAACAGCCCGTCATGTAAAATCCTCGACGATATGTATCATCAGCAGATTACTGAGGGCAACCTCATCCCCAATATGGACCGTGCCTGGGAGGAAATAGGCGTATTCCACATCGGCGACACCCCGGGACGTAAAGAACCAACGACAGGCGAAATCAACTATCGAAATGTTTTCGAACATATTCACGAAAAAGGATACCAGGGCGTCCTCTGTATGGAGCACGGCAAAAGCAAATCCGGAAAAGAAGGCGAACGGGCAGTAATCGATGCATATCGCTGGTGCGATAACTTTTAAATAATCCTAAACCAATACTGAAAGGGTAATACTTATGCAGGAAATGAACAGAAGGTCATTTATGAAAACCTCCGCCGCGGTTTCGCTCGGAGCTATCGCCTCGCAATTCGCAGGCTGCCGGCCGGAAGCCAAACTCGGCAGCGCGGCTTATGTGGCGGGCAGCGACAAAATTCGCATAGGGCTTATCGGCTGCGGCGGACGCGGCACCGACGCCGTGCGAGACTGCATCGAGGCCTCCGAATCTGTCGAGCTGGTCGCGATGGCGGACATCTTCAAAGACCGCCTCGACAGCTCATTCAAGGATTTGAAAGAGGGTGTCCCCGACAGGAAGAGGGCTCCCCTGTCGAGAGGATTCAATGTGTCGCCTGACCAGTGTTTTGTCGGCTTCGACGCATACCAGAAATTACTCGCCACCAACGTCGATATGGTCCTGCTGACGGCCCCGCCATATACAAGGCCTATGCATCTCAAGGCAGCAGTCGAGGCGGGCAAACACGTCTTTATGGAAAAGCCTGCGGGTGTTGACCCCGTCGGTATCAGGTCGGTAATCCAGACGGCTGAGCTGGCAGACCAGAAAAAATTGTCAATAGTCGCGGGCACCCAGCGCAGACACCAGAAACACTACATCGACTTGATGAAAAAAGTGCATGACGGCACAATAGGCGAGATAATGACCGCGGAGTGTTACTGGTGCGGCGGAGATATGCTCGGCTACTGGAAATGGTTCGAAAGAGACAAAATGCCGAATGATATGGAATGGCAGTGCAGAAACTGGCCGTGGTTCCTCTGGACTTCGGGCGACCATCTCGTCGAGCAGCATGTCCACAATATCGACGTCATCAACTGGGCGCTCGATGCGCACCCTGTCAAGGCATACGGAATGGGCGGCAGAGCCGTGAGAAAATACGGCAACATATACGACCACTTCGCTATCGAATTCGAATATCCGAAAGGAATAAAAGTGCTCAGTATGTGCCGGCAAATGCCCGCCTGCACCGATCGCGTCTCGGAAAACGTCAAGGGAACAAAAGGAATCTGCTATACCGACGGCGCAACCGGCTATATCAAGAAGGGCAAAAAAACGTATAAATACGAAGGCCCCAATCCCAACCCATACGTGGAAGAACACGTCGACCTGATAAAGAGCATCAAGGACGGTAAGCCACTAAACGAGGCCAAACGTGTGGCCGAAAGCACGCTTGCCGGCATTATGGGCAGGATGAGCACATATACCGGAAGGGAAATTTCCTGGGACTGGGTTATGAAATCCTCCAAGCTGGACCTGATGCCGGCAAAACTGGATTTCGCAGGCGAACTGCCCGCCGAACCACCCGCGGCGCCGGGCAAAACCCAGCTTATCTGAAGTGTATCAGAACCGCACATAACTTCAGCGAAAAGGGCAAGGCAATGAAGGCATTTGGATGGTTTTTACTTGCATTAGCGCCAGTCGTGGTTCTTTTTACTGTAGATGCAAACGCAGCTGAAGCCGAAACTGAAAGATGGGGCATTTTTGAGATTTCGTTTAACGGCCCGAAGGATGGAAATCCGTTTGTGGATGTCAACCTCTCGGCAGAGTTCAAGTTAAATGACGATGTCGTCAAAATAACTGGTTTCTATGATGGTAAAGGCGTGTATTGCATCCGCTTTATGCCGCACCAGACGGGCGAGTGGAAATATACTACAAAAAGTAATTCAAGAGAGCTTGACGGCAAAACGGGTATTTTTACCTGTGTCAAACCCTCTGCCAAAAACCACGGGGCCGTTGGTGTCAAGAACACATACCATTTCGATTATGCCGATGGGACACCTTATTACCCCTTCGGCACAACCTGCTACGCCTGGATTCATCAGACAGAAGAACTCCAGCAGCAGACCTTGAAGACTCTGGCGACTGCGCCTTTCAACAAACTGCGAATGTGTGTCTTTCCCAAGAATTACGCCTACAACAAAAATGAGCCGCGGCTTTACCCCTTCGAGAAAAATGCCGAAAGCAAATTCGATTTCACACGTTTCAATCCCGAATTCTTCCATCATCTCGAACAGCGTGTCAAAGACCTTATGGATCTCGGCATCGAGGCCGACCTGATTTTGTTTCACCCTTATGATGAGGGGCGATGGGGATTCGACAGGATGGATCCGGAAAGCGACCGACGGTACCTTCGTTATGTGATTGCACGGCTGTCGGCATTTCGCAATATCTGGTGGTCGATGGCAAACGAATATGACTTTATGAAGAAAAAACCAGCCGACTGGGACGATTTCTTCCAGATTGTCCAGCAATCAGACCCGTATAATCATCCCCGCGGTGTGCACAACGGCGCGAAATGGTACGACCACAAAAAACCATGGGTAACTCACGCCAGCATTCAGAGCGGCAATCTCGGTGAGGCAAAACAGTGGCGAAAGAGATACCAAAAACCCGTTATAGACGATGAATGCCAGTATGAAGGCAACATCCGTGAGCCTTGGGGAAACATCACCGCTCAGGAGCTTGTGCACCGGTTCTGGCAAGGCACCACTGTCGGCTGCTACGTAGGCCACGGCGAGACATATATTGACCCCAACGACGTTTTATGGTGGTCCAAAGGAGGCGTCCTGCACGGCGAAAGCCCTCCTCGAATCGCCTTTCTGCGAAAATTTGTCGAGGAAGGCCCTCCTATTGGCCTTGAGCCGATTGAAATCTCATGGGAATGGGACGTCTACGCCGGAGGCAAAAGAGGTAAAGATTATTACCTGATTTACTTCGGCGTCCATCAGCCCAAAGTTGCCACCCTGCCCCTGCCCTCCGCCGGCCAATACAAAGTCGAAGTCATTGATACATGGAATATGGCCATTACGCCCGTCGAGGGAACATTCACTGGCAAAAAACCAATCCCGCTTCCAGGCAAACCTTATATGGCTTTGCGAATACAGAAGACTGAACAGTAGAGTCGAAAAAATCGCATCTGTTCCTTTAAAAATCGTGAAGATGGTTGGCTCTGAAAGGTCGAAATATCGTTGCAACTTCGGCATTGTCTGCTTAAGACGGTTCGGGCTTGACAACCCAAGGCAACCATATTTGCCCGCTGAACCAGTCGCAATGCCCGGAAAGACCCGGTTTATCTGATAAAACGGTTTTGAGATTTATCAACCGAAGCACCAGGGCGCTGTCCAACAGCGCCCTTTTCTTATCAGCTTTGCTCAGGCGCCTGCTGCTTCTCGCTATATACTCCACCCTTTGCGGTATTCGTAATGCAGGAAATTGTTGGCCTCAGGTACATTTGTAATTTTCATGTTCTGGGAGTCCCAGAGCAGCTTCTTTTCCGGGAACCGCAGGGCAACATTACCGAGAAGCCCGACCTGTGTCAGCAGGCCGGCGTATTCGAAATTGGAGCCGGTGGGTGTCCCTTGCTTACAGGCGCGAATCCATTCCTTATGGTGCTCGTCCACACGCGGGAGGGTCTTGGGCGGACGCTTATAATCACGCATAAAGGTCTCCGGAATCAGACGGGGGCTTTCGCTGTGACTGCTGCACATCAGTTTGCCTTTATCGCCTTTGAATATCACGCCACCCATCTTATTGCCCATGCGAAGTCCCTCTTCCAGTTCCGCAGGGCGTTCCGGCATAAGTCCGCCGTCATACCAGGTCATCTTGACCGGTGGCAAATCGCCGCGGGCTGGAAATTGATAGCGGATGATGGAGGCCTGCGGATAGCTTTCATTATTAAATGGCTTATCCCAGGTGAAGCTGGGAACAAAAGTAGAACAGGATGCTTCTACGCTGGCAGGATGTCCCAGTTTCAGGGCCATCATCACCGGGTCCATGTTGTGACATGCCATATCACCTATAGCGCCGGTGCCAAAATCCCACCATGCGCGCCAGAGGGCGGGGGCATAGGCCGGGTTGTAAGGCCGGTAAGGGGCCGGACCCAGCCAGAGGTCCCAGTCCATGGTGCCGGGCACGGGAGCTTCCGCCGGGCGTTTTGTCATCCCCTGAGGCCAGACGGCATGAGTGGTCCAGACATCTACCTCCCGCACCGCGCCGATTGCGCCGTCCCAAATCCATTCACACATCAACTTCATTCCCTCGCTTGAATGACCCTGATTACCCATCTGGGTGGCTACTTTGGCCTTGCGTGCTTCTTCCATCAGTTGTCGTGTCTCGAAGATGGTCTTGCAGAGAGGCTTTTCGCAATAGACGTGCTTACCCATCCTGATGGCAGCCATAGCCGCGACGGCGTGGATATGGTCCGGAGTGGCCACAATCACCGCATCAATGTTTTTGTTCTCTTTATCCAGCATGACGCGGAAGTCCTTGTATCGGGTAGCTTTGGGATACGCCTCAAACATTTCTTTGGCGTTTTTCTCATCAACATCGCACAGGGCGACGATGTTCTGTGTGGAGCAAGCCTTGATATCCGTGGCGGCCATGCCGCCCGCGCCTATACTGGCGATATTCAGCTTGTCGCTTGGGGCGGTGTTTCCTTCGCCGCTCAGCACATGCCGGGGTACAACGACAAAGGCCGCGGCTGCCGCCGCCGTTTGCTTGATGAAGGTCCGCCGTTTAAACATTTTGTTCGTGCCGCCTGACGAAACGATTTTGTCCGACATATAATCCATCCTTTCAAAAGCGCTCATATACGCATTTCAGATGCTACCGGACAATACCACTTTCCCAGAAAATGTCTACCGTTTCTGCTTCTAAAGTCAGGGATTTCCCGGATTTCTTCGTGGGCGACTCGATGTGTGGCCGCTGGAATCCGGAATACCGAAATTTACTCAGGGCGCTGTCCAACAGCGCCCTTTTTACAGAAAAAGTTTGCCCTTTTCAAAAGCCGGTCGCGTGGATACACTGTTTGCTGGTAATAACAATTGCTTTCAAAACCAATTGAGAGGAGAAGATATGTGCTGCACCAATATGACCCCTAATGATATGTTGCCTGTTTTTATAGTTACTGTTGTGGCCCTGGCGTTATTTATTTCTTTGATCGTGCTCCTGGTAAAGACCTGGATTAACTGCATGATTTTCCACAAGGCAGGTTACCACTGGGCGTGGGGACTGCTTACCTTAGTGCCGATTGCAAACATAATCTTGCCGTTTGTTCTTGCGCTGGGCGACTGGCCCATACGCAAAGAGCTTCGCCGGCTTAAAGACGCCGCCAAGACACAGGCAGTCTAACTCCGTCTTCTAAAAATAGTTAAAGGAGTTACCTTATGGGATTAGAAAATCCACAACGCATCAGCGTAATAGACCCAATCAGCCCGGCCATCGAGCATATCCGGCTTATGCTTTTCAAACCGTTTGATCTGTCAAAATGGTTTATTATTGGCTTCTGCGCATGGCTTGCGCAGCTTGGTCAGGGCGGCGGCGGTGGCGGAGGCAATGGATGGAAAGAGCACGGCGACGGGCCCGGCTTGGAAGCCATAAAAAGCGGCTTAATCGCTCATCTGGCCGTCATAATATTAGTGGCGGCAATAATCATCCCAATAATCATAATTATAGCGGTAGTTCTTTGCTGGCTTCGAAGCAGGGGACAGTTTATGTTCGTCCATTGCGTCGCGGGTAATAAAGCCGAAGTCGCCATCCCCTGGAACAAGTTCGCCAGGCACGCCAATTCGCTCTTCCTGTTCCGCATCATACTTGGATTTATCGGATTCCTTGTAATAGGAATTCCGGTAGCGGCCTCCGTCTTTGTCGGTTTTGTTATGTGCGCAACAGGATTTAATCCGGCAGCTATAATGGGTTTGATCGGGGCCATTTTCGTTGCCGTTGTTGTTGCGATTTTATTTGCTCTAATCGCCAAATTCACCACCGATTTCGTCGTTCCGATTATGTTTGTGAATACCGAAAGCGTCGTCGCCGGCTGGAAACAGTGTCTCGCACTCATCAGCAGCAACAAAGCCCAGACGGTTTTGTATATCCTGTTCCAAATTGTTATATGGCTGGTCGTCGGATTTATCGCCTCGGCCATTTGCCTGGTTACCTGCTGTTTTTGCTGCTGCCTTCTCGTGCTTTTCGTTTTACCGTATATCGGCACGGTAATTTTACTGCCTCTTTTCGCTTTCAAAAGAGCGTATTCGCTTTTCTACCTTCGCCAGTTCGGAACACAATTTGACGTTTTCAGCGTGCAGGCAACGTAAGCGGTTATGACCGGCCAGGACAGCAAACATACGATTTTTATAAGTGCTGCCGAACCCAGCGCTGACAGGCATTGCGCTGCCCTGATACGCATTATGCGGCAGGCAAATCGGAATCTGGAATTTGTCGGTGTTGGCGGCCCCAAAATGGCCCAAGCAGGATGCACGCTAATCGAAAACCCCGTGGGCCGGGCTGCGATGACTTATAACGCCTTTGCGCACATCTCTCATTATTACCGGCTCATAAAACAAATCGGGAAATTCCTCGCGGTAAAGAAACCGAATCTCGTTATTGTATGCGATTCGCCTGCTTTTAACTTTCATGTTGCGAAGGCCGCCAAAAAATCGGGCATCAAAACGCTTTTCTACGTCGCGCCGCAGCTCTGGGCATGGGCGCCCTGGCGAATTCGCAAACTTCGAAAATGCTGCGACAAGCTCTGCTGCCTTTTGCCCTTCGAGCAGGACTGGTTTACAAGACGTGGCGTTCCCGCTGAATTTGTCGGCAACCCCCTGCTTGATGAACTTACGCAATCGGATTTGAGCAGGGCCAAACGTGACTATCGAAATTTCAATCCCTCCAGCGGCAAAATCGCTATTGTCCCCGGCTCAAGAGCCGCTGAAGTAGGAACACTTTGGAAACCTATGCAGCAAATCGCGATTGCCCTGCGAAAAAAATACCCCAATGCCGCGTTCACAACGGTAGCAGTTGATGAGGCAACCAGAGGCGCGCTTGACTCGACCCGTCTCCTGGGATTTCGAACCGATTATTCGATTGACTCCGTATATCAGACGACAAGAAATTCGGATTTCGCGCTGGTCGCAAGCGGCAGCGCAACTTTACAGGTTGCCTCTGCGGGTTGCCCTATGGTGATTATGTACCAAACCAATTCTTCGATGTGGCATCTCGTCGGGCGCTGGTTAGTCACTACTAAATACCTGTCGCTGGTTAATATCCTCGCGGGCAAAGAGCTTGTGCCGGAGTTTATGCCCTATTTCCGTTCTGTTGAGCCGATTATCGAAACGGTTAAAAACCTGCTCGAAGACAAAGCCCGGCTGACCCAAACCAACTCCGAGCTGCTTGCGCTAGTGCAGCCATTGGCAACCAAAAAAGCCGGAAGTATGGTTGCCAGGATAGCCGCATCAATGCTGCCTTGAATCGACAGTGCCAACTAAAAAATATCCCGGATTTGGTCCTATAAAGCCGGCTACCGATAACATATTCGCATACCCCATTTTAACACCATTTGGCACTGGGGAAACATTTCCAATCTTCAAATAAAACCCCCGATGGGCATTTTTTTGCCGAAAACAGGCAAAAAAACGTTCTTGAGGCAGAAAAATCATTGAAAATGGATAAGACGATAACAAAACAGTAACGTTGCGCGTTATAATTACAGAAGTAATATGGATAGGATACGCCCAAGGCAGGGGAGGCCCCGGAAAAACAGTTTTTATCACGAGAGGAGCAATTGTGAAAAAACGCAAAAAGTGGATTATTATAACCATAGCGGCGGTTTTGGCGCTGCTGATAATTGGCTGGCTGGGATACAAAAGCCAAAAAGGCAAAGACAAAGAGGAAGTAGTGCGCATTGAGGAGGTTAAACGAGGGGACTTGACCGAGCGAGTAAGTGCGACGGGCGAGATTGAGCCGAAGGAAATAGTGCAGATAAGCACGAGGGTGTCCGCCCGGATAATTGAAATGCTTTATGATGAAGGCGACGTTGTTACCTGCGGCGACCCGAATGCGAACCCGCCGATACCTGCGTCGGTGCTGGTCAAGCTTGATTCAAAGGATTTGGAGAGCCAGTTGCGGCTGACGGAGGCGAGCCGAAATGCGCAGGAGGCACAAACAGAAGTTGAAAAGGCGAGGATTGAGAGCAGCAAGTCGAATCTGGTGGCGCTGGCGGCTACGTTAGAGCAGGCGCAAAATGACCTCGAACGGAAAAAGGAGCTGTTCGAGTCGAGAGATATAAGCAAGGCGGATTTTGACCTGATAAAATACAAGGTTGATGAGCTTAAGGGGCAGTACGAGTCGGCCAAGTATAACCTGGAGGCGTCTGATAAGAATTTAAGGGTATTGAAGTACAATTTAGAGGCGGCCGATGCACGCATAGAAGAAGCAAAGGAAATGATTGGCTATACAACAATAAAGTCACCAATCAATGGTGTTATAACGCGGGTTAATAACAAGGTTGGCGAAGTGGTGACAGGGGCGATTAATTACCCCGGGACGGTGATAATGGAGGTGTCGGACCGCTCAAAAATGCTGGTTGTGGCTCAAGTTGATGAGGCGGATGTCGGGGAAATGGAGCTCGGTCAAAGAGCGGTTGTCAGCGTGCAGGCGTTTCCAAACATAAAGTTCAGTGGTATAGTCAATGAAATTGCGCAAAAACACAGATTCAGTGATAATCGGACAAGATACTACCGCACGGAAATCCTGCTTGATAACGACGCAAACGTATCGAAACTCTACAGCGGCCTGACGGCGGACGTTGATATCGAGACGATGAAACATCCCGACGTTATCACGGTGCCGAGCCAGGCTATACTGGCAAGGGAGGTTGACAGTTTGCCTGTAGATATTCGCGACAAAAGCGCCGAGCTTGATAAAAGCAAGAAATTTGCAACGGTCGTTTACAGGTTTATCGACGGCAAAGCGGTCGCGACGCCCGTCAGGGCGGGGCAGAGCGATTTGACGCATACGATAGTTCTGGCGGGACTTAAAGAGGGGGACAAAGTTGTCGTCGGGCCTTATAAGATTCTGGACAATCTCAAGCACGACCAGAAATTGAAAGACGAGCGCGAAGTGAAAGATAAAAATCAAAAAGTAAAAGGCAAAAAGGACAGCAACGACATCAATGCAACAGCAGACAAATAATCCGGACGGGAAAGTTGTAATCCGGCTAAGCGGGCTGAAGCGATTCTACAGGGTCGGCGTGGAAGAGATACATGCGCTGGACGGCGTGGATCTGGAGGTGCGGGAGAACGAATATATCGCGGTGATGGGACATTCCGGGTCGGGCAAAAGCACACTGATGAATGTCCTTGGATGCTTAGACAGGCCAAGCCAGGGGGTGTATGAGCTTGACGGGGAAGATGTGACAGAGCTTGGGGATTCGGAACTGGCAAGGATACGCAACGAGCGGATTGGTTTTGTGTTTCAGTCATTCGAGCTTTTGCCACAGATGAACGCCCTGAGGAATGTCGAGATGCCCCTGCTGTATGCGCAGGGCGGGTGGTTTGGCAGGGCGGCCAGGGCAAAAAAGGCACTTGAGCGGGTGGGACTTGGTGACAGGGTCAAGCACAAGCCGAATCAGCTTTCGGGCGGCGAAAAGCAGCGGGTGGCGATTGCCAGGGCTCTTGTGTGCAATCCGAGCATACTGCTGGCCGACGAGCCAACGGGGAATTTAGATACAAAGACAAGCGAAAGCATATTAAGCCTTTTCGACGAGCTTCACAGGCAGGGGCAGACAATAGTAATGGTAACACACGAATATGATGTTGCGCAGCACACAAAGAGAATAATCAGAATGCAGGATGGTCTGATTCGCAGCGACAGAACAACGGCAGAGGACAACATACACGAACAGAAACCGGATGAAAAAGCGGAGAAGACAGGATGAAAAGCTTGCTTGCTATACCGCTTATGTTCATCCAGCTTGTTTACCAGAGCATATATCTGGCCCTGGGGCAGATATGGGCCAACAAGACAAGGTCGATACTTACGACAATCGGGATTGTAATCGGCGTCGCGTCGGTTACTGCGGTAATAGCGGCGTTAACCGGCCTCAAAACAAAAATATTGAGCCAGGTCGAAACATTCGGAAGCAACACGATAATAGTTCAACCGCAACTGCCGGATAAGGGACTAAAACGCACGCTTACATGGTGGGACATAAGATTAAGGCCAAGGGAATTTGAAGGGTTATTGGAGCATTGCCCGTCGCTGGAGCGATACACGCGAATAAGCGAGGCGGGGCAGTACACGGTAAAATATGGCGAGAAGTCCGTGCTTAATGCAAATGTGTATGGCATAGAACCACCGTGGCATAAGATTGAGCACAGACCGATGGTACTCGGCCGCGAATTATCAGATATAGACGCGGGGCGGATGGTGTGCCTGATTGAGCCGGAGCTTCGCGACAAGCTGGGTATAGACAAGGACTGCATAGGCGAAACGATTCGAATAGGACCCACAACTCTCCGGATTGCCGGGGTTATTGAGAAGCGCACCGACCTCGGCATAGGCGGCGGCGGGCAGGAGCGATTCGAAATAATAATTCCCTTCGATACCGCTTCTAAGTTCCGGCGGGAATTCTGGATATGGGCGTTTGCCGAGGCCAAGTCAGCGGAGGTCCTTGAAGAAGCTGTGGGAGAGACGAAATTCTTCTTCCGTCGCGAGCGGCACATCAGCCCTGATGAGCCGGATACCTTCAGGATTGAGTCACTAAAGAGCGCGATACAGATGTTCAATAATATTTCGCTTGTAGTAACGCTGGTTGCCGGCGGCATAGTCGGAATTTCACTTTTAGTCGGCGGAGTCGGCATTATGAACATAATGCTCGTCTCGATATCCGAGCGGACAAAGGAAATCGGTCTTCGCAAAGCCGTCGGCGCAAAGAGGTCTGCGATACTGACGCAATTTTTAATTGAGGCGATAATATTGTGTTTTGTGGGTGGTCTTGTCGGAGTCGGCGTCGGCCAGCTTCTCACTTTCGGTATAGCAAATATGAGCCC
>JBFZBL010000259.1:0-3716 GCA_041308485.1 Phycisphaerae bacterium | reverse complement strand
ATTCGTTTCTTGCCTGCAGCGGCAAGCGACATATTGGCTACATCTGATTTCATTTGTGTTTCCTTTCGAGTAAAAACACAAATTATACACGTCTGTTTGCTGATTTTCAAGCGTAAACGCCTGTATATTGCGGTTCTAACTGGTTGATTTTGGCCGGCAGGAAGGGTATAGTAACGAGCTTAAATAATGTATTCTAATGTGTTTTACCGGGTTAACAGGAGTCAGCAATGCCGCAAAACCAGCGTTACGGTTACTTCGATAACAAGGCCAGGGAATTCGTTATAACCCGGCCCGATACCCCTACGCCGTGGATAAACTACCTTGGGCTTAAGGATTATCTCGGCATTATATCCAACACGGCAGGCGGCTACAGCTTTTATCGCGATGCGTGCCTGCGTCGCCTGCTGCGATACCACTATAACGCGATACCAAAGGATAATCCGGGCAGATATATCTACGTATGTGACGGCAAAAAAACCTGGAATCCCGGCTTCAAACCGGTAAAGACCAAACTTGACGATTACAAATGCCGGCACGGACTCGGCTATACGGTTATCGAGGGCGCGCTAGACGGTCTGCGGGTTTCGACGACTTATTTTGTCCCGGTTGATACCAACGCCGAAATCTGGTCGGTTGCGGTAACCAATGAAAGCCGCAAATCGAAAGAGATTGACCTGTTCAGCTACGCGGAATTTTGCCTTTACAATGCCGTTGATGACTCCACTAATTTTCAGCGCAACTGGAACATAGCCGAAATGGAAATCGAAGACAGCGCTATATTTCACAAGACCGAATACCGTGAACGGCGTAATCACTATGTTGGTTTCTGGTGCAGCGAAAAAATCACTGGCTTCGACACAATGCGTGACGTTTTCCTCGGCCGATTAAATGACTATGGTTGTCCGGATGTCGTAAAACGCCGTCAGGCGACAAACAGCGTTGCCCATAGCTGGCAGCCGGTTGGTTCGCATCAGGTTAAATTGTCCCTGAAACCCGGCCAGACAAAGCGTTTGCATTTCGTCCTTGCCTACATCGAAAACCCGAACGAAGAAAAATTTTCTTCGGCGGGCATCATAAATAAAAAGAGATTCTACAAGACGATTGGCGGATTAAAAACCTCAGCTCAGGTCGATAGCCAGTTGAAGAAACTCAAAAATTTCTGGGCGGATGCGCTTTCCGGTTATCAGGTCAAAATCGACAACGAGCATGTCGAAAGAATGGCAAATATCTGGAACCAGTATCAGTGTATGGTGACATTCAACCTTTCGCGTTCTGCAAGCTCGTTCGAGACGGGCATGAGCAGGGGGCTTGGTTTCCGCGATTCCAATCAGGACATACTCGGCTTCGTTCACATTGTTCCCGAACGCGCCAAGCAGCGAATAATCGATTTGGCCTCAACCCAAAAAAAGGACGGTTCCTGTTATCACCAGTATCAGCCGCTGACCAAGAAAGGCAACGACGCGGTCGGCACAGGTTTCAGTGATGACCCTCTCTGGCTGGTTGTCTCGACTGCCGCCTATATCAAAGAGACAGGCGACTGGACGATTCTCGATGCTCCAGCCGGCTATTCTGATGTCCCCGGCAGCGACAAAAGCACAACAATGTTGGACCACCTGCACCTTTCAATGAAACACGTTATGGACCTCCGCGGCTCGCACGGACTGCCTCTGATTCAGCACGCCGACTGGAATGACTGCCTCAATCTCAATTGCTTCAGTAAAAACCCCGGCGAGAGCTTCCAGTGCTCGGGCGATATAGAGGGAGGCAAGGCGGAATCCGTTATGGTAGCCCAGTTATTCGTTTACGCGGCTAAAGAATTGACAGACATGCTGGAGCATCTCGGCCAAAAAGACAAAGCAGGCGAATATACCAGACAGGCGGACGAGATGCGAAAAGCCATTCTCAAACACGGCTGGGACGGCAAATGGTTTATCCGTGCATACGACCATTTCGAAAAACCGGTTGGCTCTAAGGTTTGTGATGAAGGAAAAATTTTCATCGAAACGCAGGGCTGGGGTGTAATGGCCCAAATCGGGCTCGATGACGGCAAGGCCGTCGCGGCACTCGACAGCGCCTGGCAATATCTCGCGGATGCCAACGGTATGGTCCTTAATCAGCCTGCGTTTACATATTATCAGGACCGGCTCGGTGAGATTACATCTTACCCGCCCGGCTACAAGGAAAACGCCAGTATTTTCTGCCACAACAACACCTGGGTCATAATAGGCGAGACAATCGTCGGCAGGGGGGACAAGGCATGGGAGCTTTATACGCGAATCTGCCCCAGCACCAAGGAAGACAAGGCCGATATATACAAGTGTGAGCCGTATTGCTTTGCGCAGACAATATCAGGCCATGACAGCCCGCTGCCCGGCGAAGGCAAGAATTCCTGGCTCACAGGCACCGCGTCATGGAGCTTTACCGCTTTGGCGCAATACATACTCGGCGTTCGAGCTGAGCACGATGGGCTCAGGATTGCCCCTTGTATTCCGCCTGACTGGAAAAAATTTACTGTTACGCGCAAGTTCAGAGGTTCGACATATAATATAAAGGTATCGAATCCCGACGGCGCAATGAAAGGCGTGAAGAAAATGTTAGTAAACGGCAAAGAAACCGCGGGGAATGTGGTTGGTGTATTTAAGCCGGGCAGCGTTGTGGATGTCGAGGTGCGGTTAGGGTAACAGCGGGCGGAAATAACACGTGATTTAATTGTTAAAAGTTGAAGGAAATGTTCAATGAAACTTGACCCGACAAAGATGAAAAACTGGGAAATAGCCGAAGCGGCTGAGAGGAATATCAAACCCATATTTCAACTGGCAGACGAGATAGGGCTTAAAAAAGACGAGATACTCCCCGCCGGCTACACTTTGGGAAAGGTTGACTTCTCCAAGGTAATCGAACGGCTCAAGGATGCTCCCACGGCCAAATATATCGACGTTACCGCCATTACGCCTACACCTTTCGGCGAGGGTAAGACCACTACGACCATCGGTCTTGTCCAGGGACTTGGTAAATGCGGCAAACGCCCGGTTGGCGCAATTCGCCAGCCAAGCGCAGGGCCTACTTTCAACATAAAAGGCGGAGCAGCAGGCGGCGGATTGGCCCAGCTTATCCCGCTGATTCCGTTTTCAATCCGGCTTACCGGTGATATTGACTCGGTAACAAACGCTCACAATCTCTGTATGGTTGCCCTTACCTCGCGGATGCAGCATGAGAAGAATTACGATGACGAGCGGCTGGCCAAAAGGAAGCTTCGCCGGCTGGATATCGACCCTAACGCCGTGCAAATGGGCTGGGCGATTGACCTTTGCGCACAGTCACTTCGCAGTATCAGGATAGGTCTTGGCGGCAAAAATAACGGCGTCGAAATGGATTCGGGTTTTCAGGTTACTGTTTCGAGCGAGGTTATGGCAATTTTGGCGATTTCGAAAAACCTCAGAGATTTCCGCAGCCGAATCGCAAAAATGGTCGTTGCCAAAGACCGCCGGGGCAAGGATATCACAACCGCTGACCTTGAGGTCGATGGAGCGATGACTGCCTGGATGCTCGACGCGCTGAATCCGAACCTTCTCCAGACAATCGAAGGCCAGCCGATGTTTGTCCACGCCGGGCCTTTCGCCAATGTCGCGCTGGGGCAAAGTTCCGTGATTGCGGACCTCACCGGCACAAAGCTGGGCGATTACCATGTTACAGAAAGCGGCTTCGGCGCAGATATC
>JBFZBL010000258.1:0-3866 GCA_041308485.1 Phycisphaerae bacterium | reverse complement strand
CCGATCTGTATATCTGCTCATTTGGGTGCGGTTCCGTCGAGAAAAGAATTGAAGTTCCGGTTTCAACTGATATAATTATAGTGAATTAACCGGTACAGAATTGCGGTTGCGTTTATGAGAGATATTATATCCGATCCTCTAAGGTTCGCCTCGCTCGTGGCACATCAGCTTAAAGGGCCGGTTGCCTCTATAGCGACAATTCTTCAGACGCTTTTGGGCGAATTCGCGGGGCCGGTATCGCCAAAACAGAAAGACCTTCTGCAAAGGGCAATTGCAAGCTGCGAGGTAACACTTGTTTCCGCTCAAAGACTCCTTTTAATTTCCAGGGCGATTAACGAGCCTGCATCGTTCAAAGGACAGGTAGAACTTGCGGGGATTGTCCGCAAAAGCTCGGCAGCATACATCGAGGAGGCGAGCAAACATAATATAACTTTTGCGGTAAATGTCGATGTCGAGCCTGCCTGGGCGGCCGGCAGTCAGGCTACGATAACTGAGGTGCTCGAAGCACTTTTGTCAAACGCGATAAAATATACGCCCGACAACGGCAGGATTGAAATGCTTCTTTTGTATAACGAGCCGGCAAAGACATATCAGATAAGAATCGCCGATTCAGGGATTGGAATATCAGAGGAAAATCGCGAAAAAGTTTTTCAGCCGTTTTTCAGGACGCCCGGCGCACACGCATCGTCGCGGCCGGGAATTGGACTGGGGCTTGCATTTGCCAGGGCAATAGTTGAAGCCGTCGGCGGAAATATACACATTGAAAAATCACATCTGGGCGGGACGGAACTTGTAGTAAATCTCAAAGCTGCGGAAAAAACCGAAGCAGAACAAATCTACGGAGACACAGAAATGAAAAAGCCAATGAAAGTAGTAATAATTGGCGGAGTGGCGGCAGGGCCTAAAGTGGCCGCGAAAATTATGCGTCTTGACCCTGACGCTGATGTTACGATTGTCGAAAAAGGCAGGCTGCTGTCGTACGCGGGCTGCGGGCTGCCTTATTATATCGGCGGTACCGTCAAGGACCAGAACGAGTTAATGAGTTCACCTGCCGGCGTTGTGCGAGACCCGATATTCTTCCAGCAGGTTAAGAACGTTCACCTTATGAATCAGACCGAGGCGATAGAAATCGACCGCAAGAAAAAACAAGTTCGTGTAAGACATTTAATTGATAATGTTGAGTCAGTGCTCGATTACGATAAGCTCGTACTTGCGACCGGTTCGAAGCCGATGAAACCGGAGATTGACGGAATTAAACTTGGCAATATTTTTACACTGCACGGGGTAACCGATGCCGAAGGCATTAAGGCCGCTCTTGACAGAGGCAAGGCACGCGATGTTGTAATTGTCGGCGGGGGACTTATCGGGATCGAAATGACCGAAGCGCTGGTTAGAAAGGGATGCAGGGTAACGATTATAGAATGCCTGCCGCAGATTTTCCGGCTGCTGGATGCCGAATTGGGTTTACTTATCGAAAATCAGCTCGAATCGCACGGCGTCAGGATCCTTACAGATACACACGTGAAAAAATTCGAGGGAACCGATACGGTAAAATCAGTCATTACCAATAACGGCTCATATCCGGCAGACCTTGTGATAATCGCGGTCGGCAACAAGCCTGAAGTTGCACTGGCCAAACAGGCGGGGCTTGAAATCGGCACAACCGGCGCGATAAAAGTTAGTCCGAAGATGCAGACATCCGACGAAAATATATATGCGGCGGGCGATTGCGTTGAGAATATCGATATGATTACGCAAAAGCCATGTTATGTGCCGCTCGGCTCGACGGCGAATAAGCAGGGCAGAGTCGCGGCTGTAAATATCTGCGGCGGCAGCGATGCGTTTTCCCCGATTCTCGGGACAGTTGCGTGCAAAGTGTTTGATTATAACGTCGCGGTTACGGGCCTTACCGAACGGGCGGCAGAACAGGCAGGCTTTAAAGTTGTTACGGTTCTCGTTCCCGCCCCTGACAGGGAGCATTTTGTGCAGGGAGCAGAACTTGTGATGATGAAACTCGTTGTCGATAAAAACACTCGCAGACTTCTCGGTGCGCAGGCAATTGGTGCAGGCGTTACCGATAAACGCATCGATGTCGCAGCGACGGCAATTACCGGGAAGATGACGGTTGACCAGATTGCAAACCTTGATTTGTGCTACGCTCCGCCTTATGCGCCGGTAATTGACAATATCATTACAGCGGCCAACGTTGCACGCAATAAACTCGACGGCCTGATGGAAGGCATAAATCCGGGACAAGTCTGGCAAATGATGCAGGATAAGAAGGATTTTGTGCTTCTGGATGTGAGAACGCCGTCGGAGTATCGCCAGCAGCGGCTGAATGGCGCGGTGTTTATTCCGCTTGCCTCGCTGCGTTCGCGATTTGTCGAACTCAACAAGGAAAAGCCTATTATAGCATTTTGTAATTATTCGCTAAGGGGCTATGAGGCGGCGATTATTCTGAAAAATCAGGGTTTTAGAGATGTAAAGGTTCTCGACGGCGGCCTGGAAATGTGGCCCTACGAAAAACTGCAATAAAACTTAGGCTATATGGCCGGATTGGTGGATGATAATAAATAACAAAATTCAAATACCCCAAAACGAGCTTGTATTCAAGGCCAGCCGAAGCTCAGGCCCCGGCGGGCAAAATGTAAACAAGCTCAACACGAAAATCAGCGCTGAAGTCGATATCTCAAATTGCAGCTTTCTCAAGCCTGAGCAAAAGACAATTGTCTTGAGGAAACTATCCGCCAGGCTGACAAAAGACAACAGGCTGATTGTGGAAAGTCAAAAATTCAGGAGTCAAAAGGCCAACCGTGATTTTGCTGTTGAGAAACTGATGGAAATTATTGAAAACGCGCTGAAAAGACCAAAAAAGAGAAGGCCGACAAAACCCACCAGAACTTCGGTCGAAAAAAGACTCAAATCCAAAAAAATGAAAAGTCAGCTAAAACAGCAAAGAAAAAGAATAGAAGACTAAACTTTTAGAATGTTATCCTGAAATCCGGATATGAAGAATCGAATGGCAGCTCTTCTATATGGACATCCCTGGCGGCAAAAGTCTGCTGCAAGTCCTCAATGCAATCGTCAATATCTTCCGGTTCACCCTGCAGGAGCAGTTCGACTTTGCCGTCTGAGGTATTGCGTACAAAGCCGGTCAGTTCGTACCGCTGAGCTACGCTGTTGGCTGTAAATCGAAAGCCGACGCCCTGTACCCGGCCGCTGAAAAATATGTGTTTAGCGATATCCGCCATTGCTTTTTCCTTGCCTGCAAGTATAATACAAGCCGCCTCTTTTGGCAATCGTATAGAAAATTGCCGATTCAGTGGGGGGAAATAGTCATAAATTATATATCCGTAATCTCTTTAAAATTATTTAAAAATGGTTATAATAGACCACTTAAATTATCCGAATTTGTGAAGCATTATGAAAATACTTGGAAAACCGACAAAACGAGAAGAACAGATTTATCAGCTTACGACACTGGTAGCCGGCGGCTTTGCGCTTGGCGAAGTGCTGGATAAACTTTCGCGTGCCGCGGTGGAAATAACCGGCGTTTCGGCCTGTTCGATAAGGCTTTTGGATGATGAGACGGGCGAGTTGAAGATGCGAAGCACATTCGGGCTGAGCGAAGAATACAGGAATAAAGGGCCGGTTACAAAAGACGACCCAGTCATAAAAGCGGCGTTTGCCGGCCAGGCGGTCATCATTGACGATATGCGGACAGATAAGCGGATAAATTATCCCCAGGCCTCGGCGAAAGAAGGCATTGTAAGTCAGCTTACAGTTACGATGCAGTTCAAGAATAAACCTGTCGGCGTGCTGCGACTCTATCGGCCCACACCCGGCGGTTTTGCCGAGCATGATAT
>JBFZBL010000257.1:0-6951 GCA_041308485.1 Phycisphaerae bacterium | reverse complement strand
GGGGAACAGGGCAAGGGAGGCATTATACACAGAAGTTGCGAAAAGTATGGAAAAGTATAAAAATGCGTAAATTTTCGTAAAAAAGCAATAAAAAGTGGGCGTTTTGAATGAAAAGAGAATGAAAACGAGTGGATTTTTGGGAATTTTTTGTACTTCGACGCGCTTCGCCTGCTCAGTACAGGGAAAATTTTGAAAACCGTGAAAAAATCGAAATAAAACTGTAACAAAGGGGAAACAAGCTGGACTTAACATACAAAGGAGACACCCGGGACGCAGGCCCTTCGACATTGCTCAGGGCAGGCCCTTCGACATTGCTCAGGGCAGGCCCTTCGAGACGAGCTTCGGGCGACGAACTTGTGGATAAAAGTGCGCAGGTTTGGTATAATATATCCCGTTATTTGAAAGGGCAGGAAAATGAAGAGGGTCATCGTTGCATTAACCGTTCTGTTGGCGGTCTCAAATGTTTTTGGGGCGGTGCTGACAGTTCCCGGCATGTACTCAACAATTCAATTGGCAGTCGACGCGTCAGTTACCGGTGATATTGTCATAATCTCACCTGGCACATACACCGGCCCGGGAAACTACAACATTACCTTTTCCGGCAAGGCAATCACTGTCAGCAGCGTCAACCCTAATGACTGGAACGTTGTCGAAAGCACCGTGATTGATTGTTGCGGTCTGGGCTGCGCATTCACCATAGATGCAAACGTGGTTTTGGATGGTCTTACTATAACCCATGGCAGCAGCAAAGGCATATATATTTCCGCAGGTGCGCCGCTGATTCGTAACTGCGATATCAAGGATAATAACACAACGGGGAGCGGAGGCGGAATTTATTCGAGTGGCAACCCGACATTCGTCGGCTGCAAAATACGCGGCAATCATGCAAGAGAAGGCGGCGGTATTTATTGCTCTGGAGCAATAGTTACAATTACCGACTGCAGTATTATTGCTAATCAATCCGATCCCTTAGGAGGCGGGGGAATATTCTCAAGGACGGGGACAGGTTCAATTAAGATTACAAGGACGTTAATTGCAGGTAATATCGCATCAGGAACGACTTCAGCAAACGGCGGTGGAATTTACGGCCTTTCCGGGGCTATTGATATTAACAATAGCATTGTGGCGGGAAATTTTGCGCAGCGCTATGGAGGCGGAATATATGAAAGTTCTAATTACAAGGTAACGGTGTCAAATTGCACACTTGCCGGGAACTCGGCAGGCAGTTTAGGCGGCGGTGTTTATATGGCTTCTGTTGCTTACTTGTCGGCTGTCCACAGCATATTCTGGGACAACAATGATTCAACAGGCGTAACGACGAGCGCACAGGTTTATCCGTTGCCCGCGACCCCGGGCCAAATGCTGCTTTTCTGCTGCATTGCGGATTTGCAGAATAAATTCGGAGGCCCGAATAACTGCAATATCGATGATGACCCGATGTTTGTGAGGGAGCCGAATGATGGCGGCGACGGGTGGGGAGTCGGCGGCAATGACGATTACGGTGATTTGCATTTACGCACGGATTCGCCTTGTATCGATGCGGGCAACACGCTTTATGTTCCTGACCCCAATATAACTGATATAGACGGCGAACCGAGATTAATCGGGCGCGCTGTTGATATGGGGGCTGATGAATACGACAAAATAATTTTTGTTACCAAACCCGCAGGCGGCGAGGTCTGGGCAACAGGCAGCAAACATTCGATTAAGTGGGACAAATTCGGCGTCGGCAGCGTAGATATTCTTTTCAGCAGCGACAACGGCGGTACTTGGGAGACGATTGCAAGCAATATTAATGACACTAACAGCTACCTGTGGCAATTGCCTACTGATATCGAGTCAAGTCAGTGTGTGATTTCAGTTGTGCCGAGTGCTGCGGATGCCAATGTGGTTTGCGAGTCAAGCGGGTTATTTACAATAAGCTGGTATCCAAGCCGGCCTGCGGTGCCTGCGCAGTGGCAGCGCAGAGGATTATTGCCCGAGCCGAATCTGTATGAAAATAAAGGGCCGCGAATCGGCTGCGTTAAATGGGTTTTTGAAACGGATGGGCCTGTATCATCTCAGGTTGCTGTTACAAGGCCCTACTGGGACAGCTACTGGATATACATCGGCGCTGAGGATGGGAACTTATATTGTCTCGACGACCTCGGCGAGCTTAACTGGATTTACGATATAAACACGGCCGTCGTCGGCTCGCCCGCCGTGGGGTATTACTGGATGGTATATGCGGCAGGCCAGGACGGCTGGTTGTATGCGATTGACGACTATGGATATTTGAACTGGACACACAAGACGGACGCCCCCATCTACTCTACGCCCGTTGTTGGATACGACGGCAAAATTTACATATGCTCAGAAGACGGGCTTATGTACGCCCTCGACGCGGACGGCAGCGAGTTATGGACTTTTACGACTCAAGGCCCAGCGAACCTCAACGGAGCTATATTCGCGACACCTGTAATAGACAGAAACGGAACGGTTTACATAGGCGGACTTTACGAGCCGAATTTATATGCCCTCGACGCAAATAGCGGAAACGTAAAATGGATTTGCAACTTTGGAGCCATCGAGCCGAACAAAGGACAAATAGTGACGTCGCCGGCCATCGGCCCCAACGGAATGATATATCAAACACTTGTCCGCGACCCGAATCTTTACGCCGTTGACCCATGCACGGGCAATATCCTCTGGTCAGCTTCTCTGCGGCTGCCTAATGATATGAATTCATCGGGCTGGTCATCGCCAGTGGTCGGCTCAGATGGAACGATATACGTAAGTTTCGATGACCCATACCTGCGTGCGGTCGAGCCGAATGGCGCAATCAAATGGATAACCAGGCTCGGCGTAATCGGCGGATTCACATTGAGTATCGACAGGGACAATCATGTTTACGCCGCCAGCGATGATAACTATGTCTGCGTGGTGGATTCAAATGGTCTGGAGGTCTCGCGCTTCGAAGGCAACAACTGGGTCAGTTTCCCGGCAATTGCGGAAGATGGTACTGTCATTGTGAGCGATGCCAACAACAGGGTCTGGGCGATAACGAGCAATTCCTGCGAGGGACAATCGCCGGTTCTTCATATCCCGGCGGATTTGCGGGCGGACAATGTGGTCGATTTCATCGATTTCGCGGTATTGGCCGAAAGCTGGCGCAATTGCACGGACCCGCTCAATACGCTCTGCTCTGCGGGAAATGCAAAATACGGCCTTTACGCGCCGGGCGACGTGGACAGGGACGCCTATATCAATATCTGGGATTTAAACGCGCTGGTTGAAGAATGGCTGACGCAAAGTGATTTTGAGTAAAAGCCGTTTCATAGCTGTCATTCCCGCGGAAGCGGGAATCCAGATTGCTCTGTAGGCAGATAGATACCTGCTTTCGCAGGTATGACAAAATATTAAGAGGTTATGAAATGGTTTGAAGTAATCCGTAGGATTGATTATGAGAAAATTAAGGGGTTTAACGCGGGTTGATGCGGTGGTTGCTTTGGCGTGTATCGCCCTTGTGCTGGCGCAGGCGGGTATTATAAATGCCGGCGGACGGGAGCGATCTAAGAAGGAAGTATGTCTGGCCAACCTGAGAATGCTGACATCCGCATGGAAAGCGTATGCTGATGACAACGCCGGCAAAATTGTCAATGGCGCAGCTTCCACATCTGGCTCCGCCTGTCCACCCGGAATTAATTGTCCTGCCGGGACTAATTGTGCTGCTGCACAACCTTCCTCAGAGCCATGGTATACCATGCATCACAATGAACTGCCCTGGATTGGATTCGCTATTGTATCAGGCTCCGCTGGATTCATACCTGCTGATATATGCTGCCAGAAATGTGCTGTTAACACAGGCGCATTGTGGAAATACACCGGCGACTACAATATCTACCAATGTCCCGTCGGCAAAAAAGATGCACTTATCACGTATTCGATTATTGATTCGATGAACGGCAAATATAAGTGGAATAGGACACCTGGTACAGACAACACTCCAACTATGATGCCGAAGAACACCAGCCAGATAAAAGGTGCCTCAGGCAGAATAGTATTTATCGATGAGGGCACTCCAAGCCCGGACAGTTACGCAGTTTATTCTGGGGCAGAATCCTGGTTTGACCTTCCGCCGGTGCAGCACGAAGGAGGAACGTGCGTATCTTTTGCCGACGGCCATAGCGTGTACCATAAGTGGAAGGCCAAAGAAACAATTAGCCTAGGCAAGGGTGGTATTTATAACGCTCATCCAATAACTTGCGACGGCAAAAACGACCTTTACTGGGTGCAGATAGGATGCTGGGGAGAGCTTCTTTACGCGCCGAGCTGCCCGGTAAATCTTGAGTAGGAGTTATGATGAGAAAAGGTTTAACAAGAGTTGATACGGTGGTTGCCTTGGCGTGCGTCGCCCTTATGCTGGCGCAGGCGGGTGTTATAAATGCCGGCGGGCGGGAACGCTCAAAGAAAGAAGTGTGTTTAGCAAATCTGCGGTCTTTGGCGGCTGCTTGGCAAACTTACTCCAACGACAACGGCGGCAAAATACCCGTCGGCGACGTATACTATTCCTGGATCTTCTCAGTATCAGGGGGCTCTTCCGGCGGGCCACAACCGGCCTGGCGTGAATGGCCCCATTCATTTCCTCATGCTATGCCGCCTACCTATTCTACTAACTATGCCGCGGCATACCCTTACAGTGCTTCGATACCACAGAGTGCATGGGAACATGCCACTGCGGAAGGTACGATGTGGAAATACGTGGGAGATTACAATATTTATCGGTGTCCCTCAGCCGGCAAAGGCCAGTATGTAACATACAATATGTCTATGTCGATGAATACATACCCCGGTGCATCCGGTAATGGCGCTGTCCCGTTTACAAATATAAACCAGATTATAAAGTCGGCCGAGAGGTTTGTGTTTTTGGATGTCGGGGCTGCCAAGCAAGGCGCGTTCTATGTTAATTATAATTCGTCTGGCGGAAGTGCTCCTCCGGGGACATGGGGCGACTATCCGCCTAAGATACATAGTCAGGGGACAAATTTTGTTTTCGCCGATGGCCATGCCATATACAGGAAATGGACAGACCCGCATGCCCTTGCCGCTGCGCCTGGTTGGGGTGCCGGGCCTATTGATTACTGCGATTGCGATTTACGATGGATGGTAAAAGTCACCTGGGGTGATGTCCCATATACCTGCACCGACCCCAATAAAAATTGCGAGTATTGATTTATTTAGAAGCCTGATAGCAAATTATGAATAACAGGAATGGTTTAACAAGGATAGAGGTTGTCGTTGCGGCTGCGGCACTGGTCCTTTTGGCGGTAAATATCCAGGCTATCAGCGGCGGCGGAAGGAATATAGCAAAGCGCGAGGTGTGTTTAGCTAACCTGAGAACGCTGGCTGCTGCCTGGCAAACTTTCGCGGGCGATAACGGAGGCAAGAGCCCGGTTGGCTGGAACGGCGGCACAATGTGGCTGGTGGATTTTCTGCCGTACTTCAAGTGGACAGAAGATATAAGTATGTGTCCGATGGCCAGGAACTTTCTTAGTGATTCATCTGCCCCCTTTACTGCGGGGGTTTTTACTGCGTGGGGAAAATACGGCGAGGGGTCCTGGGCTGCCTATACTCCTGTCTGGGCTAAGAAAGGTATGTATGGCAGCTATGGGATAAATGGCTGGGCACACGATCCTTTGGATAATGGTATCCCGGGAACATACAATATTTCACTGGCTGATCGCCCGAAATACTGGAGGACTATCGTTGTTCCGCATGCAGATAGAGTGCCGTTGTTTGGTGATTGTATGTGGGATGGCACTGAACCGGAAGCAGACGACAGTCCGCCTGCGTCCAGGGGAGTCCAGAATTCTAATATGAGTACGTTCTGCATAGATCGGCATTCAGCAGGGAACACCGCTATGACATTCATGGATGGTTCAGCCAGAAAAGTGGGACTTAAGGAATTATGGCGGCTCAAATGGCACCGTAATTTTGATACAAACCTTCAAATGGACTGGCCGGGATGGATGCAAGGGTTTAAAGATTACCCTCCCGAATGATGATTTTTTTATTCGCCGGGTAAAAGCACGAGGCCGGTGCGTTATTGTTCAGCTAACGTTTGTTTGTTTTCAAATCGTATGCCCTGTAAAGCAGTTCGCGATACTGCTCTTTTTCTTTGACCTGATTTTGCACCTGGGCGAGCATTTTGTAATCTTTATATGTTTTTTCCTCGCCGAAACTTTCGTGCAGCTTTTTTATAGCTGCCTCCGTCTCCTCAATTGCCTTTTCAATTTTTTCCACCGGCCAGATATTAAACTGTCTCAGTTCCGGCGGAGTTGTCTTTCTCGGCTTATCCTGCTTATGCGCTTTTGGTTTTGCCGCCTGCGGAGTTTGCTGTTCTAATGCCCTTTGCTCCAGGAGTTCTGCATATCGGCTAAATGAGCCGGGTACGAATTCGAATCTGCCCGGCGACGTCTTGCCCAGCTCATCTGCGCCGAGCACAATGAGCCGCTGGGCAATTCTATCGAGAAAAAACCTGTCGTGACTTACGGCGATGATTGTCCCCGTGTAACCTTGAAGCGCGTTTTCGAGGGCCTCGATGCTCGGAATATCGAGATGATTTGTCGGCTCATCGAGTATGAGAACTTCCGGCTCGGACAAAACCAGTTTGCAAAGGGCGAGGCGGTTTCGCTCTCCGCCGCTGAGGTCCGCCACTTTTTTAAACACATCGTCTTTGACAAACAGGAATGCCCCGAGGCGTTTGCGCATCTGTTCAGGGAGCATTTCAGGGATAATCGAAGACGCCTCTTCGAGCACGGTATTTTCCGGATTCAGTTGGGCTCCTGCCTGGTCAAGGTAGCCGACGGAAAGGGTTTTTCTAAGCTCGATTGAGCCGGATGTCGGCTCGATTTGACCAAGGGCAAGTTTCAGCAGCGTTGTTTTGCCCATTCCGTTTGGGCCGATGATGCC
>JBFZBL010000256.1:0-3561 GCA_041308485.1 Phycisphaerae bacterium | reverse complement strand
CAAAGGCACAGACAAGCTTAATAAAAGAAGCGACTCTGCGTTCTATTTATCCGGCCGACGTCGACGGCAAAACCGGCGAAGAGCTTTTGGTAGCGCAAAACAATTTTGCCAGAAGCATGACATTCGTTAACGGTGAATGGACAGTTCTCGACCAGTATAATGCCAAAAGTGCTGAGAATCGCATCTCGGCTGCGGCCTCGGCAAAAATGAAAGTTGACGGCACAAAAGACAGCAAAGCGATACTGTTACTGGACGGCCAAAAGGGCCGGCTGCAGATTCTTACACCTGGCGATGACAAAACGTATCGCTTCGACAAAGAGCTGGATGTCGGGTCGTGGAATTCGGCATCGGGCATCAAAATGCTGCTCGCCTCGCTGGCCGGCGGCGGTCCTGATGATATTCTGCTGTTTGACGGTGAGAAATTCGCCATTGTTGTGCCGCCGGGCGGAAAAACGAACCGGTATCAGCTGGAACAGAAATTCACCTATGAAACCAAAATAAAGGACGGCGCCTACGGCAACCTTACAACGGGCGATATAAACGGCGACAAGCGGGCCGATATAGTACTGGTCGAATATAAACACAATCATATCGAGATATTGGCTGTTAATTCAGCGGGCAAACCCGTTCCGGCGATGCGATTCAAGACATTCGAAGACAAGACCTACCGCGAATCCAGGCCGCAGTCGCCGACAGTGGAGCCGCGGCAAATGAAGGTCGCCGATGTCACCGGCGACGGCAAAGCCGACCTGGTAACTGTAATTCACGACAGGATAATCATTTATCCACAGGATTAAGCCGTGGCCTATCCTGAGAACCAGAAGAGGCTTTAATTCTTTGTGGGAACAAGAGTAATGTTTCAGTATTGATACTGAACATTTGCCCAAACAGCGAGAACCGTCCATTTTAATACGCAACACTGCGTCGCATAACCTCTTGATAATACAGTAGTTACGCAACATAGGTGGACTTGCAATTTTTTTTGCATCCCATAATAATTTCTCTTGACATACAGGCAGCAAATGTGGTATCCTCAATACTGTAAAGTGTTGTCACATCAGTGTGTAGATATGGCTCCCTCGCGTGAGGAGGGTAAAGCCAATTGAAAAGTCAATAAATGATGCGAAGAAGTTGTCGCTTTATTTAACGTTAGGCAAGCACGAGGTTATAACGGGTGAAAGTCAAAACGTAGTGCTTGTTGTTGTTCGAGACAAAATCAAGTAGAGAGTGAGTTTGTCGAGAACAACGAATCTTCGGCTTGTGGCCGGGGATTAACGAACGAAGAGAGTGATAACAATCGAAGAAGGAGGAGTAGAATATGAGTAGAATATTAGTAGCAGTTTGTCTTGTTTTGGCTATGGCATCAGTCAGCCTTGCCGCCCAGGGCGTCATTCGCGACAATACCGAGATGATCGGCAACTGGGAAAATGGCCTCAGCGATTATGAGGGTTGGTCAGCTGATACTGAAGGCACAGCGTATATCGAGATTACTCCCGGGGTAGGCAATACAGTCGGCGATAACAGCCTCTTTATAACCTACAACGGCGGGTATTGGCAGTTGACCTGGAGCGCTCCGTGGGGCAACATTCCGGTAACAGGTGGAACTGGTTGCTTCTTTTCATTTGACCTGACCCTCACTGGCGGCGCAGCTGGTTGGAATGATTTCGATGAGAAGATTTCCATCAACAGCGATGGCCCGAGCGGTTACCAGGAAATGGCTCCCACAGTCCTAAACAATGATGGCAGCAGCAGCGGCCATGATTGGGGCGACTGGACAGGAACATTCGCGAGGACCTATTACAACGATCTCAGCAACTACGATTCAACAGGAGCAACATGGATGATCATCAGGATAGCGGGACAGGGCTGGCCGCAAAATGGTGTTTATATGGACAACGTCCAGATTACACCTGAGCCGGCAACAATGGCTCTGCTCGGTCTTGGCGGTCTTGCTTTGATTCGCAGGAAGAAATAATTTCTGCCGACAAAGTAAAAGATAACAAAGTAGTATTAAACCGGGGCCTGCTTGAAAAAGCAGGCCCCGGCTTTTTTATTGCGCCATATCCTTCCGCATATCCCTTTTCGGAGATGATTTCCGGGTCGCTTTGTCCTAATTTCAAAAAACACACAGATTACAGGACCTTCCGGCGTCTGGATGCCGGCCAATATCGGAAGTTAAGTGCAGCCGGTTTTGCGTCGAAATAGGCAATAACTATACTTTATATAGATTCCTGCAGCACCCGGCCATGGACGGCGTGATGTCATCTGCATCGTCGGCGGGAGAAGAGGCCGGCCCTCACAGAAGGAAACAGGGGCTGACTATAAATTTTCGAGGGAGAGCTGAACGTGTACTCCATATTCAAAACCAGGCAAAACACGCGAACCATATTAGCGGCTACCGACAAAAATAACGCGGCAAGGCGGGGAACATCGCTTGTCGAAGCGATGCTGGCTATACTGATTCTGGTAATAGCCGTGATGGGCGTCTCATCGACGTACGTATCGGGAAGGCGAGAGCTTGTCAAACAGCGGTATTACCAGGCGGCAGCGCAACTGGCCTCCCAGAGCCTTGAAGAAGTCAAGGCAGGCGGTTACGCCGCTGCCGATGAGGGTGAAGAAGAAGAGGAATTTACCGTAAACGGCCTGGCATTCGTCAGAAACACCCTCACTGAACTTACGGCAGAGCCTACAACGGAAGTGCCGAGCCCCTGCAAAAAAGTCACCGTAACAATCACGTGGTCGCTCACTGGAGAAGACCAGCACCAGGCACGCTTTGTCACCTACATTGGAATATAAACTATGAGCAAAATGACGCCGACAAATCGAACGGGATTAACGCTGATAGAGCTGATGGTTGCCCTCGTTGTTGGCTTAATTGTGATGATGGGAACAACCTCGCTTCTGGCATTTGCGCAGAAATCATGGAATCGCGAATGGGACCAGGCAGCTCTGCAAAGAGACGTTGCTCGCGCGATGCTGAAAGTGAAACAATCTATTAGAAGCGGGACTCACGCGGAACTCGACGAGGATGGCAATGGAGTAAAGATATACCATACAGGCGCGTGGATAAGGTTCTGGTTTGTCCCGGGCCAGATGGACCTGCGATATCAGCTTGAGGGAGAGGCGGAGCAGACGCTGCTCGACGGCACCGTGCAAGACGCCACTTTTGAGATAGACGCCACCAACCACAAAACGGTAACCGTGGGCCTGGAATTGCAGAAAGACAACTGTGAGGCGCAACTTTCATCGACGACCCTGATGCGAAATTACTCATTATGAACATAAGGAGCACTATAATGCGCAGAAAAGAAAATGGAATCGTGCTGGTGATAGTGATAATCCTCGCCGTTATTATTACAATAATTGGTTTTGGGGTGCTTACACTTGCTGAGCAGGAGATAATCCAGACCAGAATCGATACCGACAAGACCAAGGCCTTTTATGCGGCCGAGGCGGGCCTGGCGAAACTTCAGGAACAACTGCAGAATCCGATAACGGGCAATCTGAATGAAGTCCTTACGGGAACATTGGAGCAGGGAAGCTATCGCGTTGAAATCGATA
>JBFZBL010000255.1:0-16050 GCA_041308485.1 Phycisphaerae bacterium | reverse complement strand
ACCGGATAATCAGAAAAAAGGACTGTTTGAAATCGGCGACTGGATGAGGCAGAACGGCGAGGCGAATTACGGCACAAGGCCCTGTGTTGAATAAGGTGAAGGGCCTGCGAAAAAGGAATCAATCGGCATGTTCGCCAAAATGAAGGGGGGCTACACCGCAAAGGATATCCGCTATACTCGTAAAGGCAATACCGTTTACGCGATAGTGCTTGGCTGGCCGGGCGACAATAACCAGGTTACGATGACAATGTTCAGCAAAGGCAATAAGGCTGAGAATATAAAGGTCAAAGGCGTCTCAATGTTAGGCACAAAAGAAAAAATCAAATGGGAGCGAACGGACGCCGGCCTTGTGGTAACTGCGCCATCGAAAAAGACCAGCGATTTGGCGATTGTATTTAAGCTGACAGTGGAAAAATGAGTTGTTAGTTTGGTTGTTTATTATGTGGCGGTATTGAATATTTTGCCGCGCAAAAGCAATCCTGTGGTGGCGGCCTTAATCACTGTCGCCAGCGGTAGAAAACACCTTGCACGCTCCTCGTCAATTTGTTCACGTGTGAATACGATTAATACAATGAATGTGGCTTCCTTAATATAACCGCCGCCAATGCCAAACACAGTTCTGATGTTGTATTTGGCCACAAAGTTCTGTGCCGCGATTATCTTTCGTCCTTTCTCGTCAACAGCAGTTCTCGCTTCCGGCACATAGAAGAGGCCCGCCATCTTGCCCATAGTGCTTTGAGTAATTCCTGTGCCGTTACCGGAAAGCCAGTCCAGAGAAAGCCCCAGCGACTTCAATAGGCGAGACATCATTGGGGCCTGGTCTATGAAATCCGCGGAGACCAGAGGAATGCCGATGTGGCCCTGAGATTTACGGCGGTCGTTCCATGTGTCTTCCTGGCCGCTGGTTCCCAGTAGTGAAAGTATCGGTGAATGGTTATGAATCAGCGGGGTCAGTCCCTTTGCGTCCGCCAGGTTTCTGATAAACTCCACGTTGGAAGGCGGCAGCATTCCAAAAGGAACTGTCGCGAAAAGCCGGGCCAATACGATAGAACCCTCAAACTCCGCGTACATTAAATCCGTGACCTTCTGTGCTGCGTCTTCGAGACAATTGCATCCTGTGATGTTTTTGCTCACACTTGCCACGAAGGAAGGAATGTTAACATTGATTATGCTTGTCTTTTCTGACATTGCTTTAGCCCAACCCCAAACCGCGAAAGTGCCATTAGATATTATCGGGTGGATTACTGGAAAAGATAAGGGAAAGTCCGGCGTTAATTTGCGTCGATATGTGGTTTGCCCGCCGGGGGGGTAACTACGCCCGCGAAAAAGGTCGGCTATCCGGCGATTGTAGTTAAACTGCCGTGAAACCGTTTAGCGGTTATCACGGGCAAAGGTATGGAATGACTGCTGGGCTTTGCTGAAGTTCGCCATGGAAATATGCATACGGCTCAACAAACCGGCCTCCAGCATTGTCGAAAGAATCTCGCCGGTCATATCGCTGAAGGACACAAAATGAGCGATAAATATCAAGCCCCCCGGAAAGCTGAAATCCCCGTTTATGAGTGGGGTATGATGTCTTAAAACCACTTCCTGCAGAACCGGCGAAAATTTCCATTTGCGGCAAAGCTGCATCCCGACCTCGCAGTGGTCAAGCCCCATGATTTCTTTCTCGTCGTTCACGATTGATTTCATTTTGTCCCAGGTGGTCCCAATCAGGCGCACGGTCTTTTTGTTGCTCGCCACAAGAATTATCAATCGGCCTATATCATGAATCAGCCCCGCCACCGCGTACATCTGTTTCTGATGCGCAGGCATATCGTAATAATCCGCCAGAAACCCGCAGCACAGGGAAATATCCCGCGAGTGCTCGAAATAATCGTCCAGATGCTTCATGGCCGAAAATTCCCTTGCGATTGTTTTTCTGGCAAACGAAATCCCGATAAACTGCACCAGAGCACAAATCCCGATTTGCCTGACAGCGTCATCAACGGTTTCAGTCTTGTCTCGGCACAGAGCGCTGGCGAGATGCAAAAGGTCGGTGCATAAGCCGGGGTCCTGTTCGATTAGATTGCGCACCTGCGAATATGTTTGCGGCGAGTCAATATCGGCGCTCATAAGGCAGCAAATATTTTCCGGCATCGGAGGCAATACCTCTATCAGTTGTGCGACCTGTCGCGCTAATTCTTTCTTGTTTTCCATTTTTCCGGCCTCACCTCTCGGCTTTCTACCACAAATTCCCCAAAACGCAAGACTATTTAGGAATAATGCGGACAGAGGCCGTTTTTAAAATAAAGCGTGTAACAGACAGCGTTCGGCGGCTAATTAAACAATGTAAATTCGTGTCTAAAATAAAGTTAAACTAAATCACAGGCGTCAGGCGGCATCCAATGGGGGTCTTTGCCATCCCACTTTACATTGCAGCCAATCGGATTGGTCATCGGCATAGTCACTTTTTTGCCAGAGGTAATTTCCGATAGAGCGTTTTCGAGGTTGTTTACAGTCATTTTGCTTGTGTCGCGTGGATTGTCAACGCCACGGCCTGTGTAAACGAGCTTTCTTTTTTCATTGAAGACAAAAAAGTGCGGCGTGCGCAGTGCACCGTAAGCCCGTGCTATATCCTGAGTGGCATCGTAAAGATACTTCCAGGGGAATTTGTGCTCTTTCATTCGTTTGACCATATTATCGAAGGAATCTTCGGGGTAGGTATTGGGGCTGTTGGAGTTTATGCCGACAAATTTTACGCCCTTAGGTTCGAATTTCTTCGCGGTCTGTTTTGTCACTTCATCCGACCCGGTCACATAGGGGCAGTGATTGCAGGTGAAAAAGACGACTAAAATTTTGGGGTCTGCGAAATCTTTGAGTGAATACGTTTTGCCGTTGGTCGCTTTAAGCGAAAAATCCGGGGCCGACGAACCAATTGATAGTGTAAAGGCCATATCACACCTCATAAATAAACCGTTTTTAACTTTACGATTGTGGATATTCTATTGTTAAGCCGGTTTAATTAACAGCCCAAATTTCAAATTTGTTGCCTTCGTTATTCATATTGAAACGCCATGCGATAAAGATTAAACTGCCGCCTCAACCTGTTAAAATTGAAAGGATAGCTATGAAGAGTTTGCTGACGGTCGCGGCGGTTGTTTCGTTAGTAGTTATAATTGGCGGTTGTGCGGGGGCTGAAAAGCCAAAAGAGTCGGCGAGGGTAAGCGAGGATATCCGGCTCAATTCGCTGGGTTATTTGCCCGCGGCGCAGAAAAAGGCCACAATTATAAGCAGGTGCTCGAATTTCACTGTAAACGAGGTGTCGAATGGCAAGGCCGTTTATTCCGCAAAGGTTAACGGGCCATTTGTCCAGGCGGACGTCAACCAGACCGCCTGGATTGCGGATTTCTCCAAACTTAACAAGCCTGGAAAGTATTACCTTGAAGTGCCGGGGGTGGGGCGGTCAATCGATTTTGGGATAGGCAATAAAGTTTACGATTTCGCGTTTTATATCAGTATGCGGGCGTTTTACCTCTGGCGTTGCGGGACTGAGGTCAACGCCATATATAATGGCAGCCGCTTTTACCACGCTGCCTGCCATACCGACGATGCAGGGCTGGATTACATCTCCGACCTCGATTCCAAGTATCTAAGTTCGCTGCCGCCCAGCTCACAGGCTGACGAGTCACGCGACCCCAACGCTCACGGCCCACGCGCTCACTGCGACGGCACAGGCGGCTGGCACGATGCCGGAGATTATAATAAATATGTAGTCAATGCGGGGGTGACGATGGGAGCGATGTTTTTGGCGTGGGAACAGTTCGGCGACAAGCTAAAAAATATAAAACTCGACATACCTGATACCGCACCGGGTTACCCTGATTATCTCAAGGAATTGAAATGGGAAACCGACTGGCTTTTGAAAATGCAATACCCGGACGGGTCAGGAAAAGTATCGCATAAGGTAAGCACGCTGCGGTTCGGGGGGTTCATACTGCCTGAAGAGGAAACTGAACCGAGATATTTCACCGGCTACAGCACTGCGGCGACGGCGGATTTCGTGGCAATGACCGCCGCGGCTGCGCGATATTTCAAACCCTACGACGAAAAATACGCTCAGAAGTGCCTGGATGCGGCGAAGAAAAGTTGGGAATTTCTCCGGAAAAACAGAGAAGACAAAATGGCGGACCTGACCGGCTTTCGGACAGGCTCTTATCCTACTACCGACCAGGATGACCGGGCGTGGGCGGCGGTTGAGCTTTGGGAGACGACCGGCGACGCGAATTACCTGTTTGCCTTCGAGAGGGGAACGTGGGGGTTCGAGGACAAAATCGACTTTTACTGGGACTGGGGCAGCGTCAAGAATCTCGCTATGTTTACTTATCTATTAAGTAAAAGAGAAGGTAGAAGAGATAACCTCGTGGAAGATGTAAAACGTGACCTGCTGAGGACGGCCGACTCGATTGTCGCAACGCACAAAAAGGATATTTACGGCAGATGCCTGGGCGGCGCATACAAATGGGGCTGCAACGGCACGGTCGCAAGGGAGGTGCTGACGCTGCAAATGGCCAACAAGATTTCGCCGAACCAGGAGTATATTGATACGGCTCTTGACGCGATAAGTCATCTGTTCGGGCGTAATTACTATTGCAGGTCGTATGTGACGGGCTTGGGTTACAATCCGCCGATGAATCCGCACGACAGGCGCTCCGGCGGCGACAATGTTCGCGACCCGTGGCCGGGATATGTCGTAGGGGGCGGACATTCGGCGACCGACTGGCAGGATATCGAGCCGGACGCCCGAACCAATGAAATTTGCATAAACTGGCAGGGGGCCTTGGTTTACGCCTTGGCCGGGTTTACAAGCGGTTCAGGTAATTAAAAAGGATTTATGAAGGCCGAGCGAATTACCGCCCGGCCTTTTTCTTTGAGTCAAAACAGGCCAATTAAGAGGTTGACAGATATTGGGCGTACGAATATAGTAATTGATTCCACCAAACGATTGTTAATGGTCGGATTTTGAAAGGAAAAGATATGAAACTCGACCGTAAGTTGAGGATGGGAATGATTGGGGGCGGCCCCGGTGCTTTTATCGGGGATGTGCATCGCAAGGCATCGCGATTGGACGGAGAAATCAAGCTTGTAGCAGGCGCATTCGACATCAATCCTGAAAAATCCGAGCAGATGGGCAGAGAGCTTGCGCTGGACCAGGCAAGGGTTTACGGCACTTATACCGAAATGATAAAGTCGGAGTCCAAGTTGCCTGAAAGTGAGCGGATTGATTTTGTATCAATAACGACGCCTAATAACTGGCATTTCCCCATAGCGAGGGACTTTCTCAAAGCGGGATTCCACGTTATGTGCGAAAAGCCGATGACGATTACGTCAGCGGAGGCAAAGCAATTACAGGCGCTTGTCAAAAAGACGGGCAAGGTCTTCGGCCTGATGCACAACTATACCGGATATCCGATGGTGAAGCTGGCCAAAGATATGGTCAAAAAGGGCGATATGGGCGCCATACGGAAGGTTGTTGTGCAGTATCCGCAGGGGTGGCTGGCGACGGCTTTGGAGAGAACCGGCAGTATGCAGGCGGGCTGGAGGACAGACCCCAAGCAAAGCGGCGCGGGCGGCTGCGTCGGCGATATCGGAACCCACGCTGCTAATCTGGCTGAATATATCACCGGACATAAAATAACGCACATTTGCGCGGAACTGACGACGTTTGTCGAGGGACGCAAGCTCGACGACGACGTAAACTGCCTGATTAAGTTCGACAACGGGGCGAAGGGTGTTCTGCACGCAAGCCAGATTTCGATTGGCGAAGAGAATAACCTTGCAATCTGGGTCCACGGCGAAAAGGGCAGTCTGGAATGGCATCAGGAGCATCCCAACTACTTATATACAAGGGCGATAAACTCGCCTGAACAGGTCTGGAAGCGCGGCAACGGCTACATAGGCGAATACAGCGCTGCGGCAGGGCGCGGGACACGGCTGCCTTTCGGACACCCGGAGGCGTTTTTCGAGGCCTTCGCGAATAATTACCGCAATTTCGCCGATACCGTCAAATGCGCGATTGCGGGCGACAAGCCCAGTGAGCTTGAGAAGGATTTTCCGGGCGTCAACGAGGGTGTTCGCGGCATATTGTTTATCGAAACGGTTGTCGCAAGCGCAAAGAGTGCGAAAAAGTGGACACCGATGAAGAAATAATTAAGAGTTCAGAATTTAGAATGAAGAATTTAGAATTCAGAAAAGTTAACGCACTCGGAAACCAAAATATTTCTCAATTCGAAATTCTCAATTTGCGACTGAAAGGAGCAAGCAATGGCAAGACCGGTGACATTATTCACGGGACAATGGGCGGACCTGTCTCTTGATGTTTTGGCGGAGAAGGCGGCGAGCTGGGGATATGACGGGCTGGAATTAGCGTGCTGGGGCGACCACTTCGAAGTTGACAAGGCCCTGGCGGATGACAAGTATTGCGACGCAAAACGTAAATTACTGAAAAAGCACGGTCTTGAGGTTTACGCGATATCGACGCATCTGGTAGGGCAGGCAGTTTGCGACAATATCGACGGGCGTCACAAATCAATTCTGCCGGAGGATGTCTGGGGCGATGGCGACCCCGAAGGCGTTCGGCAGAGAGCTGCGAAGAAGCTTGCCGATACCGCCAAGGCCGCGAAGAAACTCGGCGTCAAGGTCGTCAACGGTTTTACCGGCAGCTCAATCTGGCACTATGTGTATTCTTTCCCGCCGGTTTCGCCGGATATGATAAAGGCGGGTTACAAAGATTTCGCGAAGAGGTTTACGCCGATATTGAATGTTTTCAAGAGCCAAGGAGTGAAGTTTGCGCTTGAAGTTCACCCGACGGAGATAGCGTTTGATATCGCCTCGGCACAGAGGGCACTGGAAGCGGTGAAAAATCACCCGGCGTTCGGGTTCAATTATGACCCGAGCCATTTCGGGTATCAGGGTGTCGATTATGTGAAGTTCATACGGACATTCCCTGGCAGGATATTCCACGCACATATGAAAGATGCATGGTGGGGGCACGGTGACGGGACGGTCGGTGTATTTGGCGGACACATTGATTTCGCGGACCCGAGGCGTTTCTGGGATTTCCGGTCGATTGGTCACGGAGATATAAACTTCGAAGAGATTATCGTCGCATTGAATGATATTGGTTATCAGGGGCCGCTTTCAATTGAATGGGAAGACGGTCGGATGGACCGAGAGCATGGGGCGAAAGAGGCGTGCGAACGTATAAAGATGGTTGATTTTAAGCCGTCGCAACTGGCTTTCGATGCGCAATTTGATAAATAAGAAACGAAGGGGGCTCTCCGACCTGGATCAGAGCTGTCTGACCCCTTTTTTGTTTTTAATTTTGTGATGGGGGCTGAAGATGCCAAGCGCAAAACAAGCAAAAGGTTTCAATCGCAGGGGGTTTTTGAAAAAAGCGGCGTCAGCGGCGGCGGGGGCAATGGCGATACCTTATATTGTTCCTTCATCGGTATTAGGCGCCGACGGGGCAGTAGCTCCGAGTAACAAGCTGCACGTTGGGATGATTGGCGTTGGCAGCCAGGGCACGTGGGATATGCGCGGATTCCTGGATAAGCCGGAGGCGCTGGTTGTTGCGGTCTGCGATATAGATGTGAAACATCAGAAGCTGGCCAAGACGGAGACGGACCAGAAATACGGTAACAGCGACTGCAAGATGTATGGTGATTTTCGCGATATGATTGCGCGAAGTGATATTGACATAATTGCGACTGCTGTGCCTGACCACTGGCATTCGATACCGGCGATAATGGCGGCAGAGGCGGGAAAGGATATTCACGGGCAAAAGCCGTTAGCGAGGACGATTAAAGAAGGCAGGGCGATATGCGACGCGATGAAACGATACGGGAGGATTTGGCAGACGGGGAGCTGGCAGCGGTCAGTAGCTAATTTCAGGCGGGCGTGCGAGCTGGTTCGCAACGGCAGGATTGGCAAGGTTCATACGGTCGAGGTTGGTTTGCCGACGGGCAGCACGCGCGGCAATGAGTCGATTAAACCGGTTCCTGAGGGGGTTGACTGGGATATGTGGCTGGGGCCTGCGCCATGGGTGCCGTTCAGGGGAATTCTGCACTGGGACTGGCGATGGATAATGGATTATTCGGGCGGACAGTTGACCGACTGGGCGGGGCATCATATTGATATCGCGCACTGGGCGCTGGATATGGAGATGACTGGGCCTGTGGAGGTTGAGGGGCATGGGACATATCCGAAGGACGGAATATTTGATGTTCCTTATCAGTACAAGGTGACGACTAAATACGCCAATGGGCTGACGATGATAATCGCCAATGACAGGCAGCTTCCGCATGGGATGGGGACATGCTGGTACGGAGAGAACGGCAAATGGCTGCACGTGACGCGCGATGAGCCGATACACGCGAATCCGAAGAGCGTGGTGGATGAGGTAATCGGGCCTGGCGAGGTTCATTTGTACGAGAGCAAGGACCATCATCAGAATTTCCTCGATTGCGTCAAGAGCAGGCGAGAGACGATTACGCCCGCCGAAGTGGCGCACCGGTCGCTGACGCCTGCGCTATTGGGTGAGATTTCGATGCTACTGGGTAGACAGCTGAAATGGAATCCTGAAAAAGAAGAAATCATCGGTGATGAAGAGGCCAGCCGGATGCTGTCTCGTCCGATGAGAAGCCCGTGGCATTTGTATATGTAAGAGTATCTTGAGAATCAAGTGATGCTGCATAAAAGCAAGATAAACAGACGTGAGTTTATAAGGGACGCCGGCGGGGCAATCGCGGCGGGAATTGGTATGCCCTTTGTGTTTACATCTTCTTCACGCGGCGAGGACAGCACGATACCACCAAGCGAAAGGATGACACTTGGCTGCATAGGGACAGGTGGTCAGGGGACTCACATTATGAATGCGTTTATGCGTATTCCTGAAGTGCAGGTTGTGGCTGTCTGCGATATAGACAAGGGGTATGCAAACGGCTGGGGCAGTTGGTATGGCAGGGAACCGTCGAGATCGCTTGTAGAAAATTATTACGCACAGCAAAATTCGGCTGGGACATATAAAGGCTGCACTGCTTACAGTGATTTCCGCGAACTTCTTGCCCGTAATGATATAGATGCGGTGACGGTTTGCACTCCTGACCACTGGCACGGGACAATAAGTGTGGCGGCTGCGCAAGCGGGCAAGGATATTTATTGCGAAAAGCCGTTGGTGAATACCATTGCTGAGGGTAAGGCTGTCCGCGACGCGGTAGGGCGGTACAAGAGGGTTCTGCAAACCGGCAGCCACGAGCGTTCGAATGACAGTGTACGTTTTGCCTGTGAATTAGTACGAAATGGGCGACTCGGCAAACTGCATACAATCACGGTCAATATGCCTAACAATGACCCGCACCATCTTGAAATTATGAGCACAAATCAGCCGCAGCCGGTGATGCCTGTGCCTGAAGGACTTGATTATGATATGTGGCTTGGACCGACGCCCAGAGCAGATTACACCAAAAGAAGGTCGCATTTCTGGTGGCGGTTTATACTCGATTACGGCGGCGGCGAAATGACCGACCGCGGCGCGCATATAATAGACCTGGCGCAGTTTATAAATAACGCGGACATGACCGGGCCTGTCGAAATTTCAGGAGCCGGTAAAACTGCCCCAGGCGGTGGAATATTCAACGCCTTTATGGAATATACTTTTGATTGCAGGTATGCCAATGGCGTCCGGCTGTTGGGATCGAGCAGGGCACCAAGAGGGCTTAAAATCGAAGGCAGTGACGGCTGGATATTTATTCACATTCACGGCGGACGTCTTGAAGCTTCGTCTGAAGCACTTCTTCGTGAACAGACAGGGCCGGGAGAAATTCACCTCGGCCGCAGCCCGAGCCATCTGCAGAATTTTATCGATTGCGTAAGAATGCGGCAGCAGCCGTTCGCATCGGTGGAAGTAGGCCATCGAACGGCTACTATTTGTCATTTGGTAAATATAGCGATGCTGACCGGCAGGTCGCTGAAATGGGACCCTCAGAAAGAGTTAATTGTGGGCGATGAAGAGGCCGGCCGGATGCTGTCGCGGCCGATGAGAAGCCCGTGGCATTTGTATGTGTAATTTGCAGCGTATAGCGGATAGTTAAAGGATAGAAAGATGAAACGTTGCGTTAAAGTATTATTTACAGTTGGTGTCGCGCTGGGAGTTATTATGCTTTTTACGAAAAACATTTTTGCGGATGGTTCGCCGAAGGAACTGAAGCCGGTATCGGATGAAATAGCAGCCAAAATAGAGGCTGCTGCGCCGGCAAAAGCGACGACCCAAACCGCCAAGGCGAGAAAGATATTAGTGTTTTGGCTTTGCAAGGGATATTACCACGAGAGCATACCGGCGACGAACAAGGCAATAGAAATTATGGGCAAAAAGACCGGGGCATACGACGCGGTTTTCAGCGACGATATGAATATGTTCGACGCGAAAAAACTGGCTGGATTTGACGCGATATTATTTAACAATACGACGAAGCTTGACTTCAATGAGCCGGGCCAGCGTGAGGCGCTTATGGATTTTGTGAAGGGCGGCAAGGGGATAATAGGTTTACACGCGGCATCGGATAATTTTTACACCTGGCCCGAGGCGGCGGAAATGATAGGGGGACAGTTTGTAGCGCATCCATGGACAGCCGGCGGGGTGTGGGCGATAAAGGACTATGAGCCGAATCACCCGCTGAACGCGGCTTTTAAGGGAGAGGGATTCAAAGTCAAAGATGAGATTTATCGGCAGAAGAAGCTCAGTGCTGTGGAGAACCGGCGTATTTTGCTGACGCTTGATTTTAATGATCCGGCAACGAAAAACGCGCAAGGAGCCAAGGAAAGCGACCGGGATATGCCCGTCAGCTGGATAAAGGATTACGGCAAGGGAAGGATATTTTTCTGCGGGCTTGGGCATAATATAGAAGTGTTTTATCGTCCGGCAATACTGCAGCACGAGCTTGACGGTATCCAGTTCGCGCTCGGTGATTTGAAAGTTGACGCGACGCCAGTTAAAGAAAGCAAATAAGAAAGGAAGAAAATATGAATCGCCTGTTAAAAACAATCGTCATTATAACCGTTATTTTTTGCTGCAGTTGCGAGGCTGCTAATAAAGAGGCACCGGTAGCGGCACCTGCAGCCACTCCGATGGCGAGCAACGTATTTGGAGAACAATTAAATAAGATTAAGACGTATGATTTTGACAAGAGCCGGGTGGACCTTATCAAGGTCAGCGATATGATTCACAAGGCGAGCGGCAAGCCTGAAATGAAGGCGATGGAAAAGCAGCTCGATGATTTTCTTAAATCTGATGCTACTTACGCAGCGAAGGATTTTGTATGCAGGGAGCTGAGCGTTGCGGGGACGGAGGCGTCGGTTCCTGTGCTGGCGTCGATGCTGACAGATGAAAAGGTTTCGGATATTGCGAGATACGCGCTGGAACGGATACCGGGACAGGCTGTTGATGATGCGCTTCGCAACGAGTTGGCGAAGGCAAAAGGCACGGCAAAGATTGGAATCATAAATACATTAGGTGTTCGCGGGGACAAGAAGGCGGTTGATGCGATGAGTAAGCTGGCTGGCGATTCCAACGAGACAGTCGCGATTGCGGCGGTGGCTGCTTTGGGCAGGATAGATGACCGAATGGCAACACTTGAGATTGCCAAGGTAAAAGACAAGGCGAAGGGCGCGGTCAGGACAACCGCACTTGACGCATATCTTAGATGTGCAGACCGATTTGCCGCAAAAGGGCAAAAGGACGCGGCGAAGGCAATGTACAAGGATTTGTTCGCGGCGAATGAACCAATGGCGGTTCGCGTAGCGGCGGCGAGAGGAATGATTTTAACGGCCGGAGACAAAACCGCAGATGAGATGGTTGAGATGCTGAAATCAGCCGACAAGCCGATTCAGACAGCGGCAATAGCGACGTTGAAAGACGTTGCAAAAACAGATGTTATAAAAGCAGCGGCGGAGCAACTGGCTAACCTTGAGGCGGAACAGCAGGCGCAGCTTGTTACTGCTCTGGCAGATTGCGGGGACAAGGTTGCGCTACATGCAGTTCTGGCAGCGACAAAGAACTCACATAATTATGTCCGGGTTGCGGCTTTGAGGGCAATGGGGGTATTAGGCGACCTATCCTGTGTCGATATACTTGTCGGTGCGGCTGTTTCGAGCGGCGGGGACGAGCAAAAGGCGGCGCAGGAGAGCTTGTATCGGCTGAAAGGAAGCGATGTTGATGAGGCTATTTTGAATAAAATTCCCGATGCCGAGCAAAAGGTGAAGGTGGAGCTTGTTCGCAGTTGCGAGCAGCGAAACATAAAGTCATCAGTTCCTGTTTTGATGAAGACGGCCAAAGACGCGGACGCGAAGGTGAGAACAGAATCAATTAAGGCGCTTCGTGCACTTGCCGGGCCGGGGGACATAGGGGCATTGATTGAATTGCAATTGGCGGCTTCGGGCAATGACAGAGGTGAACTTGAAAAGACGGTAGTTGCCGCAGCTCACAAAATTCCAGAAGACAAAGGGCAGGCAAAAAGTGTTCTTGCGGCGCTGCCTTCCGCAACGGACGTGGACGCTAAATGCTCTTTACTGAGCGTTCTCGGCAAGATTGGCGATGAGGCGGCCTTGCCTGTTCTGCGGGAGTCGCTTGGAGACAAAGATGACCAGGTAAAGGACGCGGCGGTGAGGGCTCTTTCGGACTGGCCTACGGCGGCGCCGGCGGCGGATTTACTAAAGGTCGCGCAGATGTCGGAAAATCAGGTGCACAAAACACTGGCCCTTCGCGGTTACGTCCGGCTGGCCGGATTGAAAAGCGACAGACCTGCTGAAGAGACAATGAAGATGTATAAGGACGCGATGGCGCTTGCGGCGGATGTTTCCGAGAAGAAGATGGTGCTGTCGGGCCTTGGGGGCACGGATAGTTACGAGGCAATGGAAATGGCGGCCAGTTTCCTCGATGACAAGGAGCTTAAGGATGAAGCCGAGGCGGCTGTAATCAAGATAGCTGAGGCGAGAGCAAAGAATTCCCCAAGGAGCTCGGCACAGACAAAAGATATTTTGCAAAAGGTTATTGACGGCACCACTAATGATTCGGTGCGGGAACAGGCGCAGAAACTGCTTAAACAGGGCAAGTAACGGTTTTATACTCGATACTAAACGGAGATTATTATGGCTAATGAAAACATCGGCAAAGAAAAGCAAAACAGTATTTCACGGAGGCAGCTGCTGGGTTCGGCGGTAGCGGCGGGCGCATTTACGATTATTCCGAGCTATGTTATGGGCGCAAGCGTCAGCGGCCAAAAACCGCCGAGTGAGAAGCTGAATATCGCGACGATAGGCGTTGGCGGTATGGGAGGCGGTAATACGCGCAGATGTGCGGACGCAGGCGAGAATATAGTTGCTCTTTGCGACGTTGACGAGAATTATCAGGGGACGGTCAAAGTTTACAATGAGTATCCAGATGCGAAGAAGTATAAAGATTTCCGCAAGATGCTTGAAGCGGAGAAGGGCATTGACGCGGTGATAGTCGCGACGCCCGACCATACCCACGCGGTGGCGGCGGTGATGGCGATGCAGATGGGTAAGCACGTATATGTTCAAAAGCCGTTGACGCGGACAGTTTACGAGGCGAGGAAACTTACCGAGACGGCCAGAAAGTATAAGGTCGTGACGCAGATGGGTAACCAGGGACATTCTGGCGAGGGCATCCGGCTGATGTGCGAGTGGATATGGGATGGCTCCATCGGTCCCATTCGCGAGGTTCACGCATGGACAAATAGGCCTGTGTGGGCTCAGGGAATCGACAGGCCGACAGATACGCCTCCGGTGCCGGAAGGGCTGGACTGGGACCTTTGGATTGGGCCCTCACCAGAGAGGCCGTATCATCCGGCGTATCATCCTTTCGCGTGGAGGGCGTGGGTAGATTTCGGAGGCGGGGCTTTAGCTGATATGGCCTGCCATATTCTTGATCCTGTGTTCTGGGCATTGAAGCTGAAATATCCGATAAGCGTCGAGGCGTGCACATCAACGAGAATGTCAGGCGAAGGGTGGGGCAAGGTTGGAATTCGCGAGACATATCCGCAGGCAAGTATCGTTCGCTATAAGTTCCCGGCGCGAGGCAATATGCCTGAAGTGAAAATAAACTGGTATGACGGCGGACTGATGCCGGCAAGGCCGGAAGAGCTTGAGCCGGGAAGGATGATGGGCGACGATGACGGCGGTGTGCTTTTTGTCGGCGACAAGGGTAAGCTGATGTGCGGCTGTTACGGCAGCAACCCTCGCTTGATACCAGAAAGCAAAATGGAGGCATACAAGAGGCCCAAAAAGACGCTGCCGAGAATCAAAGACGGTATTGACGGGCACGAGAAAAACTGGATTGAGGCCTGCAAGGGCGGACCGGCGGCATGCGCCAATTTCGATTATTCGGGACCATTCACGGAAACCGTCGTGATGGGAAATCTGGCGATGATGAATCCGTACAGGGTGCTCGAATGGGACGGCGAAAATATGAAGTTCACCAATGATGATACCGCCAATGAGTTTGTCAATCCGCCGTATCGGGCCGGCTGGACGCTGTAAGAACTGAGAGTTGCTTTATGGTGAAGAGTGGTATTTCACGCAGGGGCTTCGTAAAGGGAACGGCGTCTGCAATAGCGGGCTTTACGATTCTGCCGAGGTTTGTTCTAGGCGGGGCTGGTTTCAAACCTCCAAGCGAGAAGTTGAATATTGCTTTTGTCGGCGTTGGCGGAATGGGTAAAGACAACATGAAGGGCTGCGAAGGCGAGAATATCGCTGCGATTTGCGATGTTGACTGGCGATATGCCAGCTCGGTCATGCAGAATCATCCGAATGTGAAAAAATATAAAGATTTTCGCAAGATGCTGGATGAGGTGAAAGACATCGACGCGGTGGTTATCGCAACGCCTGACCATACGCACGCGACAATTGCTAAGGCGGCTATTAAGATGGGCAAGCACGTTTATGTGCAAAAACCCCTGACATGGTCGGTTGAAGAGGCCCGCAAACTGACAGTGGCAGCCAGAGAAGCGAAGGTTGCTACTCAGATGGGCAATCAAGGACATTCTAGCGAAGAGATGCGCATTGTATGCGAAATGATATGGTCGGGCGTGATAGGACAGATTCGTGAGGTTCACGTCTGGACGGATAGGCCCTACTGGGCGCAGGGGATACTTCGGCCTGCCGATTCGCCGGCGGTGCCTGATGGGTTGGACTGGGACAACTGGCTGGGGCCGGCACCTGTTCGGCCTTATAATCCTGTTTATCATCCGTTTTCGTGGCGGGGCTGGTTTGATTTCGGGACAGGCGCGCTTGGGGATATGGGCTGTCACATAATAGATCAGGCGTACTGGGCGTTGAAACTCGACAGACCAACGGCAGTTGAGGCGAGTGTTTCTTCCCGTGTTGTCAAGGATTGGCAGAAGGTGAAAAACAATGAAACATACCCGGACGCGTCGATTGTGCGATATGATTTCCCGGCTCGCGGGGATTTGCCGCCCGTGAAATTGACATGGTATGATGGCGGATTGAAGCCGGCTCGTCCACCTGAGCTTGAAGCGGAACGAAACCTTGGCGACAACGGCGTGATTTTTATCGGCGATAAAGGGACGATTGTGGAAGGAAGGATTATCCCTGAGTCGAAAATGAAGGATTACCAGAAACCGCCCAAAAGCATACCGAGGATAACCGGGACGCACGAGCAGAACTGGATTGACGCATGCAAGGGTGGACCTGCGGCGTGCTCGAACTTCGAATACTCCGGGCCTCTGACGGAAACCGTCCTGCTGGGAAATGTCGCAATACGCACGGGCAGGCGGATTGAGTGGGATGGCCCAAATATGAAGATTACAAACGTTTTGGAGGCCAACGAGCTTATCGGCCGCAAGTACCGCGAGGGCTGGACTTTGTAGTTGCCTATCGGGCGGGAATTAGGTATTATTAAATGACGTTTTGGGCGGGGATAAAGCGGTATTGGTCTGATTTTGAAAAGGGCTAAAATGAGCAAAAATAAGGCAGCAG
>JBFZBL010000254.1:0-5751 GCA_041308485.1 Phycisphaerae bacterium | reverse complement strand
CGGGTAAAAGCATCGTTACGCTGGAGGACCCCGTGGAGATTCGACTCGACGGCGTTGCACAGGTTCAAATCACTCCTTTCGGTCCGATGACATTTCCGACATCACTGCGTTCGCTTCTTCGTCAGGACCCGCAGGTCCTGATGATAGGCGAAATTCGCGATGCCGAGACAGCGAAGATAGTGATTGAGGCGGGTCTTACGGGGCATCTGCTTATGAGCACGATGCACAGCGGCTCGGCTGCGTCGGCGATTCTGCGACTCCTTGAAATGGGTATCGAGCCGTATCAGGTAACGTCGAGTGTTTCGGCGGTTCTCAATCAACGGCTTGTCCGCAGGTTATGCGGCAAATGCAAAAAACAAACAGTTGCCGGCGATTACGAACCAGTCGGATGCGATGAATGTTTTGGAACGGGATTCAAAGGCAGGATGTTGATAGCGGAACTGGTCCGGCTTGACAGCCCGCTGCGAAAGGCGATTCTTGCCAGGACCGACACCGACGAGATTGAGAAAATTCTGAGTAATAAGGGTCACGCCGGCATGCTCGAGGACGGCAAACGATTGGTCGCCGACGGCCTGACCTCGCGAGATGAACTGGGCAAGGTGTGCGGTTCTGCAGGAGATATTTGACATTTCGATGTTAAGACGGGAGATTCAGGATGGCAACGTTTGAATATAGTGCGATAACGACCTCGGACCGGCTGATGAAAGGTATTATTGAAGCCGGGACAGTGCAGGAAGCGTCTGAACTTCTCGAGCAGATGCGCCTCAAGGTCAATTCAATCGAAAAGGCCATGCCCGAAAGGCCGAAAACGCTTATCGCCAGAACGGAGTTTTTACTTTTTAATCAGCAGCTTGCCTCGCTTACGAAGGCGGGAATTCCTTTAGAAAAAGGTCTGCGAGAGTTGTCGAAGGACGTGGCTTCGAGGCCGATGCGCAAGCTGATAGATTCGATTGTCATCGACCTTGAAGCGGGGATGAGCATTGAACGGGCCTTTGAAAAGAGGAAAGAGCATTTCCCGCCGCTCTATGGTCGGATACTCAAGGCCGGCGTCGAGACGGGCCGGCTCAGCGAGATGCTGACGAGCTTGAACAGGCACATCGAGATTAATAACCAGACAAGGCGGATAGTATTCGAAGCGACGGCTTATCCGGCGGTCGTTTTTGTTATCGCTTCTATTATTATGACTTTTGTGCTGTTGTTTGTTGTTCCCAAGTTCGAAGGTATTCTCGCTGAAATGATAGGGTGCGAGTTGCCTTTGGCAACACAGTTCGTTTTCGCTTTATCGCAGCACGTTTTATATTTCTGGCTGGTGGTCGGCTGTCTGGTTATTGCGACTTTTGGAATAAATGTGGTTCTTAGGTCTTCCTTAGAAGGGCGGCGAATCAGGGAAGCGATAATGTTGCGCATACCCGCGTTCGGGGCTTTGTATCACAGCACCATATTGAGCAAGATGGCCGAGGCAATGGCGATGATGGTTTCGGCCGGCTGTGATATGCCAACGTGTTTTCGGCTTGGGCCTGATGCGACAGGCAGTGAAACATTGATAAGAGAAGGGAACATAATTGCCGAACAGATTGAGAAAGGGGCCGGCATTCTCGACGCCGGGCAATTCTGCCGGGTTATGCCGCGATTTTTCCTGTATTCGATTCAATTAGGTTCACAGCGAAATGAACTGGAAGATAACCTGCGAAGTTTAGGCGATATGTATGCCCAGCAGGTTCGAAGTGCCCAGACCCGCCTGCAGGGATTACTGCTGCCTGTTATGATTATTATTGTGGGCTTTTTTATAATGTTGTGCATCCTTGCGATGTTCCTGCCAATGATAAAAATAATCACAACTCTGAATGTTGGATGATTGGATTATGCTGATTGCTTTGGCAATTGTGCTGTTGCTTGCATCGGGCATGCTTGCCTTTTACAAGCGGGGTCTGGGATTTATCGCAGGCATTGTGCTTAGCGTGGCTATGGCGGTATTTGGCGCCGCATTCGAATTAGTAGAGATTTTTGGCGCTGCATTTTTTGTGTTTTTTACGACGCTGCTGATAATTGCTTTCGGTCCTCGCAGAGATGATTCCCAATGGCCCAAAACCTGGGCGGGAAGGATTCTGTTGGCCTGTTTCCTGATTTTATTTACGTTTATCGCCTTTGCGTTTTTGGGCGTCTGGGGCGGATTTGGACTGGTTTTTGTACAGTTGTTTATATGGGCGGTAATCGGCGCGTTTACGACGTCGGAGCTGGCCAGGTCTTCTTACGTGATAACTACGATTGGTTCAAGTATGCGTCAGAATCTCCCGTTACCTATGGCGCTGGAGATGGCCGCGGTCGGCCAGGATTATAAGCGAGCGGACATACTTCGAAATATAAAAAAATGGCTCGTAGAGGGATACCCTTTGAGCGAATCGCTCAGGCGAGGATATCCTAAGTGTCCCGGCCATGTCACGGCGATGGTTGCGGCAGGAGAGCGAATCGGGCAGATTCCACAGGCGATTAGCGCTTTGGAACAGGACCTGGTCGCAAAGGCTAACACCAGCAAAAAAATCAGGCATATTCCCACGTTTTATCCGCCGATAGTGCTGTTTTTTATTGTTATACAGGTATTACTGCTTATGTATTTTATCGTCCCTAAATTTCACGTGGTACTGATAGAGATGGGCGGGGATGCGCAATTACCGGCAGCGACAAGGGTGTTGGTAGCAATTGCCGGATTTTTTACAAATGTGTTTGGTTCATGGTTCGGCCTGGGGTTGGCCTTACTGGTTTTGGTCTGGGGTGTTGTTTATATTCGCGTCAGGGCCAGGCCCCGTCGAGTTGAAAAGCCGTATCGGATTTCCCGCATAGGCGATTTTTTGAAATGGCGTCTGCCTTTTATTCGTAGGTACGAGTGGTGTATCGCAATGCAGCGAATTGCCGGTCTGCTTCGGCTTTCGCTTAATGCCGGCTGCACTGTCAACGAGGCGATAGCCAATACACTGCGCCTGGATGTAAATCAAAATTTCAAAAAGGGGTTGAAAGATTGGCTGACCAGAGTCGAGCGAGGTGACGATATAGGCCAGTCTGCCCAACAGTGCGGCATGGGCGGCGCTATGGCGTGGGCCTTTGCTGATGTGCATAACCACCGAAATACTCTCGATATTCTTGAAACACTTGAGACATCATATCGCTGGGGTTACAGCCGGGCGGCCGCGCTGGCAAGATTCATAATCGGCCCCTGTGAGACGATTTGTCTTGGGCTAATGGTCGGGTTCATTGCTTACGCTATGTTTTCTCCGATGATAGCAATTATATACGCTACGGCTAAGTCAATTACACCCTGATTGGGTTGGATGAAAGACAAAACAATGACCACTAAACATAGCAGATATCGCGGCCTGATGATGACCGAGCTGATTGTTTCACTGGCGGTCTTGGGAATGCTTATGGTTGCCTTCGCGATATCGCTGGATGGTTTCAGACGGCTAAACCATTATCATTTTACAAAGCAGCGCTGTGTTTCAGCGGCGCAGGCGACACTCGACAGCATTGCCGTTACCGGTACGGCGATTAACGAAGCTGACGCAAAACGGCTGTGGCCCGGCGTGGTTATTAAAATTGACGAATCGGAGGGGACGGGCCAGTGGAAAGGATTAAAGCTGGTTAACGTAACAGCCGGCAGTGCTGCTCTGAACAAAAAGGTGGAAGTCCGCTTATCGAGATATTTCTCGAAAGGCGATATCGCGATAAGCAAAGCAGATATACCTGCTTCGAAGGGGCCTTAAAATGCGCAAGGGCTATTTTCTTACCGAAATGATGGTTGTCCTTTTCGTTATGGCAATAATTATGGTAACGCTCGAGCGTTTTTTCAGAACGTTTACCTATGACTTGCCCAGGAATTCTTGTCTCATTCAGGAAAACAGCACTTTTAACAATGTGGTAAGTCATATACGGGCTGATGTCGTTTTAGCGAAAACCTTGTCGGAGTCTGTCAATGGCCCTGACGAACCTAACGCGCTGTTGATGAAAATGCAGGATGGTGTGGTTTCTTATAAGTTCAGCGATGGCCGAATTATTCGCAGTTTTGCCGGCGGGGGCGCAAACGCAGCAGCAGAAGATATAGTGTGGTCGGTCCCACACGGCAGGATTGAGTGGCGGGTTTGGAATAAAGACAAGGCGGTTTATGCGGTTGAGATAAGCACCTGCATCGAGGATAAAAGTTTCGGCCATATACGAAAAAAAATGGCTAACAACAATTTGTTTTTTGCCGGTGCATTAAGGGAAACTGCTGAATGAATACCAGAAAGACAAAACCAGGTGGTTTCATTTTGCTTTTTATCGTTGTTATCCTTGCGCTGATTGGGCTTTATATGATTATTCTTACTTCCGATGCGAGTATCTTTGGTTTTCAGGCTGATCGGGCATACCTTGAAGCGTGCCAGCAGAACCTTATCGCAAGCGGATTGAATTGGGCGAAGAAAAACACACATACCTTCAAACCAAAGACCGGCTCTGTTGAACTTGATGCTTCAGATATGGGGATTAAAGACGCGGCCTTGAGTGTTAAATTGTCCGCAGGGGAGAAGGGCAAATACGAGGTCGAAATAAACACATCCTGCAGCAAGGCCAGACAACGGCTCAGTTCTATTAAGAAGTTCACCATTTAAACCAGGCCATACAAAAATTGGGCGGTACAGGACTTGAACCTGTGACATCGTGCGTGTAAGGCACGCGCTCTGGCCAACTGAGCTAACCGCCCCTGAACTTAAGACAAACGTGTAAGATTACAACAAGCTTAACGCTGCCTATTATACACAAATCTTCTACAATGTCCAACCGTTATGGTAAGGCGGATTAATAAACTGCTCAGCATTCGGCGTGTTTATTGCCGCCATATTTTTCACGTCCCAGTAAATTTTTTGGCCCGTTCGCAGTGCCACGTTACCCAGCAGAACCGCCTCGGTCATTGGGCCGCTGTAAGAAAAATCTGAGCAGGCCTTTGTGCCTTTTTTACAGGCGTCTACCCAGTTTCTGAGATGGTCGCCGCCGACACGCGGAATGGACTTTGGCGGCTGTTTGTATTCTTTCATTTTCGAATTTGGTATTATTTGCGGCGTGCCTCCCCATCCATCGCACATAATCTTGCCCTTGTCCCCGATGAACAATATGCCGTTGCCGCCGCCTGTAAGTTTTCGCTGCTCTTCAAGCTCTTCGGGCCTGGGCGGAAATATACCGCCTGAATACCAGGTTACCTTTACAGGAGGCATTTTCCCGCGGGCGCCGAAGTGGTAATAGTAAATAGCTCCGAGAGGTGCTGTCTCATCGTTAAATTCCGTCGAGCTTGCCTCAACGCTTTCCGGGGAGCCCAAATCCAAAGCCCAGAAAGCAGGGTCCATATTATGACAGGCCATGTCGCCGATTGTGCTGTTGCCGAAATCCCACCAGCCCCGCCACAAACCCGGGTGATATGCGGGATGATAAGGCCTGACTGGCCTTGCTCCAAGCCAGAGGTCCCAGTTTAGCCCCTGCGGCACAGGCGGCTGTTCCTTCGGTCTTGTTATATTCTCATCAAATCTGCCGGGATTATGACTCCATGAGTGAACCTCTCTTATGTCGCCGATAGCACCATCGCGTATCCATTCGACTGTCAGGCGAATTCCTTCGCCTGAATGGCCCTGATTACCCATCTGAGTGACGATACCTGAATCGTGAGCGGCTTCAGTAATTTTTCTCGCCTCATAAATGCTATATGTCAGCGGTTTTTCACAATAGACATGCTTT
>JBFZBL010000253.1:0-5236 GCA_041308485.1 Phycisphaerae bacterium | reverse complement strand
GTCAGCCCCGCAAGTGTATACTGCTGATGAGCAACTAGTTGATGGAGATGTGAGTAGAGTACCGGATTTGGAAACTTTGGAAAAACTTTACAAGGAGATGTCTGCATTAGAGAAACATGACAGAATGATTGCAGATGCAGTTCGAGCAAGTACCGTTAATCTACAAAGTGGTAACAGCAGGGCCATTTCATATTGGGAACAAGCTCGAACGGTGACGTTGAGAGCATGTTTTGATATTTACCATTTATTGGGAATCGAGTTTAAAAAAGAACACATTCGCGGGGAAAGTTTTTATAAGGATATGCTGGCGGATGTTGTTGCAGAGCTGAAGAAAAAGGGATTGGCGGTGGAGTCGGAAGGGGCGGTGTGTGTTTTTCCGGAGGGGTTTAAGGATAAAGAAGGCAAGCCGCTGCCTGTGATTGTGCAAAAGAGCGACGGCGCATATTTGTATGCGACTACCGATTTAGCGGCGATTCGATACAGGGTAGGGGAACTTAAAGCGGACAAAATCATTTATGTTACCGATGCCCGGCAGGGTTTGCATTTTGAAATGGTCTTTGCGGTAGCGCGAATGGCAGGATGGGATGTAAAACAGAGGACTGAGGACAGAGGACAGAGGACGGAGTTTGTCCACGTAACCTTTGGGAGCGTTCTCGGAGAAGATGGCAAACCGTTGAAGACGCGGTCGGGCGAGAACGTAAAGCTCACAGAGCTTTTGGATGAAGCCATAGAACGGGCGAGGAAGGTTGTCGAAGAGAAAAATCCAGGTTTGTCGGAAGATGAAAAGAAAAAAATCGCCAATGCGGTGGGTATTGGCGCGGTGAAATACGCGGATTATACCAATAATCGCACGAGCGATTATATTTTCAGTTTCGACAAGATGCTGGCGATGGAGGGCAACACCGCTCCCTATATGCAGTACGCTTACGCGAGAATAAAATCGATTAACCGAAAAGGCAAAGAGAGGGGAATCGATGTCAATAAGGAATTGACCGGCGTAAAGGAGCTGAATATCGGCGAGCCGAGCGAGCTGGATTTGGCGAAGCATTTGATTCGATACGGCGAGGCGGTGCAGTCATCGGCGGGTGATTACAGGCCTAATTATCTTACGGCTTATCTTTATGACTTGGCGCAGAAGTTCAGCAGCTTTTATAGCGATTGTCCGGTTCTCGACGCGTCGCCTGATAAACGGCCAACCCGGCTTTTGCTTTGCGACCTGACCGCTAAAACAATCAAACACGGCCTGCATAACTTATTGGGCATTGAGGTCATAGAGCAGATGTAACAGGGGAGTATTATGAAAATCGTCACCCAAGATTTTCACATAAGCACAAGAAACCACTGCGAGTTTGTTGATATAACAAGCGAGGTTGCTTCGGCTGTCAGTAAATCCGGCGTCAAAGAAGGCGACGCGATAATATATTGTCCTCATACGACGGCAGGCATAACGATTAACGAAAACGCCGACCCTTCGGTTACCCACGATATTCTGCTGACGCTTGAGGAATTGATTCCGCATCTTCGCGCGGGCTATCGACACAGCGAGGGCAACTCGGATGCCCACTGTAAAAGCTCGCTTGTCGGCTGCAGCGCAACAGTATTGATAAGCGACGGACAACTGGCCCTTGGTACATGGCAGGGAATTTACTTTTGCGAGTTTGACGGACCTCGCAGCAGGAATTTTACAGTGCAGGTTCGAGGTCAATAGGGATGGATGACACCGGTTCGACAAGCTCACCGCAGGCAAAAAAGAAGGGTGGTTTTCGCAACGTAATAATCCTCAGCATCGTCAGTTTCCTCAATGACCTGAGCAGCGATATGATAATGCCGATACTGCCGATGTTTTTGGAGTCTCTGGGGGCGACGGGCAAGATTGTTGGTCTTGTTGGCGGTATTCGCGACGGCATATCGGGTCTCTTGAAGGTCTTGTGCGGATACTGGTCGGACAAAACGGGCAAACGAAAGATATTCGTTTACGCGGGTTACGGTATTTCCTCGGTATTCAAACTTTTACTCGGTCTTTCAAAGACGGCCGGCGGAGCGGTCGTTTTCAGCTCAATGGAGCGGGTCGGCAAGGGTTTGCGCACCGCCGCGCGCGACGCCATAATAGCCGAATCGGTGGACCCTGCTCAGCGGGGGAAAAGTTTTGGTATTCACAGGGGGATGGATAGTGCCGGAGCTGTTCTCGGTGCGGGGCTGGCGTTTATATTTTTGCAATTCACAAAGCTTAAATTCGGCGACGTTATAATCATCTCGGCAGTAATAGGACTCGCTTCGCTGGTTCCGCTTCGGTTTGTCAGTGAGCCGGAAATGCCCCGGCAAAACGCGAAACTGAAGCTCAGCTTGTCGATTTTGCCCCGGCCGCTCAAACTTTTTATTTTTGTGGCCGCGATTTTCGCACTCGGCAATTTCAGTTATATGTTTTTTGTTTTGAGGGCTCAGCATTTGTTCGAGGGCAAATGGGCGACTACCGCACCGATTCTTTTATATGTTCTTTTTAATGTTTTCCAAAGTGCTTTAGCTGTTCCCTTCGGCTTGCTTTCAGATAAGATTGGCAGGCAGAAGGTTTTGATTTTCGGATTTGGGCTGTTTGCGGCTGTATCGTTTGGTTTCGCGTTCAGCAATTCACTGCCGCTTTACATTATTTTGTTTGCTCTTTATGGTGTGGTTTTTGCCGCGGTTGACGGCACGGAAAGGGCGCTTGTATCAGACCTTGCGGGACCTGATTCGAGGGCGACCGCTCTTGGAACATACTCTACTATTACAGGTCTGGCCGCCTTGCCGGCCGGCATCGTTGCGGGTTTCTTATGGGATAAATCGTCTGTTTACACTTTTGTCTTCGGCGGGGCGATGGCAATTGCGGCTATTGCGGTTTTTATGATTTTCAGCAGGTATTTTAAAGGCCAAGAGGCGATTAAAAGTTAATAAAAAAAAGGCGAGGTGGTGGGACCGGCTGGGGGGGAAACCGGTGTGCCACGCTGCCTCGCCGAGGTTCGGGAACTGCGTCTACGCAGATTTATCTCTATGATTAACTTGTAGCAAAAAAGTGGAATCTAACCCGCCCCTGATTGACTGTCAAACAAAAAGTACCTTCAACCTCATTTTTCAGAAATGGGCCTTTCCCACCAATTTGCCTGAACAAATCTTAATTGTATACCAGCATACTTCAAAAAGCAAGTTAAAAATGCCTAATTTGCACCTTTTTTAGTAACTCGAAACTCGTATCTGAATCTGTCAAATACGCTTGCAACATCGGCAGTATTGGCTTAAATTACTATCTCGCGGGTAAGAATCCTGCGTTGGTTTTATCGGTATGATTGATAGTGTCCTTTACTTTAGTTTTTTATGGTAAAGATAGCTGAACGTATCAAGCGTCTAAAGGAAAGCATATCTTCGGCCTGTGCCCGGACGGGCAGAGACCCGGCAGAGGTCAAGCTCGTCGTCGTTACCAAGGCCGCCTCGCAGGAGGCAATAGAGGAGGTCATTCGGCTGGGTCTGACCGAGTTCGGCGAAAACAGGGTGCAGCAGCTCAAAAAGGTAGCCAGCCAGGTGGATGAGTTTCTTCAGCGAAATGCAGGTGAACCCTGGGTGCCGAAGAAGATCAGTTGGCATATGATTGGACATCTCCAGCGAAACAAGGTCAGGCAGGTTCTGCCGATGGTAACGCTTATACATTCGGTCGATACGCTTCGACTGGCGGAGGAAATCAATACTACCGCCGCCAAGATGGATATCACGCCGAAGGTCCTGCTGCAGGTTAATACCTCTGAGGAGTCGCAGAAATACGGGGTTTCCGTCGGGGCGGTTCCGCATCTGGCTGAACAGATGGATACCCTGCCTAATCTCAAATTAGTGGGGCTGATGACTATGGCACCTCTGACCCATAACAAAGACGTGATTCGCAAATGCTTTACACGCGCCAGAGAACTTTTTGTCGAAATGCGAGGAGAGAGGGTTGTCGGCCAGCATTTTACGGAATTGAGTATGGGTATGAGTTCGGATTATGAGATTGCGGTGGAGCAGGGGGCTACCATTTTGCGAATAGGTTCAGCGATTTTCTCCGGCTGACGGCTGCAGGAAGACCGGCCGGTCAGCATCTAATCAAACTGCGAATATCGATATTCCCGGACTATTATTGCTCTGTTTCATAACCGTCCTTTTTTTGTGGACGCAAACCCGCAAAAGTTGCCGGCCAGCGGTAATTGTAGCCGATAATTCGCATAGACACAAAAAAAAGAAAAAACTGGCAAAGTGTTGCGCAGAACATACCGAAATTACTTTGCCGCTTTATGATTTGCATTCGAAATATGGCATTGTTTGTCGAATCGTACTTTTATTTGCCCCTGAGGGGCCAGAGTTGAATTAAAAAGGGATAACAAATGAGCAATACTGAATTGCTAAGTGCTATCGAGCTTCAAAAAAGCTTTGTTGATGTTGTATACCTGACCAACCAGAAGAGCATACCGCAGGAAATAAAGCGGCTGCTTAAAGAGAGAAACCTCACTCATCAGGTGCTTCGAATCGACAAGTTCGCCGACGTAAGAAACAAACTTGGTCTGGTGGGGACGGTAATAGTGGATGCGGTGGACTCAGACACCGATCAGCAGCAGAAGTTGGCGCGTATAATCGAGACGCTCGAAATGGAAAGTATCGGGGTCATTCTTATCACCGACCGTGTAAAGGTACCGGTGAAGAGTTTTTCGCTGGCGCCGGTCAAAAGCAGCTTTACTATGAGCGGGACAACCGAGGCCGTTTCCATCGATGAGCTTTGGACGAGGGTGAGCGTGAATCTTGCTTATCGCAAGAAAAGCGAAGGGATGGCGGTAAAGCCGGCCGTTCCGCCAAAGCAGATACAGACCATTTACAAAAACAAACTCGCTGAACAGCTCAGTATGACCGGCGCTATGGTTGACAACCTGACCGAGCAGCTCCGGCTGGCAGGGCTTGTGCAGCAGGATTTTCTGCCCACGCAACTGCCCAATACCGACAAAATAAAATGGGCGGCGGTGTTTTTACCCGCAGAGTGGGTTTCGGGCGATATTTACAATTCCGTCAGGATTGATGAAAAGCATCTCGGTTTCTATGTAGCCGACGTTGTTGGTCACGGTATGCCGGCGGCGCTGCTGACCATTTTCCTCAAACAGGCGCTGGTTATGAGGACTACCGTTGACAATACCTATCACATTTTCTCACCTGCCGAGGTGATGAAGAATCTTAACAAGCGAATGGCGACCCA
>JBFZBL010000252.1:0-4051 GCA_041308485.1 Phycisphaerae bacterium | reverse complement strand
AATCTGCCGCGAGCACAGGCCGCTGTGCGACTTCCTCGCCTTTATCATCCGATGCGCCGACGATGTGTCCTCCTTTGAACCCGCCGCCCGCGACGACCGCGCTGAAGCAGTTGCCGTAATGCCCCCGCCCGCCGTTCCATGGTGATTCCCATAGTATTTTCGGCGTGCGCCCGAATTCGCCCGCCCATACTACTATCGTGCTGTCGAGCATCCCCCGGTCGCTCAGGTCCTGCAATAGTGCAGCCATTCCCTTGTCCATTTCCGGCAGCTTGCGGCGCATCGCCTCGAAGTGCTGCTTATGCGTGTCCCAGCCTCCATAATTAACGGTAATATATGGAACGCCGATTTCCACGAGCCGCCGCGCCATCAGGCACGATTGTCCGAATTTATTCCTGCCGTATTTGTCTTTAAGCTCGTCTTTTTCATTCGACATATCGAATACCTTGCCGCCGTCGCCGAGAATCAGGTTGTACGCCTTGTCTTCACATTTGTCTAATTGTGCGAATTGCGCATTCCCCGCCATCGCCTTGCCTAATGAATCGAGCGAGTGAAGTAATTCGCGTCGGCTTTTTTGTCTCTCGTCTGAAATGCCTTCCGCGACGACGCCTGATACCACGAAACGTTTCTGGCTCGGGTCGCCTCCCGTCGCGAAGGGCTTATATCGCGGGCCGAGGAATCCTTCCTCCGCGAATCGCCCCTCTGTTGCCGTAAGCGCAATATACGGAGGAATCAGGCCTTTATAGCCGTGGTCGTATCCTTTGAATAATGAGACAACCGCCCCCATGCCGGGATAAACGAGATTGTCGCCGGGTTTTCGGCCGGTCTTCATATTGTATGTTGCCGTCTCATGAGCGTTAATGCCGTGGGTCATACTGCGGATGATTGAATACTTGTCCGCCTGCTTGGCGAGTTGCGGCAGCAGTTCGCAGATTTGTATGCCGTCCACATTTGTCGCAATCGGAGTTTTGAACGGGCCGCAGTAATCATTTCCCGCCCCCGGCTTGGGGTCGAATGTATCCAAATGCGACGGCCCGCCCGACATCCACAGCTCTATTACCGCCTTGGCAGTTGCCCGCTTGATAGCCCTCGGCGAATTCGCGTCCTCTCCGCGTGCGTATCCGCTTAATCTTTCAGCGAAGGCAAAACCTGCCGCCCCCAGAAGACCTAGTTTCAGCGCCTCTCGCCGGCTCAAACGAGTTATTTGTATTTGCTCTTTCATATATTTTGTCGCTATTTCAATGCCTGTATAAAAATTCCTTTGTATTAATTAGCGCCCACGCCAAATCTTCTATTGCCGCCTTCCGTGTCATCCCTTCACCTTCAAAATATTTCTCCACGGTTTTTATTTCATCCGGCGTCGGGTAACGCGACAGGATAGTTATATAAATATTTTTGATAAGCTCCGTGCGGTTGCCTTTCGCGGCTTCCGCCTGCTGGCGCAGTATCGGGCTTCGCTCAATCTTGTTTTTGATATCGTTGGAATTCAGCAGATACAGCCGCTGAGAATCCGATGGCTGGTTGTTGCGTTCCGATTCCAGCCCCGTATCACGCGTTGGCCTGCCGAACATCTCAAGAAACTCACTTGTTATGCTGCCGTCCTCCAGTTTAACGGTTCGCTGTCCCTCGGGAATAAACGTGTAGGGCTCCGGTATATTGCTCGAATATTTTTCCCCTGTCCCGCCAATCTCGTTTAAAGCGTCAATCAGCACTTCCGCATCCAGCCGCCGGACTGTGTAACAGGCGAACATCGCCTCGGCTTTCGCATTATCACCGCGGGCAATTGAGGATTGCTGATAGGTGCTTGAGTTGAGGATAAGCCGGTAAATGGCCTTCAGGTCGTATTTGGACCTCACAAGCTCCTTTTCCAGAAATCCGAGCAGTTCAGGATTTACCGGCGGATTGTCAGGCCGTATATCATCCGGCTCATTGATAATACCGCGGCCCATCAGCCATGCCCATACGCGGTTGGTTATATTCCGCGCAAACCACGGATTATTCGGCTCGGTTAGCCAGTCAGCGAATAATTGCCTCGGGTCGTCCTCTGGGCTGATTTGTATTATTTTGCCGTCGGGCAAAACCGCCACTTTGTTTCCGCTGGACGCCTGGTTCAGATACACGATTTCCTCTTTCCATTCGGCGGTTTTTTTATAGGCGACTTGTGAGAAGAACAGCTCCATATCCGTGCGGACGGCCTGAGGAAAATTCTCGTAACGTGTCCCCATAAATGTCAGCGACACCGTCCGGGCTATATCGGATGGTTGCCTGCCCTGAATCGCGCGGTAAAAGTTTACCTGCGGCTCGCGGAAGTTGCTGCCGCTCGAAGTCAATAGCTCTCGTGCGAACCGGTCATAGGGCATATTCATACGTACCGCATCGTGAATCCAGCGGTAATATGCCTGCACCGCGTTAGGCCACAGGTTGATTGGAAATTCCGACTTAACCCTCAGCAGGTCGCACCACTTCAGCGCCCAGTAGTCGGCAAACTCTTCCCGTTCCAGCAGGCGGTTAATAAGTGCTATGCGCTTGTTCGGGCTGCTGTCTTCCAGAAATTTGCGGGTTTCCGCGGGCGTCGGTATCGTCCCGATTACATCCAGATATACGCGTCTTATGAAAACTTCGTCTGAGCAGAGAGGCCCCGGCGCCAGACCGTATTTGTTAAGCCCTGCAGCCGCCAGCGCATCAATCCGGCTCCCCCGTACCGTCTGGGTGTCGCTTTCAAATGGGGCCACAATCTCCGGCTGTTCGGCTCCACACCAGCTAAGGGGGGCCATTAAGACCAGAACCGTGATTAACGGCCTGTTCATTAAGAATTCTCCGTTATTCCGCGATTTTGATTAATACTCAAAATATCAATTACGGTGTGGGTAATTGCCTGCAGAAAAGACGTTCCTGCTATAGGACTTATTGCCTGATTCTCTATTATACAGAAATAAGCCCTCCGCGCAAATACTTATTCGCTTCGGCTGAAAATGCATTTAGTATGCAGTCCGAGGGCTGTTTGAGATAAATGGGGTTTTTGTAATAAACCAATTGATGATTGTTTGTTGCGGGTTACTCAACCAGCAGGTCCGCCGTAACTATATCTGGGCTTTCATGCATAATGTCGTCATTGAAAGTGCCTACCGTTCGCAGATGCGATATGCCCGCGAACTTCCTCGTCTCGATAAGCTTGGCGCCCTTGGCCGCTATCTTGCGAAATGCGTGCCTCGCCTTTTGTTTGTCCTGTGCCCCCACCGCATCGACCACAACGGTGACTCGCTTGCCTCGCTGCAGCAGTCCCAGCGCCGTTGCCTCGATTGCTCCTTCTGCACATGCGCCTATCAGAACAAATTCATTTGCTCGGATTTCGCTCAGCAGCCGGTCTATCCTCGGCTCATCGAACGGGTCTAAGCATCGTTTGTGCAGAATAATCTGTCGATACTTCCTCAGCAAATCCACCGGCAGGTCCGTGTTGTTGTCCGCCGCGAAGCTCGCCCGGCTGCTCAAAAGCGTGTAGTTGATTTTGTTCATCCCTTCCGTCCCGTCCACGCAGTACCCGCCGTTATTATCAGGATGTACCTCGCATATCGATACGACCGGAATTTTCCTGGCGCGGGCAAAAGCTACTACCCTTCTGATGTGGCTTAGAACCCTTCTGCGGTTACCAACACGCGCCCTGCCTCCATCCACAAAAAAGTCCAGTTGCGTGTTGATATCTATCAGGACTTGCTTACGACGAGTTTTCATTAATTGACGTATCATTTTCGCGACCTTTTCTCCGTTGGCGTCGCTAATATCCGGCTTATCCCTACGCCTTTAACCACTATATATCTATACGCTAAAGGGCCATTGCCGGTGCAAAAAAAATCCCCAAAAATTTCTTCCTCTCTCACAACCCAGCCATCGTAAATATCGTTTAACTTCGACATCGACTTTAAGCCCTTATTTTGCCCTTTTTTACCCTGTCCGGCACTGCGGTCTGGCAAAACCTCGACTAACCCTTATAATAAGTCCACGGTTAGCCAAAATGTTACGAAAGTCGGCCTTATAACGATTGGTTTTTAAAATGTCA
>JBFZBL010000251.1:0-9555 GCA_041308485.1 Phycisphaerae bacterium | reverse complement strand
GAATGCAGGGTTTTCGCGGATTTATTCAGCAAGACACGAGGGAACAACAGGTACAAGACACTGAAAAGATTATTGTCGGAACTGCTGCCTAATCATCCGCACGTAAAGCAAAGGGGATTTAAGATTCCGCAGCCGAAGCATTATTTCGAGTGGGTGGATGACCCGAAGAGCGTATTGAGCAATGACGGGCTAAAAAAGGCTATCGAAGCGGCGAAAGACCCTGCGGCGAAGAGGGAATTGGAGCAGGCGCTGGACTGGAGCATAAAGGTAAACAAGGCGGTCGCGGACATCGTAAAAGGGATACCGCCCTTTCCGTTTGTGAGGGAGAGTTTGGAGAAAATCGGGCCAAAAGCGGATGTTATAGTGGTATCGGCGACGCCCGGGGAGGCACTGGTGCGGGAATGGCAGGAGCATGATATCGCAAAATACGTAGAAGTAATAGCGGGCCAGGAAATGGGAACGAAGGCCCAGCACCTTGAATATGCGACGAAAGGTCGATACGATAAGGACCATGTTTTAATGGTCGGCGACGCTCCGGGCGATTTGCAGGCGGCAAGGGCTGCGGGGGCGCTATTTTATCCGGTGGTGCCGGGCAAAGAGCCGGAATCGTGGAAACGGTTTTATAACGAGGCGTTTGACAGGTTTCTCAAGGGGCAGTTCGCCGGCGGCTATGAGCAGAAGCTGATTATGGAGTTCGAGAATTCGCTGCCCGGCAAGCCGCCGTGGGAAAAGTGAAACCGGAAGACGGAAGACAGAAGACAGAAAAATGGATTCCTGCTTGCGCAGGAATGACAGATAATCGTGGGAATGACAAAAATGGTAATTGAACGGCAATATGTAGATGGGGTTATCAGCAAGGAGCAGATACAGGAGGCAGCCGCCGAGTATTTAGGCAAGAGGGATTACTCCGGCAAAAGCGTCCTCGCTATTGTTCCGGACAACACCCGCTCAGGGCCGATCGGCAGCGTGTTCAAGGCCGTTTACGACTGCATCGGCAGCGATGTCAAGCAATTAGATGTTCTTGTCGCGCTGGGGACACATCAGCCGATAAGCGAAGAGCAGATTTGCGCGCGGCTCTCGATGACCAAAGATGAGCGAAACGGCAAATATAAATCCGTGAAATTTTTCAACCACCTCTGGGACAGGCCTGAAACATTCAAAAGCATCGGCACTATTCACGCGGACAAAATCGAACGGCTGACCAAGGGGATATTCAAAGAGGAAGTCGAGGTCACGATCAATAAGCTGATTTTCGATTACGATGAGTTTTTCATCATCGGGCCGGTGTTTCCGCACGAGGTCGTGGGATTTTCGGGAGGGCATAAATATATCTTCCCGGGCGTCGCGGGGCCTCAAATCATAAACTTTTTCCACTGGCTGGGCGCCGTGATAACGAACCCGGCGATAAACGGCACCAAATGGACAGCGACACGAGAGGTTGTCGAGAACGCGGCATCATATATAACAGTTCCGCATACGCTTTTTGCGCTGGTTGCCGACAAGGACAAAGCCAAAGGGATATTCATCGGGGACACCTTGGAAACGTGGGAGCGGGCAGCGGATTTGTCGGCGAAGGTACACATTGTTTACAAAGACAAACCCTATAAGACAGTGCTGGGGATAGCACCGAAGATGTATGACGAGATATGGACGGCGGGCAAGGTGATGTATAAGCTGGAGCCGGTGATTGAGGACGGCGGGACGCTGATAATTTACGCGCCGCATATAACGGATGTTTCCGTCACGCACGGCGAAACAATCGAGGAAGTCGGCTATCATACGCGGGATTATTTCCTCAAGCAGTGGGACATGTTCAAGGATTACCCGTGGGGGGCAATAGCACACTGCACGCACGTCAAAGGTATCGGTACTTATAAAGACGGCGTGGAAAAACCGAGAATCAACGTCGTGCTGGCAACGAGCATAAGCAGAGAGCGATGCAGGAAAATCAACCTGGGCTATATGGACCCGGAACAAATCGATATAGAGAATTACGAAGGCAAGGAAGACAAGGGAATTTTAGTTGTGCATAACGCGGGTGAGACGCTGTACCGACTGTCGGACGGCAGTATCCCGCGAATAAGAGAATAAACTCGTGGATTCCCGCTTTCGCGGGAATGACAGAAAGAAAGGAATTATAAAATGTCACAGGCGGATTCGGCAAGCTCACCACAGGCGGATATCGGATTGGTCGGATTGGCGGTAATGGGTGAAAACCTGATTTTAAATATGGAGAGCAAAGGGTTCACCGTTGCCTGCTTCAACAGAACTACATCGAAAGTAGATGATTTTGTGAACGGACGGGCAAAAGGCAAAAAGATAATCGGCTGCAAGTCAATCGGAGAACTGACGGCGAACCTGAAAAAGCCGAGGAAGGTAATGCTGATGGTCAAGGCGGGACAGGCGGTTGATGATTTTATCGAGCAGATTCTGCCGCACCTCGATAATGGGGACATAATTATCGACGGCGGCAACTCGCATTTCCCGGACACGATTCGCAGGACAAAACACGTCGAGAGCAAGGGCAAGCTGTATATCGGCACGGGCGTTTCCGGCGGCGAGGAAGGCGCATTGCGCGGGCCGTCGATTATGCCGGGCGGGTCGCCGGCGGCGTGGACGAGCGTAAAGCCGATATTCCAGGCGATATGCGCAAAAACAGACAAGGGTGAACCCTGCTGCGAATGGGTCGGCGAAAACGGCGCGGGACATTTCGTGAAAATGGTGCATAACGGCATCGAATACGGCGATATGCAGATGATATGCGAGACGTATCAAATGATGAAGGAGGGACTGGGCTTGAGCAACCCGGAGATGCACAAGATTTTTGCTGAGTGGTACCAGGGCGAGCTGAATTCTTATCTGATTGAGATTACGCGTGACATTCTCGCCTACAAAGACGAGCAGGGAAAAGAGGTTATTGATTCGATACTGGATACCGCGGGACAAAAAGGCACGGGCAAGTGGACGGTTGTTGCTGCTTTGGATTCAGGGCAGCCGCTGACGCTTATCGGCGAGGCGGTATTCGCGCGTTGTTTGTCGGCCATTAAAGAGGAACGAGTGAAAGCGTCGCAGGTATTGAAAGGCCCGAAGGCGCAGTTTAAAGGCGACAAGGCAAAATTCATCGAAGATTTGCGTAAAGCGCTTTACGCATCGAAGATTATAAGCTACGCGCAGGGTTACCAGCTTATGCGAGCGGCGGCCAAGGAATACGGCTGGAACCTCAACTACGGCGGCGTGGCGCTGATGTGGCGCGGCGGGTGTATTATCCGCTCGGTATTTCTGGGTGACATTAAAAAGGCATTCGACAAAAACCCGAACCTCGAAAATCTTCTGCTCGACCCGTTCTTCAAGAGGATAATGACAAAGGCGCAGACATCATGGCGGCGGGTTGTTACAACGGCTGTGAAACTCGGCATTCCGGTTCCGACAATCAGCGCAGCTCTCGAATTTTATGACGGTTATCGTCACGAAAGATTACCCGCGAACTTATTGCAGGCGCAGCGTGATTATTTCGGCGCGCATACTTACGAGCGGGTCGATAAGCGGAGGGGTGAGTTTTTCCATACCAACTGGACCGGCCGGGGCGGCGATACTGCCGCGTCAACGTATACGGTGTGACAACTGCATACGGCCTTGAAGGTTAATCTTTTGGTTTCTGGCTGAAGAAATGCGTGCGGTTCTGCATTATGTAGATAATTATGTCGCGTCTGCTGATAATGCCCGCGAGTTTTCCTTTTTCGAGAATCGGTATTCGGCGGAAATTGTTGTTAATCAGGCAGTGACAAACCTCGAAGAGCGAATCATCCCAGTCAAAGCTGACCACGTCCCTTGTCATACAGTCCTGCACGAAACCAGGCTTTGCGTCGGGGTCGCACAAAAGATTTATAAGGTCTTTTTCGGAAACGATGCCGATGAGTTTCATCGAATCGTCCACGACCGGCAAACCGGTAATATCCCCGGTCGCGATAAGTTCCATCGCCGTGTAAATGGGGGAGTTTCTTCTGACCGTGAGCAGGCCGCAGGTCATAACGTCCTTTGCGCGGAGGAAATTCGGGTGGGACATTGTCTTGTCGTGCGGGGCGACGGGTCTGAACCTGTATTTGTTGGCCCTGATGAGGTCGGCCCTGGTTATGATGGCGACAAGTTTTCCGCGGCGCAATACCGGAACTCTTCGGAAATTGTTGCTCATAAGGCACTGGCAGATATCGACAACGTCATCTTCCTCGTCAAAAGTCAGGATTTCCGTCGTCATATGATCGCCGACGCATCCGCCTTGAAACTCGACGTCATAAAGGAGTTTTAACACATCTTTTTCGGAGATGATGCCGCGAAGACCCGAGTCATCGACAACGGGCAGGCCGGTAATGTTGTGTTTGACCATCAGGTCTATGGCCTGATAAACAGAGGCGTTTTTGTCTATACTGACAACTTCATATTGCGCGATATCTTTGGCCTTGGCTGTTGTGCCAGCGGGTGACTGAATAGTCGCGGCAGGCGAAGCGTTATCAGAACCATGGGTGTTCGTTGTCGCCATAATGCAGCTCCTTGAAAATTCTTAGTTCGACATTCCAGGTTAATATTTCGGAGGTAATAATTGTCTTTTGGTCCCCCAATGCCGTTACTCATAACATCAGATGTCTTATCGGCTCAAAAAACAGGGGGCTTTAGCGCTAATTTACTGCTTTCGACGCGATTTAAGCAAAGATTAGAGGACGTTGCTTTTACCCGGACAAACTGCCGTTTTGCAGGCAGTCAATCTGCCTGAAAGTTGACTTGCACGGGATACTGGTGTATATTCCGGCAAGCAAAGGAAGCCTGTTTTTTGAGTATATTTAAATAGGAACTATTATGGATTTGTTCTGGAAGATAATGATAGCGGGTGTGGTGCTTGTCGGCCTCGGCTGGATTGCGTACGGGATTTGGGAGTGGCGTGAACGCAAACTCGAAAAGGAAAGGCCGAAAGTCAGGTCCGAGCGATATCAGCAGGCGTCAAGTTCGGTCGCGGATTACGCGAAGAAACTGGCTGAATTCAAAAAACCGACTTATAAGCGTGAAGATGCTCCCCCGTCAAGCACTAAACCGCCCGAGGAGTAAGAGCCGATGGCACAAACATTTATAACCGAAGATTTTCTCCTTCAAAGCAAAACCGCCCGCCGGCTCTATCATGAATATGCCGAGCAGATGCCAATCTATGATTACCATTGTCATTTGCCCGCGGGGCTGATTGCCGAAGACCACATGTTCGAAAACATAACCAGGGTGTGGCTGGCGGGCGACCACTACAAGTGGCGGGCGATGAGGACAAACGGCGTTGACGAAAGATATATCACGGGCGACGCACCGGACAACGAAAAATTCGAGAAATGGGCGCAAACCGTCCCGTTTGCCCTGCGAAATCCTCTTTATCACTGGACACACCTGGAGCTGAAAAGATATTTCGGCATAAACGAGCTGCTCAGCGGCGATAACGCAAAAGATATTTACGACGCGTGCAGCGAGATGCTGAACTCAGAGGACTTCAGCGTCTGCAAACTGCTCAGCAAAATGAACGTTGACCTCGTATGCACCACCGAGGGGCCGCTGGATAATCTTGTTCATCACAGGAAAATCCGCGAGAACGCCGGCATGCTGAAAGTTTACACGGCGTTTCGTCCCGATAAATCTTTCGCGACGGAGGATTTGCCGGGGCTGAACGTATTTATAGACAAGCTCGGCCAGATATGCGGCGGCGAGATACGAACTTTCGACTCATACATCGAAGCACTGCGGCTGCGACACGAGTTTTTCCATAACGAGGGCTGCCGGCTGTCGGATTACGGGCTTGAAACCGCATACGCCGAAAAATACGGCGCAGATGAGATTGCGAAAATTTTCGAAAAAATCATAACAAACAGGCCGCTTGATATGAACGAATCTCTGAAGTTCAAATCGGCGATGATGTTCGAACTGGTAAGCATGGACGCCGAGACCGGCTGGGTAATGCAACTGCACATCGGGGCTTTGCGCAATAACAACAGCAAAATGCTCGCTAGACTCGGGCCTGACACCGGTTACGATTCAATAGGTGATTTGGAAATAGCCAGGCCTTTATCGATATTTCTCGACAGGCTCAACGCCGCGGACAAACTGCCGAAAACAATTCTGTATAATCTCAACCCAAGGGACAACGCCGTTATGGCGACCATGCTGGGCAATTTTCAGGACGGTTCCATCCCGGGCAAAATACAATTCGGCTCGGCGTGGTGGTTCCTCGACCAGAAGAACGGGATGGAAGACCAGATTGAAATGCTTTCGAATATGGGGCTTCTGAGCCGGTTTATCGGAATGACGACGGATTCGAGAAGCTTCCTATCGTTTCCCCGCCACGAGTATTTCCGCAGGATACTTTGCAATATTATCGGCGGCGATGTCGAGCAGGGATTACTGCCCGGTGACATTGAACTGTTGGGCAAAATGGTCGAGGACATCTGCTTTAACAACGCAGAAAAATATTTCGCGATGCCGCTCGATTAGCCCACATTCATTTTTTTTGTAAAATTTGCTGCGCCGTAATCCCTGTCCTAATAAAAACTTATGGATGCCACCCCCCGTTTTTTTGCCTGTTTTTCTGTTTACAATTGCGATTAAATCACTATAGTCGATTGCAGTTATAGATTTTAGTTGGAAGATAGAATCTATGAAACACCCACATACCCAAATTGGAGGGCACATTCATGGCCAGGAGAATCATTCTAATCTCATCGTTTCCTATTTTTGCCGCCTTTGCGATTATCGCGATTGTTCTGGCGGGAATCTGACACGGCCAGCCTGCGGTGAGCGAAGTCGAACCGACCGAAAGTATTCCGGCTGACGCCAATGCGGCGGTCGATAAACTTATTGCCGACTATATTGATAATACGCGTTTGGCCCCCACTCTGGTGGGCACAGCAGGTCAATACGCCTGGGATAGAAAATACGACAGCGCCGGAAGGTTATACGGTGCAGTTATTGACATTCATCCCAATAAAATGTTGACGTTTTCTTAGAATTTATTAAGTCTTTGATATTACTAATCTTATAGATATACAACTTCTGCGATTTTAAAAGCTATTTAACCTTTGAGTTGTAGTGAGGCTGTACGGATTGTTCTCACTTTTTACAGCCGCTGAAACAAAAGAATCTTGACTTATTTGGTAGCAAGGATTAATGGGTTTGGTTGCGTAGCCGAGCGTTTAATATGGAGAAATAGGTGGGTTTAAAAGCCACCCTGATTTTTTCAAGGAGAACAGCGATGTTTATGCGATTGATAATTGTGGGGCTGTTGATCTTATCGAACATTTTCTGTTCTGGTTCCTCAGCCGCTGATGCACCCAAAAAAATAACCTGCTCCGGCAAGGTCGTCGATGACGCCAATAAACCTGTCGCGGGTGCAAAGGTAACGCTCTATCAACTCATGCCTGATGTCGGAGGACAGGAACTGAAGAAAACAACTACTGAAGAACAGATTACCAGGGAAGACGGCAGTTTTTCTTTCAGTGCAGAAACGCCCGCAGACAAACAGTATCAATTTGCGATGTTGATTGCGAGGAAGGATGGTTTCGCTATCGGCTGGGACAACTGGGACATGCGGAAAGATAAAACGACGATGCTGCCGATGAGCAAACCACATGCATTACGCGGCATCGTTGTGGATGATGCCGATAAACCCGTTGTCGGTGCTGAGGTACGGATTTCAATGCTGCTGTTAGGGAATCCTCAGAGCGGGCCGGAAAAATATCGATATCTGGTCAGCATTGAACCGCTCGATCTGCTGGTAACCACTACCGATGCCGGCGGCATTTTTGTGTTTAACAATATACCGACCGAGGCCAAGGCGGAATTCACCGTCAAGAAAGCGGGCATGGCAACCATCAGCACGTTTAAGCCGCAGCAATCGCCAAACTCTGCTTCAAACTATACTCCCGGGCAATATACCGTTCAAAGCAAGGATATAAGAATTGTCCAGCCGGTGGAGGCGAGAATCGAAGGCAAGGTGATTGAAAAGGGAACCGGCAAGGCCATCGGAGGTGTGCGGCTGATCTGCTCTGCGCAAAATCTGGGTGGGACATTCGGCGTCAAACCTGTCGTTTCAAAAGATGACGGCACATTCAATTTTGACGGCCTTGAGGTAAAGACCTATACAATAAGGGATGTTCCATCACGCGATAAACCCGCACAATGGATTATCAAGCCCGCAACAGTAACCACCACAGCAGGACAGACGAGTTCCGGTATCATCCTTGAGGCAAGCAAGGGCGGTATGCTTGAAGTTACCATCCGAGACAATGAGAAAAATCCGGTTGCCGGCGCAAGTATTTATGTGCGGACAAACAATAATGATCAGCAAGGAGCAAGCGGTGTATCCAATTCAGATGGTATCGCAACGATCCGTCTTGAGCCGGGCGAATATTCATCGCAGGGAGTATATAAGGAAGGGTATTTATCCGTAAGAGAACAGCGGACAGTAACGATTGAGGATGGTAAGACGGCGAAGTTGGAGTTTGAACTTAAAGGCGTTCCCAAGATCACCGGCGTCGTCCGCGACCCCAATGGCCGACCGGTCGTCGGAGCATCGCTGCGAATTTGTCCAATGGGGCAAAAGGAAACTAATTCGGACAAAGAGGGCAAATTTGAGATTTCCTGGAATCCTGAACAACGTGGCACTCAAGAACCCCCGTTGGTTCTTGTTGCCCGCCATGCGGGGCAAAATCTTGCCGCCGCGGTGGACATAGACGAGGATACGAGAACATTCGATGTGAATATGTCGCCGGGCATCGTTTTTACAGGTAAGGTTGTTGACCCAAATGGAAAATCTATTGCCGGCGCAAGGGTGGGTGTGAGTCTGCGAGTATCTAACTATGGGACATCTTTTGACAATGATGTTGTCGTGACTGACCAGGATGGCAGATATGAATATAAGGCTATTCCGGAGGAGCAAAAATACAGTATTTCTGCACAAGCCGATGGATACGGTCAAAGCTATGCGGAGGTTGATGCAGACAATGCAGTCAATAATCGTCTCGAAATTAAGCCATTGACATTGAAAACAGCTGATATGAGTATTTCGGGTATTGTAGTTGATGTCAACGATAAGCCTATGGCCAATGTGGAGGTATCTGTGAGCGGACATGGCCAACAGTACCGTCGAGGCGTAACCGACGGTCAGGGTAAATTTACCATCGACAAGCTATGCGAAGGACAGGTGTATGTCAACGCAAATGCCAGGAGTATTGGCATGGGTTCGATGCCTATGTATGGGAATGTAAGCGCCAGTGCCGGCGATACTGATGTTAAAGTGGTGCTTGCGCCGCCGAAGGCAGATGTGATGCCGGATATGGCAAACCAGCCGTCAGGTACGCTTGAAGTTGTTATCACGGATGATGCAAATAAGCCGGTTGCCGGCACAAACGTAAGTGTTCAGGAAAAAGACGGCAACCGGGGGCAAAGCGGTGTATCCAATGCAGATGGAATTGCATCGCTTAAACTTCTGCCTGGTGAATATGAAGTTCAGAGAGTATATAAGGAAGGGTATTCATC
>JBFZBL010000250.1:0-17488 GCA_041308485.1 Phycisphaerae bacterium | reverse complement strand
TTGGACCTGCACTACCCGCACCCCCTTTATCAAAATGAATCACCCGATGATCCGTTTATCGCTAGGTCTCATTTTGGAGGCCGTGTCAATGATACAGAAGGGCCTTTGTCCAAACAAACAGCCTTTTATGTATATTCAAAAGATGGACACGGATTTGACCACAACAAAGGATACGCGATTCCCTACCGTTGTCTCTACTCGCGAAACATAGAGAACCTGTTCATGGCCGGACGCAACATGTCGGTAACTCACGAGGCCTTGGGTACGATCCGAGTCATGCAGACACTGGGCATGGCCGGCGTCGCCGTGGGACGCGCGGCATATCTGGCCAAAAAGTACGACACCACACCCCGCGGTGTGTACGAACATCACTTGGATGAATTGAAAGCGGTGTGGGCACTGCCTGCAGGCTATCGTGTCCCGGAGATCCAAACGCACACCAGTCAATAGCAACTCAGTTGCTATCAAAAAGGGGGAAAATCACCTTTAATATACGCACCTTATGAGCATAAACACGAGTTTATTATTTAACGGGGAGCGATGCGCTTTCAGGAATAATCTCCTTAAAAATCCGTGCAATCCGAACGATTCATGATTAAAATCATCATCGGCTGTAAGTAAAAAATTTATTGATTGATAATTTTGGAGACAAAGGAAATGTCCGAGAAAAGATTGGCGATAGTAACGGGAGCCGCCAGGGGAATCGGCAGGGCAATCGTATTGGAACTTTTGAAGCAGGGGCGTATCGTCGCTGGTTTAGACCTTAACGCGGTGCAGCTTGAAGAGCTTGTGGCCGTATGCAAACAGCAGGGATACGATGTAATAACCAAGTGCATCGATATTACAAATTCCGAAAAGCTTACTGCGCTTCTCGAAGAGCTTGCCAACCAGTTCGGCGGGATAGGTGTTCTGGTCAATAACGCAGGCATTACGCGCGACAAGCTGATGATTCAGATGGACGACGAGGATTTCGACAAGGTCATTAATGTAAATCTTCGCGCGGCCTTCGTGGCGACACGGATTGCGGCAAGGTCGATGGTTCGCAACAAATTCGGCAGAATCGTCAGTATCAGTTCCGTCGCGGGCGTCATAGGCCAGGCGGGTTCCACAAACTATGCTGCCAGCAAGGCAGGGCTGATTGGTATGACCAAATCAATCGCACGCGAGGTCGGCAAAAAGAACGTTACCGCCAACTGCATAGCCCCGGGCTTCATCCAGACGGATATGACGGCTGTCCTGCCCGATGCAGTAAAAGAAGGCGCGCTGAATTTCATCCCCGTCAAACGCTTCGGCAATGTTGAGGACGTCGCAAGGGCGGTAGCATTTTTAGCTTCCGACGACTCCGGCTACATCACAGGCCAGGTCCTCGGCGTCGATGGCGGTATGGCGATGTAAGTTCGTCGCTCGTGACTCGTGACTCGTCGCTCGTATTAATGGTGATGCAACGGTGCAGGCGGCTAAAGTAAATTGAATATTAACTCAGCAGCGATTACACTTGCGAAAAGAATAATTGACAGCCATACGACTTTTGTATTTACTTTTCCATCCTGTATTCCTAATCCGAATATTTTTCCGGTGTCATTTAAAAGGTATAAACCTAAGGCGAGAATAGGAAGGCCGAAGAGTATTAGCTGCCACCGCTCACAACCCAGAAAAAGCATAACTTGTGTATCCAGCCCAGTGGTATTGGGACCAAAACCGATATAAACTCCGTTAGCTATACAACAGAAACCAGCAAAGAATCGAAATAAAAGCAGGTAATTGGTGTGAATCAAGTGTGCTATTGCCAAGGCCGCCATAGGTAAAATCACTCCCACAATAGGGCCTCCCCAAATTTGAATAAGGGGGTGAGGATTTAATGAGACATCGGTTCTTGAAAAAGTCAGAGGATGAAGAACTACTTTTTCGACTTGACCACCTGAAATAATTGTTGAAACGACATGTCCCAATTCATGAATAACTTGCATCATGAGCCAGCAGAACCCTATGAATGTAAGAATAATAACAAGTTGTTGTATTCTTGATTTCATTTTTGTGTCTCAGAGCCTTAGTGACTATCCGCTCTGCGGGTGTTCTGTATCGGCTGTTCGGACGATGAAGACGGGTATATCGATTGCATGGCGGACGGCGTCAACTGTCTGGCCGTAAATGATATCGCCCATAAGGCGGTGGCCGTGGGAGCCGAGCACTAAAAGGTCGAAGCCGTTTGCCTTGACGGATTTGATAAGCTCCTCAACCGGCTGACCAAATCGCAAATCTGTGTTTACCTGAAATTCTCTTTCCGTGACTTCTTCGGCCAATCGTTCGAGATATGTCTGGTCACCTGTGCTGTGAGCACTTTCGCTTTCTTTGCCATAAACCATTACGCCGGGGGTATCGACGACGTGGACGAGTGTAATGCTTGCGTTATGAATTTTGGCGAGGGTTATGGCAGCGGAGATAATTTTGGCATCGCCGTCAGAGTGCTCAAGAGCGACGCCGATGTGTTTGATGGTCATCGGCTTGATTTGTTTCGCCAACCGTTCGCCGGCTCGGCCGTCCGCCGTTGTCCATGCCATGCCTTTGCGGAACAGGGGCAAAAACGTGATAAAGCCAAGCGCGCCAACCAGCAGGGTGACAAGCGGGCCGAGAATAAACCACAACCACGGCGACTCGCTGCCCCAAGCCATTAGTTCGTCAAAAACCAGCTTCATATTCAGGGATACAATAATAGCCGCGATAATCCAGACGGCTATTTTTACGAAAATGTTATTGGCGAACGTGCCCATTTTCTTTTTGTCAGAGGTAAAGTGGATGAGCGGGATAATAGCAAAGGGCAATTGCAAACTCAGCACAACCTGCGAGAGAATCAAAAGTCGATACGTTCCTTCGTCGCCCGCTATTGCGATTACGATGACCGCCGGGATAAGGGCGATGCTGCGAGTCAGCAATCTTCGCAGCCAGGGTCGCATTTTTATATTGAGGAAGCCCTCCATAACGACCTGGCCTGAGATTGTTCCTGTAAGGGTCGAGCTTTGGCCCGCGGCAATCAGTGCAATTGCAAAGGCAACTGGTGCAATGGCGGAGCCCAGAATCGGCTCCAGCAGCTTATGCGCCTGCTGGATCTCTGTAACTTCGATGCCTCTGCTGTGGAAATTGGCTGCCGCCATAATCAGGATAGCAGCGTTAACGAAAAATGCGAGGTTCAGGGCAACGGTTGAATCGAGGAAGTTAAATTTGCACGCCTGGTCTCTGCCAAGGAAAGTTTTGGATATTCGCCTTGACTGCACTAGGCAGGAATGAAGGTAAAGGTTGTGCGGCATAACTGTTGCGCCAATCATACCTATGGCGATGTATAAGCTTTTGGAATCCAAGCTGGGTTTAAATCCCGCGGCAATGCTTGACCACTCCGGCTTCGCGAGGAATACCTCCAATATAAAACATCCACCTATGACCGCAACGAGCGTAACGATAAACGCCTCCATTTTGCGGACGCCCAACCGAAGCAATACCAAGAGCAGGAACGTATCACAGGCGGTAACTAAACAACCCCACAGTAAGGGCAGGCCCAACAACAGGTTTAATCCGATTATTGTTCCCAGCGCCTCTGCCAAATCGGTCGCGGCTATTGCGGTTTCCGCCAACACCCACAGCAGCAGATTAAAATGTTTCGGGTATTCACGTCGGCAGCCCTGCGCCAGGTCAAGCCCAGTAATGACTCCCAGGCGAGCCGCAAGGGTCTGCAAAAGGACCGCCATAAGATTGGACATCAGCAGAACCCAGATTAGTTTGTAGCCGAATCGGGCTCCTCCCTCGATATCTGTGGCCCAGTTGCCCGGGTCCATATATCCGACGCTGACTAAGTAGGCAGGCCCTATAAAAGCGAAAAGGCGACGCAGCCAGCCACGTTTCCTGACATCTATGGAGTCAGCAAAGTGATTGCCCGCCTGATTGTTCGTATTGAGATTATCCATATCAGCGCTATTTGACTCATTTTGGCATTTACTGCCCAAACCGCAAGAATAAAACAGCAAGTTTACGATGAAAAAGCCCGTTGACGAAAGGTATCGGCCTGCCTATATGATTATCTGCGTATAGTTTTTTACAAAAATTTTCAAAAAAAATGGTTGTCTGTAGTGCGTTGGGTCGTTAATATACCACCCGACCGTCAATTGGATGGCGCAGCGTTGATGTTAAAAACCGCTGGTGGACGATTTGTGTAAAAATCCTGTTTATTGGAGGAATACCAAGTGAGTGCTGATATGGATGTCCAAGCAGTAGAGCAGAAAGTCATTGACATAATTAGCGAGCAGATGGGCGTTGATAAGGCGGAGATCAGCCGCGAAACTTCCTTCATAAACGACCTGAATGCCGACTCGCTGGATACAGTGGAGCTGGTAATGGAATTCGAGGACGAATTCGGGATGAGTATCCCGGATGAGGAAGCCGAGAAGATACAGACAGTCGGGGCGGCGGTCGACTACATCGTCAATGTAGCAAAAGCGACAAAGAAGAAATAACAGAAATCGCAATGAGCAGACGACGAGTAGTTATCACGGGCCTGGGCTGTATTACGGCCTTGGGAGAAACCGCTGACGAGTTTTTTGGGGCGATTTGCCAGGGTAAAAGCGGGATTGCGACGATTGAATCGTTCGATACCACTGCTTACCCGGTTCATTTCGGCGGCGAAGTAAAGCATTTCGAGGTAACCAAATATATCGACTTCCGCGAGAGCAAGCGGATGGACCGATTTTCCCAGTTCGCGGTTGCCGCAGCAATTCAGGCGGTTAAGGAAAGCGGTCTGGATTTCAGCAAGGAAGACCCGTACCGGATGGGTGCTATCGTCGGCACGGGTATCGGCGGCATAAAGGAAATCGAGGAACAGCATCTGATACTTTTGAACAAGGCGCCGATGAGGATTTCACCTTTTACGGTTCCCCGGCTTATGGGCAATGCCGCCGCAGGCAATATCGCAATACAATATGGTCTGCGCGGGCCGAATTTCAGCATTTCAAGTGCATGCGCCAGCAGCAACCACGCGATAGGCGAGGCTTTTTGTAATATTGTAGCGGGTCGCAGCGACGTGATGATAACGGGCGGAACAGAAGCCGCTGTTACGCCGTTAGGATTAGCGAGTTTTTGCGCCGCAAGGTCGCTAAGCTTGCGAAACGACAGCCCTGCACAGGCGTCGAGGCCTTTCGATAAGGACAGGGACGGCTTCGTACTCGCAGAGGGCGCAGGCATAGCGATTCTCGAAGAATACGAGCACGCCAAAAAACGCGGAGCCGCGATATACGCGGAAGTGCTGGGATACGGGGCGACGGATGATGGTAACCATATAACGGCGCCGCTGGAGGATGGAGCTGGTGCAGCAAAGGCAATGGAGCTTGCTCTGAAAGACGCGCAGATTTCACCCGAAAAGGTTGATTACGTCAATGCGCACGGCACAAGCACCGAGTTGAACGATATCGCCGAAAGTGCAGCCATAAGAAGCGTGCTGGGGGCACACGCATACAAAATTATGGTCAGTTCGACAAAGGGCGCACACGGCCATCTACTTGGGGCAAGTGCAGCCGTTGAACTGATAGTGTGTTCGATGGCGATTAAAAATTCGATTGTCCCGCCTACGCTTAACCTCGATAACGTGGACGAGCGTTGCGATGCGAAGATGGATTTTGTGCCTTTGAAAGCCAGGGAGCATAAAGTCGGCGTCGCGATGAGCAATTCGTTTGGTTTTGGCGGACACAACGCCTGCGTCGTTTTCGGGAAAGTATAACTTTTTCTGATTCTATACTCAGCATGTCAATCTCGCTTTACCTTCCTATAAAAGCATTACTTCTCTTTCTTGATTTCCCTTGTTTGCCGCAGCACAAAGGATAAAATACGATCGCTTTTTGGGTGGGGCGATGGGTATGGTGTCAGCCGGGACTTATGGCGAAGAAAAAGTTGACCGAACACGGGTTATCTGTTGTAGAAGCGGAACGCCGTAAAAGGCGGGTAACGCTGTTCATCTTTATCGCGCTTGCGGCGGCCACGATTATTGCCTATGAGCTGATAAGGCACAATGGCTTTGTCGGATACGACGATAACGAATACATAGTAAAAAACCAGCACGTCGCCGGAGGGATAACTCAACAGTCGGTGACATGGGCCTTTACGAAGCCGTACGCATCAAACTGGCATCCCCTGACATGGATTAGTCATATGCTTGATTGCCAGGTTTTCGGCCTGAATCCTTTGGGGCATCATCTTGTCAGCGTGGCTTTTCATATTGTCAACGCGCTGTTGCTTTTCTGGATTCTCAAACGTATAAGCGGTTCAATCTGGGCAAGCGCATTTGTAGCGGCGGTTTTCGCAGTGCATCCGGTGCAGGTGGAGTCCGTCGCATGGGCATCAGAGCGAAAAACGGTTCTTAGCGGTCTGTTTTGGCTGCTCACGATGGCCGCCTATGTGCGTTATACGAGACAGCCGGCGTTCGGGCGATATATATTGGTGCTGCTGGTTTTTAGCCTGTGTATTATGACAAAGCCGATTGTTGTTACGCTTCCTTTAGTATTGCTTCTGCTGGATTACTGGCCCCTTAAAAGAATCGGAGGACGGAGGACAGAAGACGGAAGACGGGAAGAAGAAGGGCAAAAGACCTCTCTGAAATGGTTAATAATTGAAAAAATTCCCCTGCTGGCGATGTCGGCGTTTTTGAGCGTGATGACCTTCGTCTCACAGAAGAGCGGCGGGGCGATGTCTACGACGGAGCATATGCCCTTGGATTACCGAATCGCTAATACATTTCTTTCCTATATAAAGTACATCGGAAAAATGATATGGCCGAGCGGGCTGGCTGTTTATCACCCGCATCCACGCACGAGTTTTTCGGATGCCGCGGTCGTGATTTGCACGCTGCTGTTTGTCCTGATAACTATCTTCAGCATTTATATGGGGCGTCGAAAAAGATATATCTCCGTCGGCTGGCTGTGGTACGTCGGGACGTTGGTGCCGATGATTGGGCTGGTCCAGGTTGGTGCGCAGGCAATAGCATGCAGGTATATGTACCTCTCAATGGTTGGCCTGCTGATTATCGTCGCCTGGGCCGTCAAAGACCTCGTCGAAAGTAGGTTTCATTTGAAAGTTATCGCAGCGGTATCGGCGATATCCGTACTATCCGTTTTTATAATTCTTACGCGGATGCAGGTTGGACATTGGCAAAATACTATAACGCTGTTTGAGCATACTCTGAATGTTACTAAGGATAACGCGGCAGCGGAACACAACTATGGACACGCCTTGTCCGAGGCGGGCCTGCTCGACGAAGCGGCAATACATCTCAACAGGGCGGTCCAGCTTGTTCCGGAATTTGTTGAGGCGAGAAACAACCTCGGCAAACTTTACTTAAAGCAGGGGAAAATCAGCGAGGCAATCGACTGCTTTACCGAGCTTGCAAAACGCAAGGATGCCCCCGCGGAAGTGCACTACAGTCTGGCATCGGCGCTGCTTATGCAAAAGCGATATGACGAGGCCATAAGTCAGCTATCAATCGTACTGGAACTGGATCCCAGCAATGCACACGCTCCCAGTGCGATGGCGGTTGCGTTAATGTCGGCAGGCAGGACCGACGAAGCGATTGCCTGTTTTAATAAGTATCTGCGGTTAAACGAGAATTCCACGGAGCTGCATTACAATCTGGCAGTTGCACTTACTATGCAGAAGAAGTACGACGAGGCCATAAGACATTTTACCAGGGTCACGGAACTGGATCCCAACAATGCAGGCGCTCTTAACGGCCTGGCGAGGACGCTGGATAATTTAGCTGTTAGTTATGCTGACGCAGGCAGATTCGACGATGCAAAAGCTGCCGCTGAAAAGGCGATGAACATCGCCAGAAAAGCGGGATTGGCCCATCTCGCTCGTGAAATAGATGACCGCCTGCAGCTTTACAAAAAAGGTTTGCCGTATCAGGGGAAATAATTTTCAGCTATACTATTAACTTTTGGAGTTTCGAGAATGGCTGAGACATTTGATGTAGTTGTAATCGGCTCGGGGCCAGGCGGATATTACGCGGCGATTTGCTGCGCACAAAAAGGGGCGACGGTCGCAATTATAGAAAAGGCCGAGACTGGCGGCACCTGCCTCAATCGCGGCTGTGTTCCCTCAAAGGCGCTTCTTGCCTCTGCTGAGGTTTTGCTTCAAGCAAAAAACGCGGCCGCTATGGGCGTCGATATTCCGACAGTGTCGCCCAACTGGGTAAAAATGCAGCAGCGAAAAGACACAATCGTCGCCGGCTTCAGAAAAGGTCTTTCAGGTCTTCTGCAGGCAAACAAAATCAAGATGTTTGCGGGGATAGCTTGTGTTTCTTCGCCAAAGACGGTTTCTATTAAAAGCCAAACGGAACAAATCGAAATTAACGCTACGAGAGGAATTATAATAGCGACCGGCTCTATCCCTGTTGAAATACCGGCGTTCCCGTTCGACGGCCAAACCATTATCAGCAGCACAGAGGCATTATCATTGCAGACAATTCCCGCTTCGATGGTAATTGTGGGAGGCGGCATTATCGGCTGCGAGCTTGCCTGCGTTTACGCCGCCGTTGGAACAAAAGTCGTAATTGTAGAGGCGCTGGAGCGAATCATCAGTATCGAGGATAAATGGGTCAGCCAGCTGCTCGAACGCGAATTCAAAAAACTCGGCATATCAATCTTAAGCAGTCAGAAGGTAACGGCGGTTGATAAGACAGGAAATTCAGCAAAAGTTATTTTGGAGTCGGGGCAAGCGATTGAAGCAGAAAAGGTCCTCGTATCAGTCGGCAGAATGGCGTTTTGCGACAAGCAGACAATCGACAACCTGAGATTGCAGATCAATGGCCCGGCGATAAAGGTCAATGATAAAATGCAGACAAGTGTCACCTGCATTTACGCGATTGGTGATGCGGTGGGCACAACGTATCTGGCGCATGGCGCGTTCGCGGAAGCCCATGTCGCCGCGGATAATATTTTAGGCAGTAATTCGACAATCGGCGACTATTCACTTATCCCCAGGGCTGTCTACACCTTCCCTGAAATAGCGTCGGTCGGCAAAAACGAGCAAGTATGCATAAAAGTAGGTATCGAGGTTGCGGTTGGCAGGGGGTTTTTCAAAGCCAACGGCAGAAGCTTGGCGCACAACGAAACCGCCGGTGAAATCAGAGTCGTTCGCGAAAAGGCAAGCAATAAGATATTAGGCGTTACTATGGTCGGCGCAGGCGTAACGGAGTTTATAGCTGCCGCACGGCTTATCATCGGCACAACTGAAAAATTCCACGATGTTGCTTTTCCGCACCCGACTGTTTCCGAGGTTCTCAAAGAGGCGTGGGAAGATGCCTTTGGTCTGAGCATCCACCAGCCGCCAAGGGCAGGTTAGGCATGCGCAGATTTTGGTTGCAAAACCCGTCAAATTTCGATAGAGTGTTTTAGCTCTGGCGGCGTACCCAAGTGGCCTAAGGGGACGGTTTGCAAAACCGTTATCCGTGGGTTCGAATCCCACCGCCGCCTTTCTTTTCTCCTGCTTTTTCCTCATTTTCACAAATTTTTTTCTTGACTGTCACAGGCATGAGGGTATATTCAAAATCGCTTTGGGCTTGGAGCAAAAAGCAACAAAAACCTTTTTAAGGAGAATCCTATGAAGATCAGAACAGCTATAGTGGTTGTGGTTTTGGCGTTCTTAACCTCAACTGTCTTCGCGGTCGGCTATATAGGCCCTCCGACTGCGGGGCTCAACACGGGCCAGTGGGGAGTTGGTTTTAATTACTCCTATTCGAGTCAGGACCTGGACACGATAAAGATAAAATGGCATGGAACTGGTGATGATGAAGGTCCATACACCGAATCAGGTTCGTTTAAATTAAAAAACAAAGATACGGATATCCAGATGTACATGGGCAGAATCAGCTACGGCATATCTGACCAGTGGGAAGTTTATGGGCAGTTCGGTATCGCGGATCTTAAATCGAAGTTCAAAGATACTGGCGATGATGAGTGGTATGGCATCAACTTCGACAATGATTTCGCCTGGGGTTTTGGTACCAAGATAACCTTTGCCAAACAAGATAAAATCGACTGGGGCGTGGCATTTCAAATGAACTGGCTGGATACCAGCTGGGACGATAAGTACACCGATTCAGATACCGATGATGGTGGGCCCTGGACTGAATCCGGGAAACAAACACTTGATGTAGAAACCTATGATATTTTGATCACTGTCGGACCGACCGTTGATATGGGCTGCTGGAAGCTTTACGGCGGACCGTTTTACTATATGATTTCCGGCGACTATGACTATGAAGACAAGGGGACCTGGCAATATACAGAAACAGAGGGAAGCGGCTGGTGGAATTACAAAGAGAGTGGAGATGCTGATATGGACACCTTTGGCGGCTATGTCGGCGCACAGATAGAAGTCGCGAAAAACTGGGATATGACGGCCGAATTCTCCTTTGCCGAGGATGGTTGGGGATTAGGAGCCGGAGTAACCTACAAATTTTAAAACAATAAGCACTAACCATACCTGTTAATATTGGGGAACTGCAAAATTATGCTGCAGTTCCCCTTTGTCATTTAAAGGACAGCTTATATACCACGCTTTTGCTTCTCGGCTTCGGTGTGGTAAATGTAATGAGAAGAAAACGCTACAATCCTCAAAAAATCACTTGACAATCCCGCCAAAAAAGATAATATTGTCTGTTGTCCATTAAAACAAATATGTTGGAGGCCGGAGAAAAGGATGTTAGAAGGCCAAAAACAACATTGGGCACAGAAGCATGCCCGCCGAATCCAGAAGCGATTCGAGCAATGGCAGCAGCCGCTCGGCATCAACGGACGGGAGTATATTAAATACCTCAAGACTGAGCTGACTAAGTGCTGTGATGACCCGTTGCTCAAGGAGCTGATTGAGTCGATGTCGCGGTGAGGTTTGCCTGTTTCGACTTCAATTGATTCGGTGTTACCGCCAATACAGGGGATTCCCGTTTATCTCGTTACAGATTCTGCCTTCCTGCATGCAAAATCGCAACTTTTTGCTTGACAACATCTGTTAATATGGGTAATATAGAAACGCTATTGAGAATCGCAACGCCGAATGCTCCAAAACTGTAATCTTTACGGGGCTTGCAGGAAGAAGAGACCTGCAAGCCCTTGTCTTTTCATATCGCAATTTTTGCTTTCAATCTGCGTTTCGGGGGTTAATCTATAAGCATAATATGAAGGCCGATATCGCAAATACCGTTCTAAAGCTGCTCGACGGCGACATTAACCGGGCAGAAAGGCGATTTTACTCTAAACACAACCCAAAATGACAAACTGGCGGATTTGCCAAATTACCCAAATATCCATAGAACAGACGGAGCTGAATTTTTTAAAAAGATAAAATGGGGTATATGTTATTGACTTGCCATGGCAGAAATGGTAAAATGGGTCAAGTTGGTAATTTTAGTGGGGTTCTACCTAACGCCATATTGCTCGGCGGTATCGGCGTGGCCCTTGTCGGCTGGCTGAGAAAGAGAAGAACATTGTAACGGATTTGAATCACTCGAGTAAAACGGGAGCTTAATCTTAGCTTGGAAACAATTTTAGGAGGTATGAATGTGAAAAAGTTAATGTTTATAGTCGCAATTTGTGCATTAATGGCCGCACCGGTATTCGCTGCGCCTACCAAAGTTCAGGTTGGGTATCCAGCATCTGGTTATGGAATGTGGCAGACAGACAGAGGTGGTGAGTTCACTTTGAATCCTCTTGGTACATTTGATCCTCTGGCAAATTACGCTTCAAGTGTAAAGAACATAGGAGTCGCTGGCACATTCCAGACGTTCTGCATTGAAGAGCAGGAGTATATTTACCCATATTCCGCAACATACACTGTTGTGTTCAACGATAACGCGGTTAATGGCGGAGTCGGTGGTGGTCCCTCGGGGGATCCGATTTCAATAGGTACAGCTTACCTATATCACGAATTTGCAAACGGTACATTAGCAGGTTATGATTACACGGCTGCTGGTCGTCACGCATCAGCTGCTGCATTGCAGAATGCAATATGGTGTCTGGAACAAGAAGGTGGTTCCATCAGTGTCGCGTATCAGAACTTGCTCACAGCCAATGTCGGTGCAAATTTGGCGGCGTGGCGGGCTGATAACAATGGGAGGTATGGTGTTAAGGTACTGAATATGTATGATTCGACAGGCAACCAAGGCCAGGACCAATTGGTTTGCATTTCTCCTGTTCCCGCTCCAGGCGCTATTCTGCTGGGTGGCATCGGTGTTAGCATTGTCGGCTGGATTAAAAGACGCCGGATACTCTAATATAAATCAACTGTAATCTTCACTGGGCTTGCAGGAAGAAGAGACCTGCAAGCCTTTCTTTTTGCCCGACTGTGGCGGATTTGCCAAATAACTCAAATATCTATGGAACAGACGTGCTGAATTTTTTAAAAAAAAGATAAAATAGGATGTTTGTAATTGACTGGCCATGGCAGTAATGGTAAAATGGGTTGCATAGTGAAATTGGGTAGGGGTTCTACCTGACGCCATATTGAGCGGATATTTCCAAAATAGATAATTTTTGGTTGTATCAATATTGCAACCACAAATACGTGATGCATAGTTGAGGATGGCTTTTTTTGAGGAAAGGGTGATTGTGAAAACTTTGAGATTATCAAATGTTTTGATTGTCTGTGCATTGCTTCTTGTGGCACTTACTACGCCCGCAATTGCGAACGTTACCGTGAATTTCGTAGCAAATCCAATATGGGGAACAAATAATTCCGGCAATATGGCCATAGCCGAGTCCCAGATATTTGCTGAGGTTTCTGCTGTCGGCAGCAATCAGGTTCAGTTCGTTTTCCACAATGACGGTCCTGATATGTCATCGCTTACCGAAATTTACTTTAGAGGAGATGCTATAGTCCATTTTAATTATCTTATAGATGCCGACGAGAATGGCGGTGACCAGGGTGTTGATTTCTCACCAAGTGCGAATCCTCCTGAACCTCCACAGGGTGGCGGTGGATGGACCTCTTTTTTTACCACCGATGCTGATGCAGGGAGTGGTGGTCAAATGCAACATGGTGTAAACAACGGAAACCAGACAGGTGAGAAATTGGGTATTATTTTCGACCTTTTAGGTAACTATACCCTTACTGATGTGGAAGATGCCCTTAGAGACCATAGTCTTGAGATTGCTATCCACGTTACGGCAATTGGTGAAAATGAAGGCAGCGAGTGGTTGAGAAATAATGGTAATCACACAATTCCAGCCCCCGGTGCTATACTGCTGGGCGGCATCGGTGTTAGCATTGTCTGCTGGATTAAAAGACGCCGGATACTCTAATATAAATCAATAGTAATTTTCAAGGGGCTTGCAGGAAGAAGAGACCTGCAAGCCCTTGTCTTTTTTACACATTTTCACAAATAGGGGGGCCTGTTCGATTCCGTATGGAATCTATATGCGTTGAAGGTTGATGTTTGGTCAGCCCGATTAGCTGACGGGCTTTGTCTGGGGAGGCAATCTCCCGTCCTATTGCCCGGGCAACTTTGACTATACGTTCTATAAGGCCCGGATTTGTGGCGAGGTGTTTTTTCTCATTGTCATAATAAAGGTTGTCCTCCAATCCCACCCGCACGTGTCCGCCCATAGTTATGGCCATAGAATTTACATAAAACTGGAATCGCCCTATTCCCGTCGCGGACCAGACAGCGCTTTCCGGCAAAGCCCGAACCATTGTAGCAAGATTAAAAGGAGTGGCGCTGATAGTTCCGAGCGAACCGAGAAAAATATTGCAGTAATACGGTTTATGAAGCACGCCTTTTTTAATAAGGTAGTGGGCATAGTCGATCATCCCAAGGTCAAAGACCTCCCATTCGGGAACGATAGCGTTTTCACTCATTGCTTTTGCGAGAGATTCAATCATTTCCGGCTCGTTTATTGAGGCCTGATTGGGAAAATTCAAAGAGCCAAGCGTCAATGATGCAAAATCCGGGGCACATCCGGGGCCTGGGTTAAGCACCTGTGCCCGCTGCTGAAATTCATTAAATGTTCTCCCGCTTGCGGAGCCGCAAATAAGCAGACCTGGGCATTTGTCGCGGATACCGGAAATAATCTCACGATAAATTTCTTTGTTGTATGCGGGGCGTACTGCTTTGTCTCTGGCGTGAACGTGGATAATGCTGGCGCCTGCGTCCATGCAGCGGCGGGCGTCCTCAATAATCTCCTGCGGACTGCAGGGTAAATACGGATTGTCGGTTTTTGTCGGAACCATACCAGTGATTGCGGCATTGATTATCAGGTCGTCCATTTTACGTTCCCTCTATGTTTTTCTTGACAATTTTAGCTGGAATGCCAACCACCTGCACATTATCAGGAACATCTTTGGTCACAACGGCGCCTGCCCCGACAATCGAATGAGCGCCGACTGAAATGCGGTCAAGCACAATGGCGCCCATCCCGATATAAGCAGCTTCGCCTATGGTGCAAAGGCCGGCAATATTAGCACCGGGCTGAACAGTAACATAATCGCCTATTTTAGTGTGATGGCCGATTAATGCGCCGCGGTTGACTATTACGTGCCGGCCAAGATTGGTGCAGGCCGCAATTATTACTCCGGCGCTGACAATCGTGCCTTCGCCAAGGGAACTTTTCGAGGACACCCTTGCAGTCGGATGCACTATAGTCGCGAATGGTATATTGAAAGCCGACACTTGTTCAATAAAGCGTTTCCTGTGGGTCGTGGCAAGCGCGCATACCGCGCAGTGAGTTTTTGAAAGTTTCGCAACATCATCAATCCAGTAAACGGGCAGGCCTTCAAGCTTTTCTTTACATTTATCACGTTCCATATTTTCGACAAAGCCAGCAAGTTTGATATCAGGGACTTCTGATATTATATCCGCCATCTCGACCGCCAGTGTCCTGGTGCCGAGGATTAAACATTGTGAGTTTAATCGTTCCATTTACCAGCCCCCGCGAATAATATCCGTTATATAATCCACCTGTTCGTCGGTCAAAGTAATGTGCATCGGCAGAGAAATCACGCTTTTCCAGAAGAGTTCCGTGTTCGGAAGTTCCTGTTTTTCATACATCGGGTACATATCGTTACGGCGATAGTGGACGCTGACTGCAACGCCGTTTTCACGCAATTTCTTTACGAGGTCGTCTCGCTTTTGTGCCAGGATACAGAACAGGTGAAAACTGCTTTTGCGGTCGTTTTGATATTTTAGCAGACTGACGCCCGGCACATTTGCAAGTCTCGAAGCATAAAGGGAAGCGATTTGGGCCCGGCGGGCATTCTGCTGTTCAACGTATGGAAGCTGTGAAAAAGCAATCGCGGCATGTATATCATTCATCTGGTATTTAAAGCCAATCTCATTAACATCGTATTCCCATTCATACGCGCCGGGTCTGTTTCGCTGGAAAGTATCGCGGTCGATTCCAAGCCATCTGAGCCGTTTCAGCCGCAGGTAATGCTCCTGTGATTTTACAGTCAGGGCGCCGCCGTCTCCCGCAGGCAGGTTCTTTACTGCGTGGAAGGAAAAGGCGTGAATGTTCCCGTGGCTGCCTATACGGTTGCCTTTGTAAATTGCGCCGCAGGCATGGGCGCAATCTTCAATAATCGGTATTTTGTGCTGTCGGGACAAGGCGTAAAATTCATCAATGTCACAGGGATAACCGCCGTAATGCATAATCATTATAGCGCCTGTTTTTTCAGATATGAGGTTTGAAACCGACTTTACATCGAGAGTACCTGTTTGGGGCTGAATATCTGCAAAGACGGGTTTCAGGTCATTGTATAAAATAGCGTGATTGGTTGAAATAAAAGTCAGGGCTGTTGTAATTACCTCCGAGCCGGGTTTAAGGTTGAGCAAGCTCAGCCCCAGGTGCAGGGCGGCTGTGCAGGAGTTCAAACCCACACAGTAGGGCACGCCGATATAATCCGCAAAACTGTGTTCAAAGGCCTCTGTTTTCGGGCCTGTTCCCAGCCAGCCGGAACGTAATACCTCAACAACTGATTTTATGGCTTCTTCACTTACTACAGGTTTGAACAGCGGTATTTGCACAACAGGTCTCCATAATTTTTATCAGAGAATTTTTCAGCGTCAATTCCTGTGTAATAAATTTATAGGCCGAATCCACTATCGCCTGCCTCTGGTTTTCATTTTTTAGATAATGACAAATCGCGTCGGGCAATTCCTCCGGTTTTGCCCGGACAAAATGGACGCCGGGTTTGTATGGAGCCGTCTCGTCAACATATTCGCTGATAACCAGTGCACCGCAGCTTAGGCACATTAAAAAACGCATGCCGGCCATCTCCCACGGAATATTTGGTATATCGAGAACGATTTTGGCCCGGTTAAGCAAGGCGGCGCGCTGCTCTCCGAAGCATTCTTTGCTGATTATCTGTAACTTTATTCCTTTAGCGGATAACTTTTTATCGAGGTCTTTCAGAATTGAACGGCGTCTTTTGCTTTTGAGGAAGCCAAGAAATAAGACGTCGATATCACGCTCAAGGGATAATTTTCCGCCCCAGCGGGGGTGGTATCCTAAGGGGACAAATCCGGCGTCTATGCCGATTGTTTTCAGGGTTTGCATTCTTGGAATCGTGGTGGTGAATGTGTAATCCATCAATTCCTGTTCAAAATTTCTTTTTATCAACTCAAAGGATCTCATGAGGATATAGGATTTTTGAGTGTTGATTTCAGAATAGCCGGGGCAGTTATCGGCGAGGGCTTGTTTTTTGATTTTTCGATTCAGCATCCAGCGTGCCGCCTTTTGTATTTCGTGATGAAAAGGAAGGCAGGTTCTGATTAACTTCGGCCAGGGAGAGCGCAGTTTTTGCCAGTCGCAGTTCATCAGCTTTAAGCCTATTTGCAGGCTTCGTTCGCTTAACTGCTGGGGCGGCAAAGGTTCTATCAGCCAAAAGATAGTTAATGGTCTGTTCCGGCCGCAATTGCTGAGAAGCTTTGTGAAGCCACCGATACGACTGCCACCGCCTACAATCAGCAAAATGTCTGATTTCAAAGCAGCAGGATCGCCATTATTGACGATAGCTGTAGCAAAGCCCAAATCGCCGAGGGTCTGGCATAACATCGGGCCAAGTTGAAGATTGTCTTCTCCAATTGGATATGTGCTTACACAAACGCGGAGGTTGTTTTTGTCAATCATTGATAATTCTTCAAAAATATATTACTTATTCATTCAGATATGGTGCAATCAGTAATCCTGCTTATTTGAGAGATATTAGTTTTTCGCAGGATATTGTCAATAAGTTAATTTTTATATGTGGACGTAATGAAAAGTTGCGTTAATTTAATAGCAGGTATTAATCAGGAAAGCCGATGCAATGAAAGTGGATATTGCAAATAGCGTTCTGGAACTGCTCGACGGCGACATTACCGAGATGGACACGGACGCAATCGTAAACGCCGCCAATTCGATGCTGATTCTCGGCGGTGGAGTGGCGGGAGCGATAAGAAGTAAAGGCGGTATGAAGATTCAGATGG
>JBFZBL010000249.1:0-18284 GCA_041308485.1 Phycisphaerae bacterium | reverse complement strand
CGGCTGCGCTCTGCTCATCGACTATGTGCTGACAATCACCGTATCCATCGCAAGCGGCACGGACGCCATTTGCAGCCTGCTTCCATTGGAGTGGCAAAAATACCGTCTCTATTTTGCGGCTGGTGCAGTCGCAACGATGACGCTGCTGAATATGAGAGGGGTCAAAGAATCGATATTGCCGCTGGTCCCTGTTTTTCTTACGTTTATTGTTACTCACGCATTCGTAATCCTGTACGCGTTATTTACACACATCCCTAATCTGGAACATATTTCGGGTGCGACTGTCGCCGATATTCACAGCAGCATAGCTGAAGTCGGTTTCTGGGGAATGATATTTTTAATGGTGCGGGCGTTCAGTATGGGCGCAGGCACCTTCACCGGAATCGAGGCGGTGAGCAACGGAATGGCGGTTTTGCGCGAACCAAGGGTTGAAACCGCCAGACACACAATGCGCTATATGGCGGTTTCGCTGGCCTTTATGGTGTTCGGACTGACGCTCGGGTACCTCGTTTTCAATGTCGGACCGGAACAAGGGAAAACCCTCAACGCGATTCTTTTTGAGCGGGCGACAGCCGGCTGGAATACCAGTTACGCCGTCACACTTATATTTGTTGCCCTTATTTCAGAGGCGATGCTTCTGTTTGTCGCCGCCCAGACAGGATTCCTCGGCGGCCCCAGCGTCCTGGCGAATATGTCGCTCGACAGGTGGTTTCCGACGAGGTTTTCTGCCCTTAGCGACCGCCTGGTAATCCAGAAGGGTATCCTGATTATGGGCGGCCTCTCGCTGGCCATAATGATTTTCAGCGGCGGTTCGGTCAGGCTGCTGGTGGTGCTTTACAGTATCAATGTCTTCATAACATTCGTTCTTTCCCAGCTCGGTATGGTCCGCCACTGGTGGACCAGCCGTTCAACGGTAAGAGGGTGGCATAGAAAACTGCTTATCAACGGCACCGGCCTTTTTCTTTCAGCCGCTATTCTCGTATTGATGATTGTTTTCAAATTCTTTGAAGGCGGCTGGGTGACACTGCTGATAACAGGAACTCTGGTCGGGCTGGCGATTCTCATAAAACGGCATTACAACAGCGTCTGGCTGCTTCTCCGCCGGCTCGATAATCTTGTTACAAAGCCGGAGTTCTCAGATGCGGGTTTGCTGCTCGGCGCTGCCGCGCCCGTTGTCGAGCCAAAGTTTGACCCCACAGGAAGAACCGCCGTATTGCTCGTCAGCGGCTTCAACGGTATGGGACTGCACACATTGTTCAACGTGATGAGATTATTCGGCGGCGTCTTCAAAAATTTCATCTTTGTTCAGGTAGGCGTCATCGACGTCGGTAATTTCAAAGGCGCGCAGGAAGTCGGCCATCTCGAATCGCAGGCCAAAGACGAAGTAAACCGTTACGTAAATCTTATGAAGAGAAACGGCTTTTATGCCGAGGGCATTGCCGAAATCGGCGTCGATATTATTGACGAGGTTATGAAAATAACCCCGAAGATCATCGAGCGGTTCCCCGCGGCGATGTTCTTCGGCGGACAGCTTGTCTTTGAAAAAGATTCTTTTATCCACCGGCTGCTTCACAACCACATCGTCTTTGCTTTGCAGAGAAAGCTTTACCATCAGGGCGTGCCTTTTGTGATCCTGCCCATACGCGTTTACTGATACAATCGGTTTTGAGAGGGTATATCAGATGAACAGCAAAATGATTTTTCTGTTCGTGATTGTATGTGCGGTTATTGCCAACGCGCAAACCGCGCAGTATCAGCAAAACACAATACCTGTTAATGACGGCTGGAAATTCGTAAGGGCCGATGTTAATGGCGCGGAAGCAGTTGCTTTTGATGATTCGAAATGGTCACAAGTAACCGTCCCGCATACCTGGAATGACCAGGACACACTTAAAGGCGGCAATTACTATCGCGGCCCCGGGTGGTATAGAATAAAACTGACCATACCAGAAGCGGCGAAGGGACAACGATTATTTATTCATTTCGAGGCGGCAAGTTCGGTCGCTGATGTGTATTTCAACGGCGTGCATCTGGGCCAGCATCGCGGAGGATTTACCGCTTTTTGCTATGAGCTTACGCCTCATATTAAAAAGAATAGCCCCAATGTTCTTGCGGTGCGTGTGGATAATTCCTTTGTTGAGGATGTCCCGCCTCTGGGCGGCGACTTCAATATCTTTGGCGGTATTTACCGTCCCGTCTGGCTGATTATTAAAAATCCCGTCTGCATCACGCCTCTCGATTACGGCTCGCCCGGTGTCTATTTAAAGCAGGCCAAAGTCAGTAAAGAATCGGCTGAAATATCTATTCTGACCAGGGTCTCAAATGGACTCGACAAGCAGGTCAGCGTAGAATCAAGAGCAAAACTGATTGGGGATAATTCAGACAAGGCGTCATATCTCGTGGGAGGGGAGGAAATTTCAGCGGGGCAAACGGTCAGTGTAAATAATCATTTAGGGATTCCCGGCCCGCATTTATGGAACGGCCGGAAAGACCCGTATATATACAATGTTCAGGTCGAGCTGTTGTGCGACGGCAAAGTGGTTGACGAAATAACTCAGCCGATAGGGCTGCGTTATTTCAGCGTTGACGCCAGCAAGGGGTTTTTGCTCAATGGTGAATCATATCCGCTCCACGGCGTAAACCGCCATCAGGATAGAATAGGCAAAGGCTGGGCGATTAATTATGCTGACCAGGATGAAGATGCGAACCTGATTATGGAAATGGGCGCCACCTGTGTGCGCCTCGCGCACTATCCGCACGCTGATTACTTCTATTCACTTTGTGACAAAGCCGGCCTTGTCGTATGGACGGAAATTCCTCTGGTCAATCAGGTTTACGATACTCCCGCGTTTGCCGAAAACGCCAAACAGCAATTGACCGAGCTTATCCGCCAGAAATATAACCACCCGTCGATTTTCTTCTGGGGCTTATACAATGAGCTTGGCAACTCCGGCCGATGCGATGACCCCCGGTCTTTATTAACACAATTGCAGGCTCTTGCAAAAGAGGAGGACCCGACTCGCCTCACAACGGCTGCCTCCAACGACCCCATCAGGAAATGGCCCGGCGCAAATGCGATAGCAGACCTTATTGCTTGGAACACCTATCCCGGCTGGTACAAAGGCACGCCGCCACAGATGGCGCAGGATATCGACAGGTACAAAAAAGACGCCAATAACAAGCCTGTAGGTATCAGCGAATACGGGGCGGGGGCGAGTATTAAACAGCACGAGCAGAATATAAAGAAGGGGCCGGCTCCGGGCGGCAAATGGCATCCCGAAGAATGGCAGGCAATTGTCCACGAGGAAAATTACGCCGCGATGGAGGCCAGACCCTATCTATGGGGGACATTCGCGTGGGTGATGTTTGATTTTTCAAGCGCGTGGCGCAAGGAAGGCGACGCCAATGGCATTAATGACAAAGGACTTGTTACCGCAGACAGAAAGACACGCAAAGACGCCTTTTACTTCTACAAGGCGAAGTTGTCAGTTGAGCCGTTTGTGTATATCACAAGTCGTCGGCACATCGAGCGGACCGATCCGAATACGACGGTGAAGATTTATTCAAACTGCGATTCGGTTGAATTGAAAGTTAACGGCCAGTCCATCGGCAGCAAGATGGGAGAAAGCCGCGTATTCAAATGGTTTGATGTCCGGCTGAAACCGGGGCTGAATACTATTGAGGCGGTAGCGACCCGCGACGGCAAAACATATGCCGATAAATGCGAATGGCAGTTAGTCGAGGCGATAAAACAATCCGCCGAACCGGACAAATAATCAGCGAGGCCCGTCCTGTCTCTGTATCGACCGCACTGAGCTTAGCATAAACACGCCAAGCACAAAGACAACTATAACAAGGACCGCCAGTAGCAGCATTTTATGCTGTTCCGTCCAGGGTAGATTTGTCTGAGTTTTCCCGGCCGCGGGGTTCTCGCTCAGGCCGACAATCGCCGCCTCCGTCATCTTCGTCTGCGCTGGATTGGTCAGTCGGCGAGCAAGGTCATACTGCGGAGGGCCGGAATATTCGTTGCCTACGTAAAGTTTTGCTGATTTGTCGGTTGATACCGGGAAAATAACTTTGTGCGGCACAATTTTAGCTGACGCCGAGCGTATTGTTATCGGCTGGTCGTCATAATTATTGACGATAATCCTGATGTATCTGCATGCCTCTCTCCACCTTATCGGAAGCGCCAGCCGCTCATATTTTTTGCCTGCCGCGTCGGTATATCTGTAAATGGCGTCCGTGGTGATGGTGCTCCAGGGGACCTCAACCTCACGGAATCGCTCGCGGTTATCCTCGCTGTCGATTTTCACTTTTTGCGTGGCCGCGTCCCTGCCCTGAATCGTAACACATCTGTAAAACGAAGCATCGTCTGTGTTCAACTCGATTTCCACTACAGGCAGCCGGCGAAACTTCAGGTCATAAACATAATTGCTCGTATGGTAATTTGCGTCTTCTAAATGCTCGGTCTGTATCATTTCTACGACCTGTTTTTGCGCCGGCTTTTTTTCAATCTTAAACGCCCTGACCTCATTTATTACCGGCTTTGTTTCCTCGCCTGCCATCGGGCTTACGGTGACTCTGATATACCTGTAATCATTACTCGGAAAATCTATTCTGCTGAAGCGATGAGTAGGTTTATCGTTCACGGCGAAAATATAGGCCTGGTCGAAAATTGTGAAGAATTGCACGTTGTCGTTTGAGCCCTCGACTTTGACCGCTCGTCTGAAATTATCGCCCGCGGTCTCGACCTCGATGGAATTTTTGACAGTTTGGCCGCCGAAATCAAGCGTCGCTAATGCGTTTCCATTGGCGTCCGTTGAGCGGTTGAGGATTGTCGGATTATATTTGACCGTTTCCGTGCGGTCCTCGTCCCTCACAAGGACGTATGGTATCTGGTTTCCGTCGCGGTCGATAAGGCGAATGTCCGACAACTCAGTTCTCTCGACATTGTAAATTTCAGGCGTCAGCATCAATGCGCAGTATTCGCCCGGCGCGCCTTCGACGGTTACCTCAGAAACGTATTGCCACTTGCTGGTGTCGATGGAAGCGCCGTTACAAATTGTTGCTGATAACAGGACTGCCAATAAAATTTGTTTCGTATGGCTCATTTGAAATCTCCCGATATTTCGTCTTGTTTTTGCTGGGCGGTAATGGCGTCAAAAAAGCCGTGGTTTTTGAGGTATTGATACAGGTACGACACCGCCACAAGCGTGATGCCCGTCGCCAAAAATGCTGCGATTCTGTAGACGCTCTTCACTGTGCTCATATCCATTATGAACACTTTTAACAGCAGGATTGCGAACAAGCCAAGCGCGGCGAACCGCAGCGTCTTGATATGCTTCCAGAAGCCGACAATCAATAGCGCCAGCCCGTAAACGGCCCACGCGATTGACGTGTACATATTCGCGAGGAACTGCCAGTTGGGCCTCCCTGTGCCGTAGCGGTTCAGGCAATACCAGTAGAAATATATCTCTTCGCTTATCAGCACCCACAGCGTAAATATGCCGGCCAGCGCAAAAATTATCGCGAACGTTATCGCGTTTTCATCTTCCTCGATACGCTGCTGAATCAAAATTGCCGAGGCGACCAGTACCGCAATCAGAGCCATTGCCGCGGCGAATTCGACGTTGGCGAAAATCGCGAAGCGTTTGTCGTGGATTTCACTGAATGCAAACATCGTAAAAATCGCCGCCCCGACCGCGAATGCCGCCGCCAGTCCCCGCTGCAATATTCCCTTCGGGCAGACTGGCCGCAGAATCAGCAGGACTGTAAACGCCGACAGAATAAGTATCGCGCCCTTTATGAACAGCGACTCCTGCAAAAACGGCGCAGTCGCAAAGTTGAACATGCAGTGCCAGTACCACTCCATCAAAGCCGTGGCAAACAGCAAAAGACACGCTGCACCGTAAAAGAACTGTGATACCTCGGAATCTTTTTCCGATTGCGTCCATTTCCTGTAAATCAGGTGACAAATGAGAATCGCCGCGCCTAAGAAGCACCAGCTCCCGAATGCGGGGTTGAAAACAGGCGCAAACGCCGCCTTGTGCATAGGCAGTTGCAAAATGAGCTGAATCAAACTAAGTGCCAAAGCGATTGCGCCGCCCACTTGTGTCAAGATGCTTTTATACCGCAGGCCGATGATTGTCAGCACCACACCTTCCGCCGCCCATGCGATTGCCACCGCGTACATCTTCAGATACAGCGGCACCGCAATCGTCAGGAAGAATAAACCGATGACCAGAAGCGACAGCCGCAGTGCGATATCATCTTTGCAGCGTTTCGTTGCGATAGTCATTAATACCAGGTGTGCAACGCACAGCCCCACCGCGCAGAAGGCAAGCTCAACACGGAATTTGTCGAATAGTATGGTCCAGAGATAATAGAACGTCACCGCCGCATTGGAAAGGACAAGATACACGTCTTCCCTCTTGGCGTTTATTTTTTTAACTAACGCGTACAGCACAGGCAGCACAAGGTAAACCGCGAAGAATACCGTCAGCCAGCCCAGTGCGATATTTATTTGTGCCGGCGTTTCGGTGCCGTACATCGTGTGCCTGTAAAATTTCTCGAACCAGGCGGTGTAAAGAATATATGTCCCTATGAAAGACAGCACGGTTATCGCCCGCCACTTCCGGTAAATCGCGCACAATATCGCGCCTATGCCCAGCACAAGTACGTAACCGAAAAGCGCCATCGGGCGATTCTCACCCGTTGAGACAAGCACAGGCGTCAGAAATCCGCCCAGCAGGGATAAGAACGCGATGAGAACCTCGTCGAGGGCGACCGCGTAAAGCATCGCGGTTGCCGTGATAAATATCGCAAGGCCAAAGGCAGGACCTGACCCGATAAGCTCGTAAAAGCGATACGCGGAAAAATCCGCCGCGTAAAGGACGGCAAAACCCAGTGCCGTCATGCCTTTTGCGACAATCCCGTATCCGCGGCGACGGGTCCCCTCGCCTACAATCAAAGCGGCGATTCCCGCGACCGCTGTAATTACAACTCTGCCCAGCGGGCCAATCATCGCATTGTCGTATGCGTATTTGAGGAAGAATCCCACGCCGACAATTGAGGTAATAACACCTAAAACCAGAAGCACCCGTGTCCCGATTTTCTGCTCGAGTGAGCTGGGCTGTGGGGCTTTTGTTGTTTCAGTGACAGGCGGCTTTTCAAACGCAGGGATGCTCACCGGTCTGAACACCGGCTCAGGCGCAGGCTGCTCCTTAACAGGTTCCGGTGGCTTCTCAGGTGCCCGCTGTGTAACAACTGGTGGCGAATAAGGTATATGTATTTCTCGCCGTGGTAATTCGCCCTTCCTTTCCAGCAGCCATCGCATCTCTTTTATTTTGTTCAGAGCGACTATGCCGATTATCAATGCGGCAGGCCCGCTCACGATGATAATTATGACCAGCGGAATCACCAAACAAGCTATTTGTTCTCCGTGCATACTCTTCACTCCTTAACAGATAAACAGGTTACCTGTGGTGGGATTGCCTGAACTGAGCTTTGTCGAGGTGTCGAACCCACCTATCTCCAAAATCACCAACAGGTTACATTGCCTGACTCTTTTTATCAACATTCTTGTGTTTTTTTAACCCTGGATTTTAGTTGCGACGCAGCAGATATAATCGTGAATAACCTCGTAACCCGCCGCAGGATTTTTGCGGGCGAGCGTTTCAATAAATCGTCCCTGCAGTTCATCGCGTCTTTTCGGGTCGAGCGCATCATAGTACGCTGTCCCCGCGCCGGATTTGAGCAGGTGCTCTAACACTTTCTCAGAAGTATCGTAGCGGAATACTATTTTGCCGTCCCAAAGATGCGAAATATCGAAACCGGCCGACTCTAATTTTCGCCTCGTATGATTTAAATCAGGAGGAAAATCAAAAGCGACCCGTTTCTGCAGCACCGACGGGTCTTCTGCAACAAGCCGGCCGAAAATCTCCAGCGGTTCTCTCGGAGAGTTTTCCTTGTGCACAACAAATGCGAGGACCCCCGATTTGCAAAGGGCATGGCTTGCGGCGGCAAAAAACGGCTCCAGCGGGATATATCCCAGCACCCAGCTCGAAAAAACCATATCGAGCGATTTGCTCTTGTTGAGAATTTCCAGCGCATCACCGGCGACGAATTGAACATTATTGAATCCTGCCAGCCGTGTTCTTTCTCTCGCCTCGGCAAGCATTCCTTCTGAAAGGTCCGCGGCGGTGATATGTGCAGAGCTTTTTAATTTTTTAGCAAGTAAAACCGTGGCAAAACCTGTTCCGCACCCCGCCTCGAAAATATTTTCAAGACCGCTGAATTGAATTTTCGCGGCCAGTTCCGCTATCGGTTTTGCCGCCTCTTTAAGCCAGAACTCGTCATAATCCTGATGAATCCGGTCATACGCCGACTGAAGTTCGCTGCTGCCGACTTCCTCGCCGCCCTCGGCGCGAATCTGAAAATATCGCGGCAGCGGATGAACAGCCGGCAGATGCTCCCTGCATATCTCCGCAGATGCCTCCGGACCAATGGGTAATTTCTCTGCGCTTATATGTCTGGACAATACCTGTCCGAGGCATTGCGTTCTCGGTTTGCAGAAATAACATCCCATCCTGTCGAGAATACTAACCAGCGGCTCGTCGGCGATATTTCCGAACGAAAGTGGAACGAAGTTGCAGGGACACACCTCGCCGCTTCCGTCAATGTAAAGATGCGTCAGCCCCGCTCCGCACCCGAAGGCATTCGACGATTCGAGATAAAGAAAACAGGACAGTATCGGCAAACCTTCGTCCCTTGCGATTGTCTTTTGATAATCGAGCAGCAGTTGCTTGTCCGCTTCATTTAGCACCACGTCTGTGTTGCCGGCCAGTTTTCCCGCCGCGACCGGTTCGAGCAGATGCACCTCCCTCGCTCCCTGTTCGGCTGCGAACTTGATAAACGGCCAGAACTTTTCCGGCTGCAGAAACTCATGCGTGGCCACCGCTATGATATAAGGATACAAGCCGTTGTCTGCGACTGTGTGGAGGGCATCGATAGCGGTTTGGAAAGCCCCTTCCCTGCCCCGCATCCGGTCGTGTTCAGCCGGGTTCAAAGAGTCAAGGCTTATACCCGCGCCGAAGATCCCGCTGTCGCGTAACGCGCGTGCCCGCTGCGCAGTCAGTCCATAACCGGTGGTGTTCAGGTTCAGGCACGCATTCTCGCCAAAAGCCCCGGCTGCTTCTTCAAGGTCCGCCCTCAATAATGGTTCACCGCCCGTCAAAGTAACATTTACAACCCCAAGCTTCCTTAACTGGCGCACGGCGTTCTTTAAAACCGGCAAAGGCACATCATGCTGGTTTCTACCTGCGTTATAACAATGCCAGCAGCGGTAGTTGCACCTGTTGGTAACCGCTAATGTCACCGAAAACAGCCGTCTTGTGGCCGCGCTGCCCATTTCAGTTATGTGCTCCGCAAAATTATCGAACGCGCCGCTCGGATAGGGCGGAAAATGTGTGTTCAAAACAAATCGCCCGTTGAATTCTATGACCTTCTCATTCGACAGATACTCTTTGAAGAATACCGCTATCCTGGGAGGCATCTTCGAAAAGGGCGGCCTGCTCGAAACCTGCGTAAGAAATTCGTCGCCTCTCATTTTCTATTCTCCATTTGCCTTAAATTGGCATCTATTACTGTATTGGTCTGAAAAGATATCTATGGCTGTGCGGAATTTCATCGACAGCAATAAAAAGGTCGGGACCCGGAGCGCCCGTCGCCATTGAGAAATAAGGGTCCAGCTCCTTGGCTTTTTTCAGAATCTCATCCGCCTGCTCTTTGTGCCCCGAATGGGACTTGTACTTATATTGCACGCCGAGTGCATACGCCCGCATCGGCAGGATGGGTTTAGAATCAAGATATCTCGTCAAGGCGGCTTCACCTGCTGTTATGGCTTTTTGACGCAATTCGGCATCGTTCTTTGCTCCCATCGCGGCCCATGTGTGATATATGCTGAGGTCCAAAAACAGGAAAGATTTTTCAGGGTCGATTTTAATCGCTTTCTCAAAACACAAAACAGCGTTATTAACATCGTCTGCTCCTAAATACGCCTTTCCCATCTCTTCGAGCACGTCAGTATTACCTTCGTGGTTTTTCATGACTTTTTGCCAGTACTCGACCCTGTTGGTGTCTCTTGGCATAAGTATCCACCTGGCTTTGGCGCCATATACCTCGTCCAGTTTTTCCAGTTTTTTTGCATATTGCTCTGCCTTTAATTTGTCGCCGCCCTTGTCTTCGGGAAGTGTTCCATAAAGCTCAACAAGGTAGAGCATCGCCTGACGATAATCCGGCTTGAGTTTCAGCGATGATTCAAAGGCCTCACATACTCTGCCCATTTTCTCCCTGGTGTCAGGTTGGTCTTGCATCCAGGAGGGATAGGCTTGCATCAAGGCGATGTGTCCCTCAAAGAAGGGATATATTACATTGTTCGGGTCATTTTCAATTGCCTTTACAATCGACTTATGGGCGTCTTCAATTCTTTCCCATAATTTTTCCGGATTTCCCAGTGCCATATGCAGCTTTATTCTCGCAAGCTCATAATGCGCAGCCGCGTTATGCGGATTTTCCTGGATAGCCTGCTCAAGAAGCGCCTTTGCGTCATCGACTTTCCCCTGCATCCTTAACTTGTACGCGTCCGCCGCAACATTCTTTGAACTCGTTTCTCCCTTCGCGGCCCCGGCCAAAATGCACAAACCCAGCACCGCAACCGCACATAATCCAACCAACACATTTCTTTTCGCATCCATTTCTGTTCTCCTTTTCAGATTACTTGCTACATATATGGTTAATATATTAACTATTGTCCCAAAATAATAGCCCTAATCCTGCCTTATCGATTTAACTTTTAAATCCGTAGAGTTTTCCTTACTTTCTCCAGCATTCCTGCCAGCCTCTTTAGTTCCGCTGCGTCCAGCGAGGCCATCGCTTCTTTTATTTGTTTGAGGTAATGCGGCTCAACCTTTGCGAAGAGGTTTTTCCCTTTGCTGGTCAGCTTGATGATATTGTATCTGCGGTCATTGGCGTGCGAAGTGCGGGCGACTAAGCCTGCCTTTTCCATCCGGTCCACAAGCGAAGTGATATTGGCGCGGTTGACAAGCATCATATCACTGATTTGCGCTTGGCTCAAACCGCCTTCCCTGCCGCTTTCGAAGTAAAGCAGGCTCATCAGGTTGAACTGCACGTCCGTCAGGCCGAATTGCCCGAAAAAATCGTCCGCCCGCTTTTTCATTATCGAGGCAGTGTAATATATATTCAAAAGCGCCTCGTGCCCCGGCGATGCGAAGTCCGTTTTCAGCCCTAATTCTTCTTTCAAACCCATATCATTCCTTTCATCGTCCAAAACCAGTTCACATCTTAACTATACATACATAAACTAATCTGTCAAGAACTTTTTTGGAAAATTTTTAAAATTTTTGTCGTATCAGGGCATGTGGACTCACACCTGAGGCGTTATTTCACTTTTTGCGGAATTACCTGCCTGGCGGTATGATATGAAAACGCGATTTTTCTCATTAAAAAGCGTTAAATGCCTGCCCGTCAGTATCACCTTTAAGGCGTTCGGAAACGGTCTAAGATTGATTGTTTTTGAGGCCATGGGGCATTTTGCTTGATTTTAGCAAACAAATAATGTTAGAATTCATTGATTAGGTTGAGAGGCAGGGAGGCCGCTTGAAGTTCGCTTGTGGTTTATAGCAAGGTTCTCAAATCGGGTGATGAAAAATTTAATTCCTTTTATATTGATGTTGGCTGTCACCCCGGCCCTGTGCGCGCAGGTTTCAACGCGGGTTTGTCTGGCGGACGGCAGTACGCTCCTTGAACTTGCCGACCCGTGTATCCCATTCGTTTATCGCCCGGTTATGGTTGGGACACATCTGACTATCATCATCAGTTCTGATTCGGATGGTTACTGGGGCGGCGGTGAGACGTCTATTTGGGATGAAAACCGGGATTACGGTATTTTGTCCGGAGTTACACAATTGCCCGCTGCCGGCGAAATGGCCTTTTTTTGGCATTTTGAAGAATCTGAGGAAGTAGACGGACAGTTCCACGATGCGAATGGTTTTAGATTTTCCGGGGACGAAGCTGCTGTAGCAGGCGACTGGTTTGTTATTGATTATATTGCCACTGATGTTGGTTTCAGTTCAGTTGTTTTTTACGACTGGGACGTGGACTTCTTTAACCCGTTGTATCAAATGTCTTTTACTCATGTCAGGACGCGCGATTTTAATGATGATGGAATAGTTAATTTTGCGGATTTTGCGGTGCTTGGTTCGAATTGGCGAAGGACCGATTGTGTTGAACCGGAAAATTGCTCAGGAGCCGACCTTGACGCCGATGGTTTTGTAGACGTCACCGATTTAAAGCTGTTTGCCGAATACTGGCTGGGAAAGACCAGTTAAACGGCAATATCAATTTATTACACCCATGAAAGACTGTCAAATTATTACACCCACGGAAGGCTATCAAACCAAAAGGATTTTGCCTAAATTGCCCATGTTATCCAACTTAAGGGCAGAAAATCGTCAACATTTCCCTTTTCACAACGCCTTTATAATTAGGGCTTTAGCGTAAAAAGCCCAGGTGATGATTAGTTAGGTTTTTTGTGATAAGGCAGTAGATACGTGAGGAGATACGTCATGAACAAACGAATATTTTCAAAAATTATGGTCATAGTGCTTCTTGGGAGCGGAATCGCGGTCGCCGACAGGCCCCTCGAGCGGGCGGAGCTTCTGCAAATTTTTGAGCAGTTGACCGCTCAGCCCCGCAAGACCTGGATTTCGGCAGGCACAATTGAAGCTGAGCACCGGGAATACAGGGCAGCAGCCGTAACCGACGGCAATGAAATTAACCGGCAAGTCATCGCAGAGATTCGGCGATATCGCAATGAAGCCAGCAAACAGGAGCTTACTGATGAGATGCAGAAAATGAGGCTTGACGCGATTCCCTTCAATGTTCGCCACGAGTTATCCAATGAATACACAATGTATTCCACGGAACAGGTGAAATTTGACGGCAAGCGGTTCTACTGGGAAATTAACGTAGATTCCCGCTCCGATTCGGTAAATCCGGGCAGAGATTTAACCGGCAACCATATGACCCAGCAATTTGACCTCGAAACAAACAAAAGACGCATATTTGCCTGGGACGGCGAAAAGTACACCACGTATTTTCTGCCGGGCAACAACGCAACCGTCGATGCCGGAGAGAACACTCCGCACCCGGTGAACGGGCCCTTAACTGCCGGTATAGTCCCATGGGGATACGGTCGCTACACATACAGCAATCTTTGCGCCGTCGAATCATCAGGCGATGAATCGGACGGCGGGACGCAGATAATTTTGACGCTCACAGGAGCCGACGGCAGTGAAAGCCGCTTTACACTCGACCCCGCCAAAAACTATGCGTTAAAAAATTATTTGATGGAAAAATCTGATGGCTCAGCGATTTCAAAACAGTATTCGGATTATGTATTGATTGGCGGCAGTTGGGTTCCTAAAACCATCGTGATTGAACATTTTAATGCGGGTTCAGATAAGCCAAAGGCACGCGATTTGTGGAATATGACCGCCATAGACGACAGCATTCCGCAGTCAAACGCCTTTGATGTCTCTTATGAGCCGGATGCCATGGTTGAGTATTATTCTGATGGGAGCACTAAGTCAGCAATGTACAGGCAGTCAAGCACCGCCGATACGAACCAGCTCCTGACGAAACGTTTGAAGACAGTCGGCTCAGATGGGGCTGATACGCGAAATTGCGCAACGATTGCGACGGGATACGTCGCCTCGGAACTTGGCGTTACAATTTCAGATCAAGACCTTGCGTCTATCGTTAATCAGGCCAAAGGCACTACAAGCCTGTACGATATGAAGTATTTCCTGCAGGGTTTCGGGCTGTATTGCCGGGCCGTTAAGACAGACATCGATGCGCTCAAAAATCTCAAGGGCTGCAGGGCGATTCTTTATTTCCCAGGTAAGAGCCACTTCGTTGTCATGGACCGCATTGATGAGCGGTATGTCTGGATAACAGACCTTTCGTCCGCCAGGTTTTATGACCGCACAGAAATCAGCTTTTTCGATATGGACTGGTCAGGCGGCACGGCTTTACTTGTCTCGAAACAGCCGATTCAGGGCGATTTTAATGAAATCAGCGGCACAGATATCATCGGCTCCGGTTACTCCTGCACACGCCTCATTCAGCAGTATAGTGTCATCTCTTGCAGTCAGGTTGACGGTCAGTGTTTAGGGAAATACTATGAATATTATGCACGTTATGCATGTGAGGCCGCCCCTGAGGGCAGCTGCTCAAGCACAAGACTGGTCAGATTTAAATCGAGTCCATGCACTCAAGACCCTGAATACCCTGAAAATTGCACTGTGACGGGTGTGTGGACATCCTATTATATAATGGCGTGTATGTAACTAACCACGGTTTTTCATGGTAACATCTCGATAGGGTACAGCAGGACCAGGGTTGCCGCATATTGTCGCTCGGATGCGATTGACTTTCCACATTGAAAGTCATACAGTGCCGGATATGCGGCGCTCAGGATTTACGCTAATTGAATTACTTGTGATCATAGCGATTTTGGCTCTTCTTCTGGTAATATTAATGCCGGCCCTGACCAACTCCAGATTACAGGCCAAAGCGGCCGTCTGCATGTCTAATATCAGGCAGTTAAATTTAGCTTTTTCTACGTATGCTAACGACAGCAGCAAATTTCCCTATGGATTTGACAACACACCCGGGGGACCTCCGCCCGGCGGTTATGTTGGCGATATTCGGCTTGATGGAGACAGGGCTGGGTGGTGGTGGTTTAACTATCTTGGAGGATTGTATAAGAAAAATATGGGTTTGAAAACCGTGCTCCAGTGTCCCTCCAAGCAGATACAAAATTCAAAGCTCAAAAATAATATCCTTCGCGGTAACTACGGCGTTAATCTGTCCATTTGCAGGATGTCCATGGGAGACGCGGACCCCAATGAGATTGGCAAACCAAGATCGTTTTCAGACATTCCAAGGCCGGCTCAGACGCTGCTCATAGTTGACAGCGGCTACGCAATCATAAGCTGGCGGCACGCATCCGATTCTGATTTTCCGCTGGCACCAGCAGTTGGCATCATACCAATAGAATATACTGCCTATGTACCGGGCTTGTCGATGAATCGACAAAGACAGTTTCGGCCGGAACAGATAATAGATGCCATCTATGGAAGACATCCCCAGATGAAGGTTAACGCCGGATTCACAGATGGTCACGTAGCTCGCACTAAAGCGGAAGACTTACTTGTTAAAAAAGCTCCGGATGGTCATTACGAAAATAAGTCTCCGTTATGGATGCCGGATTCCAAATAACTCCCGCTCAATACGACATAGCTTCTGCTTTGGAAACTATTTCTTTGTCGCCGGGATATTCGATGATCATAATCGATTCCAGGATCGGTTCAGTGCTAAACGCGGATTGTGTAAACAACTCAATCTTCTGCGGCAGGTTGGTAGAGGTGTCCGTAAATATCCGCAAACTCCTTCGTATCAGTGAGCCGCCGTAAATTTTTTCAGCCCAGCTTAGTTCATATACTTTAGTATTACTGGTTTTAACGGCCTGCTCTGAATCCGTTACCTCAGACCACTTTGCATCTGCCGGTATGTCGGAAGGAGTGCGGAAAGGCATTATTTGTAATGAATCCTGAATCTTTGTCGCAATGTCGGACACAACATCACTGCTCAGCGAGGTCTGTTGAATGTTGCCGGTGCCTGAATCTTTGGTCCTCTTTACTCCGTCAGAAACGTTCCATAAAACACACTCGTTTTCTGTTTTCAGAACGTACAATCCGGAACTTCTGGCTATCCATATCTCCTGCACAGGTTTCTGATTTTCGGGGACGAAGCTGGTGATGTGGATGCTCCTGACCGCATCGACAGCACTGAAAATCTTTGCGATAGGGAGACCTTTGGCAGTATGGATATTGTAAAACAAGCCTATTCCCAGCATTATCAATGCCGCAGCTGCGACTCCCATTCTCAACAGCGGCCTGAGGCTCTTCGATGCGGGTTTGAGTCTTACGACCTTTCCGTGCTCTTCGATAGATGGCTGCTCCTGGCTGCCCGGCTCGACCGTTTCCACCCTTACAGGGAAACCAGCGTACAGACCCTCTGTTTGGGCCTTTGCAGTCGTGTCTATGTGGAAGACCGTCACAACGCCGGATTCCGGCCTTTCGGCAATGCCGTAAATCGTCCTGTGCAATTTCTGGATTTTGTTAAGGCACTCATCACAGCAGACAACGTGAGCGGTTAAAGATTTGCGGAATTTCACACATTCGTCACTTGTCGGATCTATGCCGTATGGAATGCAATAATCAAAAACATCACCTGCTCCCGCCGATGAACACGGGAAGCTGCTGTCCTGTGTTTCATTCTCGCTATGTTTTATTTTTGTTTGCTTCATTGTCTGTCGGAATTTGTACAGTTCCTGCCTGCATTTCGGACACAAGGACAAATGCCTTAAAGTTTTTGCATCTGTTTGGCCAAAGGCCATCGAAACAACCGCAGGGATTGCCTCACGAGCCGTAGCGCAGTCTGTTTCGTCGGCCTCAAGCTCATCCGCAAAAAATTGGCTCAGAGTCATAAGCTGTTTGCTGCTGAGGCCTAAATCCCGCAGCTTTTTAGAATCCTCCCTGCACTTCTCGCAGTTATCGATATGGGCCGTTATCGGAGTAGGTATCCGGATTTGTGTCGTCGGCACCAGGAGATTCGGCAAAAAAAGCCTTGCGTCACTGCAATTAACACGTTTGCCCGCAAACGAAAAGTGCAGTTCGAGTAAGGCGGCAGCCGTCTGGCATTGTGCCGTCTGTGTTTGCGGACGCTCTTTGCATTCGGCCAGCATCGTTTCAAGCCGGGCCATTTGCTCACGACAGTGACGACATCCAATGATGTGGTTGATGACTTCGACGGGAACAGGCGGCCCGTCCTCGCCGCGTAAAAAGTCAAAATAATGCCGCTCGGCTTCCAAACAAAATTTGTTATTAGTGGGTGTTGTCATTTTTAACCTCTTGCTCAGTTACCAGAAATTGCTTAACTTTCCTTATGCCCGCGGAAATATATCTGCTTACAGAGCGATTGTTAATGCTCATTATGTCAGCCGCTTCTTTTAGTGTTAACCCCTCAAGGTGCCTTGATGCAATCGCCTTAAATTCCTTCTTCGTTACCCTTTTTTTGATTAATTCTACGGTTTTCTCTATCTGCTCTTTCTCTATTAAGGCGTCTTCAGGTAGCCGATTGTTGACGATTATTTTGTTATAATCTGCACGTCTGTGCGTAAGTGTCTGGTATCTCTCAAGATAACGAAGGTGGTCCACTACGCCATTTATGATTGCCTTGTAGATATAGGCCTTGATATCGCGTACTTCTCTCGGAACAGGGCTTGAAACAAGCGAAAGGAAGAGATTATGGCATAAATCCTCAATAACGCTTTCATCTTTGATTTTGCAGCGGATAACAGCGCGAATAAAGTCGCCGTACTCGGAAAGGATTGCCGTAGCATGTTGAACGTCGCCTGATACGTCACAATCCTGTCCTGGCGTGCACTTTTCACTCATCAGCGACCTGCTCCCAAAAAGACCAAAAGCCGAATATAAACAGCCATTTTACCAGATATACCCTATCTTATCAAGAACAGGGTTTTAAACGGAAGAAGGCCCTGTTTTTAATAGTTTGCCCCAGTTTAACAAAAAATTCCCGAAATAATTAAATTTTATCGTCAACATTTGGCTTTATGGAACGCCTCTTTATTTAGTAAGGGTTTTTTTGCAGGAGCACTTATGGGTAAGACCGGCTGGGGTGCGGAAGGACTTTTACCCCTGTCCTTCTGTGCCGTGGACGGAGACAAGATTGTTCTAAGCAGAAGCTTCCCACACCGGCAGATCTGCGGAAAATGTGGGGCAAAGAGAAAGGATTATCTCTGCCCCATATTTATTCTTTTTTGAAAAAACGGTAATGATTTGGAGTGATTGCCCAAAATGAAGCAGAAGTGCGGAAACTGCAGGCATTTTGAATCGAAGGGCCTTATGTCCGGCAGCACCAACTGGGGACTTTGCAGCAAATTCGCAAAAAAAAATGTGGATAGCTACAAGGAATCACCTTTCTTCCGCTGGGAAGATGACACCTGTTCTAATTTCATGGCAAAAGCCGAATTGAGCGGGCTGCACAGCCGGGCAGATAAAACCTGATAGGTTGTTTAGCCCGGTAATTTTATTGCCGGGTTATATTAGTGAATCATA
>JBFZBL010000248.1:0-4625 GCA_041308485.1 Phycisphaerae bacterium | reverse complement strand
CCGGATGGCCGAATTACGGCTAATGGAATCGTTATCGGCAAATTCAATGTGGTGGATTTTAAGGAGGAGGACGAAAGCAAGCTTGTACCAGCGGGCAATAATTGTTTTGTGATGACCGATAAGAACATCCAGCCGTCGCCTGCTGAAAATATTGTAATCAAGCAGGGTACTCAGGAATCATCCAATGTAAAAATAGTTGATGAACTGGTTGATATGGTAATGGTAACCCGTCTTTACGAGGCCAATATGAGATATATTTCAGCCCAGAAAGAAAATTCCAGCGCACTGACAAGCGTTGCGATGGGTTAGATGCAGGTTTTTGAAAAAGGCTCACTTTAGCATTAAGGAGATTAGTTATGATGAAGGCATTTTCAACTGCTGCGACAGGTATGGATGCCCAGCAGATGATGGTGGACGTAATCGCCAATAACCTTGCCAACGTTAACACGAATGGTTTCAAGAAGAGCCAGATTAATTTTCAGGATTTGCTGTATCTCAAGCTTAGTCAGGCGGGCGCCGAAATTGCTTCCGGTGTAAATACCCCCACCGGTTTGGAGATAGGCAGCGGCGTGCGGGCGGCTTCAACTAACAAAGTTTTCGCTACAGGCGATCTGGATAACACCGGCAGGCCGTTAGATGTGGCTATTACCGGAGACGGATTTTTCCAGGTGACTATGCCCAACGGCGAGACAAGATATACCCGGGACGGGTCTTTTCAGACTAATGCCAACGGGCAGCTTGTTACAGTGAACGGTTATTCAATCGAGCCGGCGATTACGATTCCCGCCAATGCCGTGCAGATAGACGTAGGCAAAGACGGCACGGTCAGTATTACTGACGACGCGGGGACGCAGTCGTCCATAGGAACTCTGCAATTGGTTCGTTTTCAGAACCCGGCGGGATTAACAAATGAAGGTGACAATTTGTATGCTGAGACGGTGGCCAGCGGTACTCCTACGACCGGGACACCCGGAGAGAGCGGACTCGGTTATCTTCAGGGAGGTATGCTGGAAAAGTCCAATGTGCGAATGGTGACCGAGCTAGTTAATCTGATAACGGCTCAACGGGCATATGAAATAAACGCAAGGGCGATAAAAGCAGGCGATGATATGCTGCAAGTTGCGACTAATGTCGGGAGATAAGATACTATGAATATCAGATTAATTAGTTTGGCTGGCGTACTACTGTTGATTAACGGCGGATTATGCTGGTCGTCGACGGATAATTCATCGGCTGATTCGGTATCACAGCCGCGCCTGAAAATTTATTTGCCGAGAGATGTCGCGGTAGAAAGTGACAATTTGACTCTTGGCAAAATAGCTGTAATTACAGGCGAAGAAGCCCTTGTGTCAAAGGCGGGCGATCTTGAGCTTGGCATGTTTTCAAATGCGGGCCAGATTATCACAGTAGACCGGTCGCTGATTCTCAGCCGGTTAGCTTGCGGCGGGATGCCTGCGTGCAATCCTGTGTTGTCCGGGGCCGAGAAGGTTTCTGTCAGGCGGACGGCGACGGTAATTAAAGCGAGCAGGATAGTCGAATCGGCTTCATCATTTCTGTCTAATACCATTAAAGAGCAGTCAATCGCGAGGTGGGAACTGGTAAAGATGCCGGCAGATGTGATATTTCCCGCTAACGCACAAGATATAGAACTGGTTCCTCGTTTAGTTTCACGCGGCACAAACGGACTGGCTGTTACTGAAGTCAGTATAGTCGCAGACGGCAAACAGATAGAAACATGTCAGGTAAGTTTCCGGCCTAAATATAATATTAGAAGGGCTGTTACTTTGTTGGAAGTGAAGGAGGGGACAGCACTGACAGCGGACAACACAAAAATAGAGATTGTCTTCTCGGATGTTCCGGAACCGGCGAACTGGTCAACGCCTTACGGGCTTGTTGTGACTCGCGATTTACCGGCAGGAAATGTTGTCAGCTCGAAAATGGTAAAGTCACCTCAGCCCCCTGTGATAATTGAGCGCAATCAAAGTGTTGTCATAAGAATAGAAAGAGGAGGACTTGTTGTGACCGCTATGGGAAAGGCCGTACAGCAAGGAAAACTCGGGGAATGTATAAAGGTAAAAAATATTGATTCGCAAAGGGTGATACTGGCCAAAGTAAATGAAGATGGAACAGTGGAACCTGTTTTGTAAGGGGAAACGATAATGACATCGAACAATCAAAAAATAAAAGTAGGTATTGTCGCATCGGCTGTCTTTGCGATGCTTTTTGCTGTCGATTTTGCTCAATGCGGGTCAATTTGGGCAAAACGGGATAAAAACAGTCGAAATCCTTATCAAGATGATACCGCCCGGAAGATTGGAGACGTCCTGACCATAAAAATCACGGAAGCGAGCAAGGTGGATAACAAGGCAAAAAGGGATTTGCAGAAAGATACTACCAGGTCAAACACATGGGACGGAAAGGTCGGCAATTTTGCAGACTTTGGAGAGTTCGGATTAAGCGCGGAATCATCAAACAAATTGAACGGCAAGGCAGACTATAAGGATGAACGCAGCTTCGAAGACGCCATTACTGTGACGGTCGTCGATATCCAGCCCAACGGCAATCTGGTCGTTATGGGGATTCGAAGCCGCAATATAGGAGGGGACACCCAGATTATAGAAGCAAGCGGCATAGTGCGTCCGAGCGATATCACGTATGACAACACAATAAAAAGCACACAAGTTGCTGATTTCCGTCTTTTAAGCAGGAACGGCGGTGTTGCCGCACCATATACCAAGCCTGGCTGGATTGGCAGTTTATTCGACTTCGTTTGGCCATTCTGATTTCAGGCGATTTTTTGGGATAAGCGATTATGAAATACCGTGTGATTGTAATGCTGGGAATATTGCTCGGTTGTGCACAGGGCGGGCGATGTGAACGGATAAAAGACATCGTTGAAATCCAGGGCATTCGCGGGAACCCGCTTTCGGGGGTGGGGCTGATAATAGGTCTGGCCGGCACCGGTGACACAACCGTTCCTTCGCGGCAGATGCTGAACAATATGCTGCGGGATGCCGGACTGGTGCTTTCGCCGAAGGATTTAACCGGAGGCAACATCGCTCTTGTGATGGTTACCGCCGAACTTGGGCCGTTTGCCCGTGAGGGTTCTCGATCTGATATCGATGTTTCGGCTATTGGAGACGCCAAGAGCTTACAGGGCGGTATGCTGCTGCCTACGCCGTTAAAAGGTCTTGATGGGCAGGTTTACGCAGTTGGGCAGGGCGGCATCTCCCTTGGCGGCTGGGCGGCAGGCGGAAACGAAGCCACCATTTCCAAAAATCATCAGACTGTCGGCAGAGTACCCGGCGGGGCTATTGTCGAAAAAGCCGAGTTGGCGACGTTCGTAGAGCAAATCGCTGACCAGCGGTATATTACCTTAACTCTTAGAAACAGCGACTTTACCACGGCACAGAGGATCAGCAAAATAATAAATGAGGGACACGCGGACAGCGCTATGGTGGTTGACGCGGGCACCATAAGAGTGAAGGTTCCCGCCGATGTTGACCAAAAAGGGGTGGCAGGTTTTATTGATGACATAACCCGTCATGATGTAACGGTCGATGTGCAGGCAATTGTCGTAGTAAACGAACGGACGGGGACAATTGTGGTCGGAGAAAACGTCGGGATATCGGCTGTGGCTATTTCGCAGGGGAGTTTGGTCGTCAAAGTCAAGGAGACAGAGATTGTTTCTCAGCCGACGGCGCCTTTCTCCGACGCCGGGACGACAGAAAAAGTTCCGGACACGATTATTGGCGTCGAGGAAAAGGGCGGCTATTTGATTCCGGTCAATCGTGCAGTGACAGTAGCCGATCTTGCCAAGACGCTTAATGCCATTGGTGCGACGCCCAGAGACCTTATCGCGATATTCAACGCTTTGAAAAAAGCCGGTGCGCTTCAGGCCCGGCTGGAAATTATGTAGGCATAAATATGGATGGCTCTGATTTACTGTTGACAACACCGGTGACGCCCCCGGGCACACTTGCAACAACAGCGGTTGCCGGACTTACGGCAAAGACAGGCAATATTCAGTCTGATAGCGTCAAGTCGGCCGATGACAAGAAGACAGAGAAGATAGCCAGAGACTTTGAGTCGGTACTGCTGACGAAATTGCTCGATGAGATGAAAAACACCATAGGCAATGGACTCGGTGAGGAAGAGGCGGGATCTGAGCAGGTGAAAGGGATATTCTGGCTTTACCTCGCACGCGATATGTCCGACAAAGGCGGGCTTGGATTATGGAAAGACCTGAATCGTTTCTTCAAAGATATGCAAAAGGCGGATACGCCTGCGAAATCGCTGGATGAAAAATTATGAACGGCCAAACAGTTGATTTACCCCGCAAAATAGAAGACCTGCTGGGCGTTCTGGGGCGGGACATTGAGCATCTTGAGCGTACGTTGGTGTGTCTCAATGAACTGCGCTGTTTTGTGATAAAACGAGATGAAAAAGGTCTTGCTCGGCTTCTTGAGGATATACGTGTCGAATCACGGGACTATCAGGCCAATGAGCAGCGTCGAAATCTGATACGAGAGGAGCTTTCAGTATTGCTTGGTTGTAAAACCGGAGAGCTTACTTTGTCGGTCCTGACGAGACGTTTCGGCGGGGCGGCGAAGGATGCTTTAGTT
>JBFZBL010000247.1:0-3167 GCA_041308485.1 Phycisphaerae bacterium | reverse complement strand
CTCAGACCACTCTTTGTAAGCCGATAAGCCGTTGTGTCTCTCGCCGCCGAGGTTTATCTTTGGCCTCCTCGCAAGATCAATCGCCCATTGCAGCGCATTTCGGTATATATCTCTCTTCGCGGGTTTCTCTTTCTTCTCACCGATGGTGATAATTGCCCACGTATCCTTAAACCAATCACGTTTTCGGAAATACCCCGAAGGCTCGAAATCAATTCCATTTTTGAATTCAACATTGCCCTGAAAGTAACTCCACCCGATTAGAACGTCCCCGTCTTCATCATACCCTGTTATAACGCAGCACTCCGGCGGCCCGATAACGCCCAGTCCTATGACAGGACGGCCTTTATCACGAACACTCTCGATAATATCCTTCCTGAACTGTTCTCCCGCCTTAGCATCGTTTCCACATTTATAAATAATTCTGTGTGCGTAACCTGTTGCCTCAAACGCCCTTGTAATGAATTCGTTTGAGTCGGTCTCTTTCCCGATTATCCCGACGTTGTCCAGGTTCCACCCTGTCTTCCAGAACAGCCGAAATGCCTCGCCCGATGTTCCCATAAGGAACACGTAACCTTTGTTCAGCCTCCACTTCGAGCCGTGCACTTCTATTTCCTTCACCCCGTAGTCCTCGCCCATCGACTTCAGACAAGCACTTAGACACGATGGAAACGTATAGCTCTCGGGGCAATTTTTCCCCCCGCTGAAATACTTAACTCGCGGTACGCCTTCGATTACTTTGCGTGCGAAATCATCAGACAGTTTATGCTCGTCAAATGTCTGCTTGACCATATTTATCATCCTTTCTTTCAGGTGCTTTCTCGAAGCGCTCAGTCGGCTCTTGACCGTATTTACCGGAACATCGAGAAACTCCGAAATCTCACTGTGCGAATAACCGTTGATATAAAACAGCGTCGTTGCTTCCCGAAGCGGCTGCGACAGCGAGCCGACGGCCTTCATTATGCTTTCCCTTAGCTCGTTATTCTCCATAATCCGATGAGGATTGGGCTCTTTCGAAGGCACTGCCTGTGCCTTGTTGAACGGCATCGTGGCCACTCTTTTGCCTCGCGACAGCCGGTTACAACGATGCAGAACTATCTGTCGAAACCATCCCGGGAAAGCCGCCGCTTCCTCAATTCTCGACAAGTTGTAATACGCCTCTACAAATGCCTCCTGTGCCGCGTCCTCAGCAAGATGAAAATCACCCAGTATCGCGTATGCATACCCGTACGCCATATCCGCGAATCGTTCGACAATTGCAGCATAGGCCTTTATATTACTTCTCTTCGCTGCTTCTATCAGTGATTCAATCTCTTCCATAATTTACTTTTGATTCGATCGAATTCTATAAATAATGTGCCAGTTAAACACTCAAAGGTTCGCTGTAAATTGGAATTAATTGCACACTGGGCGAAAACAACGATATATTCTACATTGGTGACTTTGGTTCCATGAAATTGGAGCTTCAATTTACGGTCAAAATTGAGCCTTAGAGCATCCCTGCGTCTTTCACCCATTGGATTCTCCAAATCAGAACAGTCAAAACTGGCTTGAACAGCATCCATAAGCTCTAGACTGTCAAAATCTTATTATTTTGCGCGGATTTACTTGGGAAATCCGGGTTGATTTGCCTGTTTCGGCTGATTATTACAGCCGGCCGTCACGACGCACAGCATCACCAGCATTGCAAAGAACCATTTGCATTCGACTCGCATTTTCCGCTTCCTTAGTTAAATTTTGTCGATTCCGATTTTGCCCAAGACGGCCAGCGCGATTTTGACGTTACCGAATGGTGCGCTTACTGCAAAACCTGCCACCCTGTCTTTTATTTTATCAATCAGTTCCATCGCGATTTCGACACCGATTGTTTTGCCTTCCTGTTGCGTTTTCGCCTTGGCCATTCGCTCCAGTAATTTCGCCGGCACTACAACGCCGGGGACCTCGTTTGCCATAAACTCCGCGTTTTTCAAGCTGGTGAAAGGCCAGATACCGGCGATGAGGGGTATTTTCGATTGTTTAGTCGAATCAAGGAAGCGGAAAAGCGTCTCCGCCTCGAACACCGGCTGCGTTATCGCGAATTCCGCGCCCGCGATTACCTTTTGGTGGTATTTATCGATTTCGCGTTTGATATCTGTTGCGACGGGATTTGCCCCCACGCCGATTACCAGTGAGGTAGGGGGGCTGAAGTGGTTGCCGCCGAGGTCGATACCTCTGTTGAGATTTCTGATTACGCCCGTCAGCGTTATCGAATCCATATCGAACACGCCCGTTGCCTGCGGGTAGTCGCCCATTTTTGGCGGGTCGCCGGTGATGACCAGCATATTTCGCAGGCCGATGGCGTATGCGCCCAGAATATCCGATTGCATCCCGATTAAATTCCTGTCCCGGCAGCAGAAGTGCAGGATTGATTCGATGTTCGCTGCCTGCTGGATTTTGACGGCTGTAACCATTGGTGATAATCGCGAGCTTGCCCTTGGGCCATCGGGGATATTTATCGCGTCGATACCCATATCGGCGCAAAGTTTCGCTTTTTCCAGTATCGGCTCAATATCAAGACCCTTTGGCGGCGTAATCTCAATCGTTGTCACCTTCTCGCCCGAAGCCAGTTTGGCAGCAAACTTCGATTTTTCCGCCAGCGGGGTTTCTTTTACTTCGGTTGTTTTAGGTTTTTCGATTGTTATCGTGCCCAGTCGCGCCTTTGATGTCGCGGCCTTATCGATTGCTCGCACTGCGCGGATCATTTCTTTTATATGTGCCGGGGTCGTTCCGCAGCAGCCGCCTATGATTCGTGCGCCTTTTTCGTAAAATCGCTTCGCGAACTCAGCCATATACTCTGGCGTGGACATATAAAGCAGTCGGTCTTCGACCTGGCGGGGCAGGCCCGCGTTGGGCTGCACCGATATGGGCTTATCCGTCGCGTTATGTAACAGCTCAAGAGCGTTCAACATTGCTGATGGGCCGACGGAACAGTTGAGGCCAACAGCGGTTACGCCTTTTTTTGCGGCGACCCGGCTGATTGCGTACTCGATTTTTTCGCCGTAAGGTGTTTCGTTTAGCTCAGTAGTGGTCATCTGTGCGACGATTTCAAGGCCGGTCACGCTATGTACGGCTTCAATTGCTAATAAAAGCTCATCGGTATTGGAGAACGTTTCGAGGATGAGAAAATCCGC
>JBFZBL010000246.1:0-9077 GCA_041308485.1 Phycisphaerae bacterium | reverse complement strand
AGCACAGCGACGTTGGGCCCGCTGCCGCTCCAAGACGGGTCAATCCATTCGATGCCGAATTTGGTGTAGTCGGGAGTAATGTTGTTATAATCAGGACTGAAATTATTGAGGTCATTATAATCAGAAAGATTTCTAAAGCGCCATTTGCACATTGCTTTACTTTCAAGACCCCATCCAGCGCAAATAGATATTCCCGGCATAGTCAGCGGGTTTAAAGGATCAATCCACCACGCCGTTATCGTGTTATCGGTCTGCACGGCCGCACCCCAGTTAAAGCTCGGATCCCATAACAGCTTCCAGCCGCCGGAAATCCATGCTCTGCCGTCAGCACGTTCCATCGTGTAATAGGATGGCGAAAGCGGCGGGTTTTCGTTAGATTCAACAGCGGTCAGAGGAGTTGTTATCCCTGCCGCCAGTTTTGCGACTTCAGCGCTCCCCAGATACTTGCCGGACCAGACCGCCACATCATCAATCGCTCCTGTGAACCAATTTGCTAAAGCAGAACCAGCGCCTATCATCAAATCCGTGGTGGCTGTAAGTGAATATGTTGTCGGAGCAACCTGTCCGCCGACCAGAATGCCATTGACATATTTTCTAAGATAATTTCCATCATAAGTAATAGCATAGTGATACCAGCTGCCCAATGTCTTCTGAGCCGCGACTTCCTCGCCCAGCGGCAACTGCCACGTATATTCATCACTATAGAAGTAATCCTGGCGATACTCCGGCACCTCTGTGTCATCAGGGTTTGTAGCAACGTCAAGCTCATAGACATTGGTATAAATCAGCGCGGGGTATGTAGTATTCATATCAACAGCATCGCGCCTTACCCACATAGAAATGGTAAACGCCTCGCCGAGATTAACCAGTGCGCCGGAGCCGAGGGGAATGTCGACCAAATTGTAATTCCAGTTACCTACTGTGCTCGCGTTGAACTGCAAGGCATTGCCGTTATGGCCTGTTATACGAGTCGGCAAATTCAAGTTACCGTCAACAGAGTACAAATAACCGTCCTTGCCGTTGCCCGAGGAATCAAGCACTGTTGTGCCGCTTGTCTCATCGAACTTCCAGTACCCTGCCAACTGTCCGAATGACGGCGCGGCCATCAATGCCACGACCATGATAACCACTAATCTTTTGCACATCTTTTCATCCTCCAAGAGCCTGCAAATTATTCTAAATCATTATTAAAGAACACACACAACACTCACTAAACTTCTTATCTCTTATAATAAGGCCTTAACACTCAACACAAGCGTCATGGCCGCTATTGTCCTGTCATTATGCCACTACCAGATTTTCAATGATTCATGGCCAATATAAGGCCTGCTAAACTCTAAATACGCGTCATATCCGGCCAGTCCTTTTACCGTCGAAACATGGCCATCAACGAAAACGGCGTTTGCGTATCTTTCATTTCTCTTGCCTGTAGTGTGAAACCCATTCTACTCCGATTCACCATAAAGTAGTCCCTTACCCCAGTGTAGTTTTAGAGTATCTATAAAGATACCCTGTATCCACAAGCTGCAGGCTAAACTCCGACAAATTTATATCTTGCCCAATAAACACTATTATACCAAAAAAACAGCCCTTTGGGGTGCAAAAACCCTGATTTTACAGTAGGAAAACCCCTACTGTAACTTTGGCATAATTATGCCGAAATTCAATATGTGGATTTCAAGCTTATTACCAGCCCTTATTACCGTATATTATAACACCCTGTATTTTACGCTGCGCATTGGTGAAAAATGAACACCATTTTCTGTTTAACATACACCATTTTAAACACACATAATTGTTCACTTGACAAAGCAGGAGTCTGGATTTATAATTAAGGTGATGTAAACATACTTCTCAAAAAAGCCAGGGATTAAAGATGCAATACGTTCCCCCAAAATTCGCCAGGTTACGCGAAATGGCGGCAATAGACGTAGCCCGATTAACAGAAGATGAGGCAAGAGCTGTCCTTGAGGGTCTTCGCTGGCCTAAAGGCCCTGAATGTCCTCATTGCGGCAGTATAAAGGTTACACGATTGAACGCTAAATCCGATAAGGTCAGAGGCGGCGTTATTCAATGCAATGATTGCCGGGGCCAGTTTACGGTAACAGTTGGAACGGTGATGCACCGTTCACATATCACCTTAAGACAATGGGTACAGGCGTTCTATTCTGTGTGTTCTCATCAAAAGGGCGTATCCGCTTTACAGCTTCAAAAGGTTCTTGGACTTCATTCTTACAAATCCGCCTGGCATTTAGCACGCAGGATAAGAGCGGCAATGAATGAAGGGCCTCTGGCTGAACCTCTCAAAGAAACGGCAGAAGCCGATGAAACATACGTCGGCGGCAGGCCGGGACATAGTATAATTAAAAAATATTACGGCCCAAAACAATCTAAAGGTCGTCCAATTATGAAGACACCGGAGACGGTTCCTGCTGAAAGAGACGGTGGAGCTGCATCAAAACCTGCTGAAACAGCAGATGTAGAAAATTTAAAATCTGCCAATGCGGGCAAAAAGAACTTAAAAAGAGTCGCGTTGACGATAGAAAACTCGCGGGCATTCGGGCGGGAGTTGATCCGCGGGATTGTGAGATATTCCCGGCTGCACGGCCCCTGGATGTTTTACAGGCAGGATTTGTTTTATGTTGCGCAGGAGGGCGAACCTTCTAAATTGGAACCCCTCAGGCAATGGGGGCCCCAGGGCATCATATCGCGTGATCCCAAAAACCTCGAAGACTTGGAAAGGTGGGGCATTCCCTTATTTGTCGCGGTGGCTATGGAACCGCCTTCGGCGAAGCGGAACAATGTAGTAACTAATGATGATGCGATAGGCAGAATGGCCGCGGAGCACCTTCTGGAACGCGGGTTTCGTCATTTCGGCTACTGCGGTTTCGATAATATATACTGGTCCTATCAGCGGCGAGACGGTTTCATCACCCGCATAGCCGAGGCAGGTTTTAAGACAAGTTTATATGAACAGCCCAAGTCTCGTGCGAATCGTTTATGGTTCAGAGAAAAACCCATTCTCGCGGAATGGCTTAGGGAACAGCCTAAGCCGATAGGAATTATGGCGTGCAATGACGACAGGGGGCAGCATATTACCGAGGCCTGTGCTATTGCGAAAATCGAGGTGCCTTATGAGGTGGCTGTTATCGGTGTTGATAACGACGAACAGGTTTGCGAGATAGCGTATCCGTCGTTATCGAGTGTGGCGCTGGATGTCGAAAAGGCCGGGTTTAGGACAAGCGAACTGCTCGATAAAATGATGTCGGGCAGGAAAATGGAGCCCCAGACTGTGGTTGTTCAGCCGAAAAGGGTGGTGATGAGGCAGTCAACTAATATTGTTGCGGTGGAGGATAAATTAGTCAGCCAGGCGCTGAATTTTATTCATCAGAACGCCCAGCGCCTTATACAGGTGGATGACGTTGTAAAAGATTTAAGCGTCTCAAGGAGCAACCTGCACGAAAAATTTATGAAAACACTGGGACGTACGGTTTACGATGAGATTAAACGGGTGCGGATTGACCTTATTTGCCAGATGCTGATTGAGACAGATTTATCGATATCGGATATTGCGTTGAGTTTGGGATACGATAATACCAATCATATTGCCAGGTACTTCAGGCTGAAAATGGGGATATCGCCTTTGGAGTACCGTAAACTTCACGTCAACCGATAGTCGCGCAGTTTATTAAAACGGGCGAGACAAATATACTTGCAAAAAGCCGGGGAATCATATAAACCACGAAGAAATTGTTTTTCAAAAATCCGGAAAGAAACAAAATTTTCTGATAAATAGTTCGTATAATAAAATTATGACAAACACAATTAAATTGGCTTGTTTACTGACTTTTGTTTCTGCCGCTTGTCTAACCGCTAAGAGTGTGTCCCCTGAGGCAGATGATAAGTACTTGACGCCGGTCAAGATCTGCCTTGATAATCTGATTGAATGCGGCACAGATACGTACGGCCCCGTCAAATAGGCCAGTGTATGAAGTAATAGTTTCTTTGATACATTTTAAATTTTTTACAGTGAATCACGTAACTTATTGTGGTTCAAATCAATTATTTTTGAATTTGTTTTTATAAGGGAGTTATGTCGTACCGTCCGAAAAAAGCAAAATCGGCGATCGATGATACTATGACCTCCAAAGTCAACCGCGGAGGAATGTGCAGCAGGGAGAGAGCATTGAAAGCCATCAATTTTCAATCGCCTGACAGAGTACCCATATCTCATGCTATCCTGCCGGCGACACAAATTAAGTACGGCAAAGCTTTGAATGATATCCTCGACGATGTCCATGAAGATTTCGGCTGGAATTATATGCGTGATATGAATTTGGCGGACTTGCCGCCATCTTATAAGGGCGGGCGAAATTACGATTCTTTTGGAACGTTGTGGGAAGTAACGCAAGAAGGGGTTTGCGGTATTCCTGTTGAGTTTCCCATAGCAGATTGGAGCAGATACAATCAATATCAGTGGCCGGATTTAAGCGCAGGACCGACTGGACAGCGGTTATACAGCGGCCACATCGCAGGAAAATCGCCGAGCTATTATGCCCGCGGCGCGTGGATAACTTTTTTTGAGCAGATGCAGCAGCTTCGCGGAATGGAAACTCTGCTTTATGATTTGGCTGAAAACAAAAAGGAGGTTTACAAGCTGCGAGATGATATGCTGGTGTTTAATTTGAAGTGGATTGATAAGTGGCTTACATTTGATTATGACGGCCTCCATTTTGCGGATGACTGGGGGACACAAAACAGCCTGATAATTTCTCCTGACCTCTGGCGAACATTCTTCAAACCGATGTACAAAGCAATGTTTGACAAAGTCATAGCCGCCGGTCTTGATGTTCATTATCACTCCGACGGAAATATAACCAGAATAATTCCAGACCTTATTGAGATGGGTGTTAAGGTTCTTAATTGCCAGCTCAGTGTTATTGGGTTGGATGTGATACGGAATAATTTTGCCGGAAAAATATGTTTCAGAACCGACCTTGACCGTCAAAATGTAATGCCATTCGGCACTCCGCAGCAGGTTCGCAAGCATATTGATGAAGTTTTCGAGCATGTCGGCACGGCAAAGGGCGGTATAATTGCTTGCGGCGAGATAGGACCGGATATTCCGATTGAAAATATCCGTGCGATGTACGATGTATTTATGAACTATTATTACTGAAGGCTTCATACATGACACCGCGACAAAGAGTTCTGGCAGTATTGCATGGCAAAAAAGCAGACCGTGTACCGTGGTTTGGGGACTTGGATTACTGGGCGTCGTCGCTTGCGGCAAGCGGCAAAAAACAATCTGATTTTGTGCGAAGAGAACACTATATAGACTGGCATCGCGAACTTGGTGTTGGTTTTTATCTGCAAGGCTATTTCCCTTTTAAGACGATAGTTGAAAACTGCAAATGCTCTGAATGGAAAGAGGGCAACCGCAGATATCGGCGGATTGAAACGCCCAAAGGCATTTTGCGCGAATGCTGGACGTATATACCGGAAGCGTTTACAGAAGCTCCTACTGAGCATCTTCTAAAATCCAGGAGCGATTTAGCTGCGTACCGGTATATGCACGAAAATACCCGTTATGAACCTGATTATGATTTTGCTTTCGAGCGAATAGCTCAGGTCGGCGATATGGGAATTCTTTTATGTTATCTTCCCAAAAGCCCGCTGATGCAAATGGTTGCGCTTGATGCAGGCATAATGGCGGTTACGATGATGAATTTTGATGAGCCTGATGAATTCTCGCAAACGCTTGCCGTGGTACGAAAAAGTCATGATACAGCTGCTGAAATTGCACTCAAAAGTCCGGCGGAGGCGCTGATGATACCGGAAAATCTTTCATCTGAGGTTGTCGGGCCAAAGTTTTTTGAATCGTACATGCGGGATTATCATACGCGATGGGCGCACAACATAAATACAGCTGGTAAATATTCATTTGTTCATCTTGATGGCACGCTCAAAGGGTTGTTGCGGCTTGAAGCGCAAACCGGCATCAAGGTTATAGAAGCGATGACGCCAAGTCCTGTCGGCGACCTCGCGGTAAGCAGGTGGTCAGATGAGGTGCAAAATGACGATACTGTTTTGTGGGGCGGCATTCCCGGAGTTTATTTTACATCGCATACGCCTGAAAATGAGTTTGAAAGACATGTCATTGAAACGCTCAATATAATGAAACAACAGCCGAGATATGTACTTGGTGTGGCAGACCAGGTTCCGCCTGATGGGATTGAAGGACGTGTAAGGAGAGTCGGTGAATTAGTTGAAAAATATGGAGCATACTGTTAATGCCAAATCGGAAATTATGGAAAAAATAACACAAAAGGGCAGTGTTGGTTATCTTTCGGCTGTTTGTTTTATAACGACGCTGGGCGGTTTTCTATTCGGCTATGATACCGCAATTGTTTCCGGCGCGATTGGTTTTGTGAAACAGCAGTTTGCGCTTAATGCCGACTGGGAGGGCTGGGTTGTCAGTTCAGCGGTATTTGGCTGTATATTTGGTTCGGCGGTTGCGGGGTCATTGACGGATATGTTTGGCCGCAAAAAAATCCTCATTGCGGCTGCGATACTGCTGGTGATTTCGTGTGTCTGGTGTATTTTTCCGAATTCCGTCTATACACTGGTAATCGCGAGGATTATCGGGGGATTAGGTGTGGGGATTACGTCGATGGCGGCGCCGGTTTATATTTCTGAAATTTCACCGCCTCATTTGAGAGGCCGGCTTGTATCATTTTATCAGCTTTCAATAACGTTAGGTATTCTACTGTCATTTTTCGCCAATAGCATCATCCTGCATTTTGCCGGTGATGAGATAGGCAGCAGCGGGCAGGGTTTATTTCATTGGATATTTAAGGCTGAACTGTGGCGGGGCATGTTTGGGACAGAGGCGATACCTGCAACGATGTTTCTTCTGATGCTTATGGTAATTCCGGAAAGCCCGCGGTGGCTTGCCAAACAAGGCCGGCGGGACAGGGCTTTTGAAATACTTGTTCGTGTATGCGGGACGGATGAGGCGAAAAAGGAAATGTCGGATATAGAGGAAATGCTCAGCAGTGAAAGCGGGTCATTCTTTGAATTATTTCAAGCAAGATTTCGAAGGCCTCTTTTAATAGGGTTGATGCTGCCGGTGTTTGCGCATTTAAGCGGTATTGCGGCTGTGATGTATTTTGCGCCAAAGATCCTTTCAGAAGCGGGATTAAGTATCGGCGGGGCGTTTGGCGGCGCGGTAACAGTCGGATTTATAAATTCATTCTTTACTATTTTGGCGATATGGAAGATAGATAAGATAGGGCGCCGTCCGTTATTGTTGACCGGCATTACCGGTGCGTTTGTGTCATTGCTGATGGTCGCAGTACTGTTTCATCTCAAACTCGAACAAAAAATCTGGGTGCTTGTTCCTTTGCTGTGTTATGTGGCATTTTTTGCGTTTTCATACGGGCCGGGTGTGTGGGTTGTAATATCCGAGATATTTCCGACCAAAGTGCGGGGGAGAGCGGTCGGAGCCGGAGCACTTGCGTTATGGATTACAGCCTTTGTGATTTCCCAGACACTGCCACGGCTTATTGAAGGCATCGGCGCAGGCAACACCTTTTTTGTATATGCATTCCTTACCGCACCGGCGATACTATTTGTATGGACGATGATACCTGAAACAAAAGGCAAATCGCTTGAACAGATAGAACGCCACTGGAACGAGCGATATGATAAAAACTGTAAAGGGACAGAAGTATGTTTAACAAAAACAGAATAATAATTTTAATCTTTGCCGCATGTATGTGTGTTCTTATGCAGGTTTCGTGCGCAAGCAGCACAGAGGCAAATGGAAACGATAGCTATAGTCGTGCGGTCAAAACCTGTCTTGATAATCTTATAAAGTATGGAAGAGACAGATACGGCAAGGTGCAAAGTCCTATTTTTGTAAGCATTCTTGATGTTAATTCGCTCGACTGTCCGCAGAATCCCCTGTCCCTTGACGAACAGTGGCGTGTCATAAGACGCGAAAGAAGAAATCCGGCGGGAGCGAATCTGTATACCGACCAGCCGCTGATAAATGCGATATTTCTGATGTCCGAATTGACCGCAAACGAAACCTATTCGACAGCGGCGAACAATTATATCGACTACTATCTGAAAAACCTCGTTGACAAAAAAGGGCTTATTTGGTGGGGCGGCCACAGACATTATGACGTGTATCGGGATAAAATGACCGGCCATTTGGAAAATTGGCACGAAATACACGGCGGAATAATGATTCAGTGGGAAAAACTCTGGCTGGTAAATCCCGACGCTGTGAAAAAAGAAATCGAGGCTATCTGGCAGTGGCAGGTCATAAATAAAAAAACCGGCGAAACAAACCGCCACGACGACGGCTTGCCGGGATGCGACTTCCCCTTGAGCAGCGGAAGTATGATTGAGGCATTTGCGTTCCTGTACACCAAAACCAATGACATTGTCTGGCTTGACAGGGCCAAACTTCTGGCGAACTATTTCTGGGATTTGCGAAACAAAGACACCAACCTCATCGCTGAAAGACCCAACGCGGGCAGCTCCAGATTTGACGGCAGCGCTTCCGCCACCGATATCACTGGCCCGTATTGTCACTCACTCCTCAAGACTTATCTTATGACTAAACAGGATTTGTTTAAAGAGCAGGCAATCGCGTATTTGGCGGCTTATAACAAATACGGCTTCGACGAAAAAAGCGGTAAATTCTGGGGTGCGCTGAAACTTGACGGCAGTCCCATACCCGGTCCGCGATTGCCGGCCTCATCAGAGCCGGAGCAATTTGGAAACAATCAGCAATACGAACAATATGAGCCAAGAGGTTATCTTGACTTGTGGGAGCCGTATACTCTCGGCAGTCAGTTCCCGATAGAGACGGCTCAATGCTATGCGTTTGCGTATCGGATAACAAAAAATCCTGAGATGCTCGTAGGTGCTGAACGCTTTGCCGACTGGATTGAAAAGACACCGACTGATGCGATGGAAACGGAAATTTCCTGGTATGGGGAATACAAAAAGACCTTCGGCAAACAGGGCACTTACGCGGACAAATACGGCAGGACGATTTC
>JBFZBL010000245.1:0-12456 GCA_041308485.1 Phycisphaerae bacterium | reverse complement strand
GGGCCTGTGCGGAATCTGGCCCGTGAAGGAGTTCGCCGCTGGCATCAGGTTCGTAAGACCTTTGCTTTGTGCCTCGCGCGACGAGATTATTCAATATCTCGATAGCCGTAATCTGAAATGGTGCACCGACAGGACAAATACGGATTTCGCATTCAGACGCAACTTCATTCGTCATCGACTGTTGCCTGCGTTACAGAATGATTCTCAAAGCGACATCGTTGAACTCCGTTTCGTGTTGTCGAAAGCGTCTCGCGGATTTTATCAGATGATTTGCAGAGCAGCAGACGCGATTTGGCCTGATGTCGCAGCTATAAATGAAAACAACGTTATTATTGATTCGGACAAAATTGCCGGTCAGCCGGCGGAAATCAAAATCGAGATTATCCGCAGGGCTTTGGCGCATTTTGGCGCAGGTGAACAGGATGTTACAGAACGCCATTACACAAGCATATTGCGATTGCCGGATGATGGACGCTTACAGCTTCCAAATCGCATCACTGTGCACAGGCAGGACGGCAAGGTCATTTTTGAGAAACATCTGAAAACCAAACTGGCCCAACCAATTACGCCTGAACCTGTTGCGTTGAAAGTGCCGGGAGTAACGCAATTCGGTCCCTATACAATCAACGCTGATATTATAGAAATCAAACAGAAAGACCTGGCTGATTTTAAAAAGACCAAAACAAGTTTTGTCGAATGGTTTGATTTTGAAAAAATGAAGCTGCCTCTGGAAGTTCGCCTTAGAAAACTCGGTGATAAATTCCGGCCCCTTGGTTTGGCAGGCGAGAAAAAGGTAGGCAAATTTTTGACGACTGCGAAAGTGTCTCAATCATTGCGAAGGCGATTACTCGTTGTCGCCGACAAGGAGAAGATTGTATGGCTATGCCCCGTCAGGACAAGCGAGCTTGCAAAAGTCGGCGGCGAAACAAAAAAAGTCCTGCATTTGCGGATAACCTGAAAACAAGGCGCTGCGGATTATCAGCCCACAGCGCCTTTTCTGTTCAGTTTAGAGGCAATTCGGGTCTTCAGGGTCGGTGCAGCCCAGCCAGCCCTCGGCGAAAATCGCAAAATCCTGCCAATCGACTTTGCAGTCTCTGTTGATATCTCCGCCATAATAGTATGTGCCCGGATCGCCGCATTGTTTCGGCACGGTGCTTGTATAATCCTGTCCCGGCGGATACGGCAATCGGCCCGCCCAGTTGATGGGGAAAGGCCCCATCGGCATAAGCGGCCGAATCGACAGGTCGTCACTCATCCAGTTGTTGAACGCCCACAGGTCTTTGTTATCGAGCAGCGCATAGCTGTGCCCGAACCGGAAATAACCGACGAAATACGTCCCGGGCGTCACCGGCTCGAGAATCCATTGGTGGAATTCGGGCGTCTCGTAGTATTTGTACTCGTGTTGTGAGCGGAATTGCCCGACTAACTGTGTCCCGCCCGGATTGGAGTATATGTTGAAAGAGCAGATTACATAGCCGCCGCATATATCCTGTATGTTTGTACCGGGGCCGCCTGCAAGGGGCGAGTGTAGAATCTTCCACCAGAATTCCGGTTTAAACGTCCACGGAATTGGATAAGTGAAAAACGTATTGGCCATACAGATTGCCGTTGCGTTGGCGTCGTATGGCTCAACAAGCTCTGCACTGACCGTCACCCAGTTGCAATAGGGCACCGGAGGGTCATTAACGGTCCAGTCAACCGTGAGTGACGTTTTGCAGGGGTCTTCGGTGATGGTTGGCGGACCGTTCGCGTCCCAATCGATATCGACTTTGTAACTCAATATCCGTTTGCCGCCGGCAATTTTGCTGTGCAGGTCCGTGGCGTTGACGTCGTTTCTGTCCTGGTGGATTTTGTATGAGCCGACGACAGTTTGGGTTTGCGGCTGCGGGTTATTCGGGTCGGTTGCGCTCAGCGTCAGCACGTGGTCGATATACCAGTGAGGCTTGTTGGAGTAATTGATATACCAGCCGACACCCTCGTTGCAGTCGCCGGGATTGGGATTATTGTAATCGTCATAATTATAGGCCTGGACAGGTGTGCTGATGTCCCAGTAGTCGGAATCCGATACCTTGACCTTATTCGGATTGCCGCTCAGCTCGTTGGCGTCATTGCCGTCGCCCCAGGCGGCGACTGCGTGACCGCCCGTTCCTATATTTGCGTCCGCTGTAGGCTGTCGAATACTCAGCTGGACCATACTGCATTCCCGCAGTTCATTTGCGACAAACTCTGGCAGGTTGGTGTTGCGCCAGGGGTATCTTATAGTTTTGCAGTTCTGGTTGCCGTGAATGACTACAAAAGTATAAGGGTTTGTGTTCTTCCAGGTGTTGTTGGCATCCTGCAGCCACCAGTTGACAGCCGTATCTGTCCAGCCGCGGTTGGCGGTGCCGAAATGGATAACCATTTCATTGTAAATATCGTCGGCGCGTTCCTGGACGGTATTGCCGTCGCCATAGCCTGCCCCGGCCAGCAGATTAGCAGCGCACGCCTGCCAGCAGGTGGGTTGATTGCCGTGCAGGTGTTCGGCCTTGTCCACGTCAGGAGGCGGATTCATTTTAAGCCAGTCGGCACAAGCCTGTTGAATAGATATGCCCGAAATAGCGAATACTGCCAGACAGACAACTATTGTGGAAAACGACAAATTTTTCCCGGTCCTCATATTATTCCTCCTTAACTTTTTTTAAAACTATAACCTCCACTCGCCTCGTTGGATGAAATTCGCGTTGGCTTGTGCAGCCGAGGCATAGATAATAGTATACTCCTGTTGTTGTCCGGCTGTCAATAGAAAAATGGTTATTTCCTCTCGCTAAAAGCTATCGACCTGGACTGCGGATTGTGTCTGGTAAGGTTATTGCTGTGTGGTATCGAACAATTCCGGCTCGTCGTCAGCAGCGGGTTTTTTGCTGTATTTCAGGCCAAGATGGTCGCAGGCCTGTTTTGTGATTTCCCTGCCTCGTTTGGTCCTGCGGACAAAGCCGAGCTGCAGCAGATACGGCTCAACCACGTCCTCCAGCGTATCTCGTTCCTCGCCTAAAGTCGCAGCTATTGCCTCAATACCCGCAGGGCCGCCCTCGTAAACCCCTGCCAAAGCCCGCAAAAACGAGCGGTCTAATTCGTCCAGTCCAAGCCCGTCAATCTGCTCCATTTTGAGCGAGCTTTCGACAATCGCGGTCGTCAGTTTGCCCTGACCCTTAACCTGCGCATAGTCGCGCACGCGTTTCAGCAGCCGGTTTGCGATTCTCGGTGTGCCGCGCGACCGCGCCGCTATCAGTTCAACGGTCCCGTTGTCGCATTTCAACTGCAATAGTTTCGCCGAACGATTCAGAATTAAACCAAGCTCCTCGACGCTGTAAAATTCGACGTGGTAAAGCATCCCGAACCTGCTCCTCAAAGGTGCGCTCAGCAATCCCGCCCGCGTCGTCGCGCCGATAAGCGTAAATCGCTTCAGCGGAAAATTTATCGTCTTTGCGTGCAGCCCGCTGTCGACGGTGAAATCGACTCTGAACTCCTCCATTGCCGGGTACATAAATTCTTCTACAGGCGTGCTCAGCCGGTGAATCTCGTCGATGAAAAGTATATCGCCCGTGTTAACGTTGCTCAAAAGCCCCATCAGGTCGCCCTGTTTTGTCAGTGCAGGCCCCGATGTGCACCTGATATTTGCCCCCATTTCATTGGCGACCACGTTTGCAAGTGTCGTTTTGCCCAAACCGGGCGGGCCATAAAACAGGATATGCTCCAGCGGCTCGCTTCTCTTTTTTGCCGCCTCAATCGCAATCTTGAGCTTATCGATTACCCTTTTCTGGCCGACGCATTCGTGCAAATGTTTCGGCCTTAATGAGACGTTAAAATTCTCCTCCGCCTCATTCCTCGATTCGCCCGTTATGACTCTGTCTATCGCCATTATTTCACTTCGACATTCATTATTGGATATTGGACATTGGTCATTTGTCTTTTTACACTTCAATCCCTTGTTTCAATCTATACACCAGAGGCACCAGTCCCTCTGCCGACTTTATATCCGGGTATTTTTTGCACGCAAGCTCAATCAGCTCCATCGCCTCATTTCGCTTCTCGCCCCAGGCAATCAAAATCTCCAATGTCTCCGCCTGGTATGGCTTAAACGCCGGGGCCGGCACTCCCGTAGGCCCGACACCGATTGCGAACCTGCCGAGCTTGCCTTTCAATTCCGCGATAATCTGCTGTGCCGTCCTTTTGCCTACTCCGTCAAGGGCGGTCAGTGTCTTGTCATCTCCGTTTTCAATAGCAGAAGCGATGCTGGCAATCGGTATTGTGAGAGACCTTAGTGCCTTTCGGACGCCGATGCCTTTGACGCTGATAAATTTGTTGAAAAACTCTCTTTCGCCGTCGCTGAGGAATCCGACTATTCTTGGTATAAGGTTTCCGCCGCCCAATGACCCTTCGTAGTATTCCATCGTGCAAAGCGTAATACTTGAGCCGATGCTGCCCGACAGTGCGTTTATGCAATACCCCGGCAGTAAAACCTCGTAGCCCACCGCGCCCACCTGCACCAATGCGCTTTCAGTGTCTAACTTAACGAGTTTTCCTTCTAATCGTGCTATCATAACCTGCTTGTTGTCATTTCGACCAAGGCGATACGAAGTATCGCCGAGTGGAGAAATCTATTCAAATTAACAGATTCCTCGACTCGCTGCGCTCACTCGGAATGACATTCAAAATTCCTTACAAACTTTTAAAGTTCTCATCATTTCCGCACAGCACATCGCCGCCGATATTGCGTCTGCCACGTCATTCGGCTCAGGCACAGCCGACAACCCCAAGAGCGTCTTTATTGTCCTCTGCATCTGCTCCTTCGACGCGTGCCCGTTGCCCGTAATGCATTTTTTTATCCGCGTCGCGCCGAAACTTTTTACCTCTATACCCGCCTCGGCACACCTCTGCAATATAACCCCTCTTGCGTGTCCCATCAATATCGCTGTTCGCGGATGTGCGTAATGCGAGTATAACTGCTCTACTCCCACAACATCGGGCTTGAACTTATCCAGTATCGAATCAATATCTTCTGCTATCTGTTTTAATCTTGCTTCAATCGCTTTACTGCCCGCCGTTCGGATAACACCTGCCTCAACCAATCGAATGTCATTCTGAGCGAAGCGAAGAATCTCTTTCTTGTTCCCGCCGGTCGTCTCAATACACGCATACCCGCAAACCTGCAATCCCGGGTCTATGCCGAGAATCCTCATTTCATTCTCCAGCCGGTCACTCCGCCGGGTTTGTCTTCGAGAACAATCCCTATTTCCTCGATTTTCTTCCTCAGTGCATCCGCCGTCGCGAAATCCTTATTTTGTTTCGCCGTTTTTCTTTGCTCGATTAAAACGCCAACCAGTTTGTCCAGCAACGCCTCGTTGCCAACGCTATCTTGCTGATATTGTTCTTTGATGATACCCAGCACGTCTCCGCCGAGTTTCGTAAACATATTATCAATCGCCGCAAGCGTTTCGCCTGTCGCGTTTTTGGCGACTTGCTCGTTGGCTAAACCAGCCAGCTCGAACATAATCGACAACGCAATCGACGTATTGAGGTCATCGTTCATTGCCGTATCGAATTTTTCTTTCAGCGTCTTCAGTCGTGTTTCAATGTCTTCTGCTATCGGGCCTTTAGGTGCGTTTTTGGTCTGCTTTCTTAAAGCAATAACCGCATCCGTCAATTTATCGTATCCGCTCTGCGCCGCGTGAAGCGCCTCATCCGAAAAATCAAGCGTGCTTCTGTAATGGCTGGTTAAAATGAATTGCCGAACCGCTAACGAATCGTATTTCCTGCTTAATCTCTCGTGTTTTTCCTCAGGCGAATCACTAAATAGCTGTTTTAGCGTGATAAAGTTACCCAAACTCTTGCCCATCTTCTGGCCATCGACCGTAACCATATTATTATGCAGCCAGTATTTTACGAATTGCTTTCCCGTCGCCGCCTGGGCCTGCGCGATTTCGCATTCGTGATGCGGAAACTGGTTTTCAAGCCCGCCGCCGTGAATATCGAAGGGCTGTCCAAGATATTTTGTGCTCATCACCGAGCATTCCAGATGCCAGCCGGGGAATCCCTGTCCCCACGGGCTTGGCCACTGCATAATATGATTCGCCTCCGCTTTTTTCCAAAGGGCGAAATCCGCGGGGTTCCTCTTTTCCGCTGACACCTCGACTCGAGCGCCGGCTATCATATCCTCAACGTTTCTGCCCGAAAGTTTTCCGTATTCAGCGAATTTTGAAACGTCGAAATACACCGAGCCGTTGGCCTCGTATGCGTAGCCCTTTTCGATAAGTGTCTTGACCAATTCGATTTGCTCGACGATATGGCCGCTCGCCCGCGGGCTTATATCAGGCCGGACGCAGTTTAGCTTGTCCATATCATCGAAGTAACTCTTCGTGTACGTCTCCGCCAGTTCCATCGGGTGCTTATGGACCTTCGCCGCCGCCTTTGCGATTTTGTCTTCGCCCTGGTCCGCATCATCTGTCAAATGTCCAACGTCCGTGATATTCTGAACGTAAGTTACGTTATAGCCGAGATATCGCATGTAGCGGACGAGGATATCGAAGCTGACGTAGCTTTTCGCATGGCCCAGATGTGCGTGCCCGTAAACCGTCGGCCCGCAAACATATATCCCGACCTTGCCTTGATTTACCGGCTTAAATTCATCCAGCCGCCTTGTTAAACTGTTGTATAGTTGTAATCCCATTCTAAATCCTTTTGATTTTCTTCCTCAGCATTGCTACCGCTGTTGCCGATATCGCCATGCCTTCGCCGATTTCGCCAAGACCTTCGTTTGTTTTTGCTTTTACGTTAGCCGCGTTAAAATCGATTCCAAGCAGTCCCGCGATTACCCGTTTTATTTGCCCCTTGAAAGGTTCCAGCCGGGGCTGCTCCGCGTGAATTGTTACATCGACGTTGATGATGTCCCATTTCTTCTCAGCCAGTTTTTCTTTGACGATTAAAAGCAGCTCTTTGCTGTCCGCGTCTTTCCATTTTGGGTCGGTGTCGGGGAAAAATGTCCCTATGTCGCCCAGGCCCGCCGCTCCAAGCAGGGCGTCTATCACCGCGTGCAGCGCAGCATCTCCATCACTGTGTCCCAGCAATCCAAGCTGGTACGGAATCTGCACCCCGCCCAGCATAAGCTTCCTGCCGCCGACTAATCGGTGAATGTCGGTGCCTATTCCTGTCCGAAACTCAATTGGAACTTCTTCAATCATAAATCATAAATCACAAATCATGCTCTGCATAAAAGGTGATTTGTCATTTCGACCGAAGCCCCGATGAATCGGGGTTGAGCGGATAAATCTTTTAAAAATAGATTCCTCGACTTCGCTTTGCTCCGCTCGGAATGACATTCTTGGTTCTTTCCTGTAAAGTATCATAAATCATAAATTATAAATAATAAATCGTTACAGCGTTCCCTTTGTGCTGGGGATGTCTTTGCCTGTTATTTTAACCGCCGCGCCAAGCGCCTGTCCCAGTGCCTTGAAAATCGCCTCTGCGGTATGATGTGCGTTTGTGCCGTAGGGGACGTTTATATGCAGGTTGAATTTGCCCGCGTTCGAAAAACTCCGCAGCATCTCCTCAAGACACTCGACGTCGAAGTCGCCTATTTTGTCCGTTCTGTATTGCACGTTATAAACGCAGCTCGGCCTGCCCGACAAATCAATCGAAACATTGGCAAGCGAATCTTCCATCGGCACGGAGCTGTTGCCGTATCTGTTAATGCCTTTCTTGTCGCCGAGTGTCTTCTCTAAGCATTCGCCGAGACACAATCCTATATCTTCAACGGTATGGTGTGCGTCAACGTCGAGGTCGCCTTTGGCCTTTATCTCTATATCGATTTTGCTGTGCTTGCTGAGGTGTGTGAGCATATGGTCGAGGAACCCGACGCCCGTATCTATCTCGTATTTGCCAGCCCCGTCGAGATTCAGCGAGATACTTACGTCCGTTTCTTTTGTCTTCCTGTGCAATTTAGCCGTTCGCTTTTTCATAATCTGTTCCTATCCTGAAACAATATCTTTTAAGGCCGACAAAAGGACATCATTTTGTCCCGGCGTTCCTACTGATATTCTCAGCTTATTCTCGATGCCGGGGAGGTCCCAGTATCGAACGTAAATATTTTTCTCAACTAGGTTTTGGAAGATGATTTTCGCCTTGCGTTTCTGATGTTCAGCGAAAACAAAATTCGACGAGCTGTCGGGCAGCGTAAATCCAATCGCCCTCAACTGCTCGCTCAGTCTTTTGCGTTCTGCCTTTACCTTCTCAACCGTTTGCTTGAAGTATCCCTGGTCATTAATCGCCGCCGTCGCTGCCGCTATCGCTATCGTATCTTCGTTGTATGAATCCTTGACCTTCAGCAAGCCATCTATCAAAGCTGGCTTTGCAATAGCGTATCCGAATCGCAATCCTGCTAACGAATAACCTTTGCTCAAGCTTCGCAGTATAATTATGTTATCGAACTGTTTGACCAATTCGGTGCAGTTTTGCTCTGCGAAATCCACGTACGCCTCGTCAATCAGCAAAACGCCCTTTATCTCCGTTGCTAATTCCGCAAGCTCTTCGGCGTCTATAAATGTCCCGCTCGGTGCGTTCGGATTGCATACGATTGTCAAGGCCGCCTTAGTCCTGGCTAATTTCGAAGGCAGGTTAAGCTCCTCATCAAACGGCACCTCGATTGTCTTGCAGTCCTGAATTTCCGCCAGCACCGGGTACAGCGAATAGGTAGGCACGGGATACGCAACCGGCCTCTTTTTATCGCAGAACGCCGTAAACGCCATACTCAAAAGCTCGTCTCCCCCGTTGCAGCAGATAATCCAGTCCGGCTCGACGCCGTTGATTTTAGCAGCTGCTTCACGAAATACAGCGCCCGTCGGGTCAGGATACCTGCGCAACTGCTCCGGCTTAATCTCTGAAATGACCTTCAAGACGGCAGGGGAAGGGGGGTATGGGTTCTCATTGGTGTTGAGCTTCACCACATCCGTGGATTTGGGCTGAAATCCCGGCTCATAGCCCTTCATCTGCTCGATATTATCGCGAAAGTAACCCATTTTTTGCCACCAAGACACAAAGGCACGAAGAATTATTAAAACTACAAATCATTTACAAAATTGTCATGCTGAACGAAGTGAAGCATCTGGCCTTCGCTTTGCTCAGGACGGCTTTGCCGGATTTTTCACTGCGCTCAGAATGACATTTATCCATCTTCTGCGATAAACGTAGATTATATGCTTTTTACAGGGGAAAAAAAGCCCCCACTGGCAAATATAATGTCCTGTTGTTATAATCGTCATTCAGATATGAAGATGCTGATTAGAAACATATTGTTCGGTCTTATTTTATTCACAGGCGTTTGCGGCTGTACTCCGAAGTCTGGTTCCCAAGCCGTGCCGGCCCTTGTGCACCAGCCCAAAAACGTCATAATTATGATTGCCGACGGCGGCGGCTTCAATCACTATAAATCCGCGGATTATTATGACTGTGGCCGTTCACCATGTCAGCCATACGAGAGCTTTCCCGTTCGCCTCGCTATGAGCACCTATCCATGGGGCGGTTCATACGACCCGAATCTTGCCTGGGCAAACTTTGATTATGTAAATAAGGGCTTCACTGATTCCGCCGCTGCTGCTACCGCGATGGCGACAGGTATCAAAAGTTATAACGCCGCAATCGGTGTTGACGTTAACAAAAAAGCAGTTTTGAATCTCGTCGAACGCGCCGAACAATTAGGCAAGTCAACGGGCGTCGTTACCAGCGTTCCGTTCAGTCACGCGACTCCCGCCGGCTTCGTTGCGCATAATCCGCAGCGGGATGATTATCAGGGAATTGCCAAACAGATGATTAACAACAGTCCCGCTGAAGTCGTTATGGGCTGCGGCAATCCTGCTTACAAATCCAGCGGCAGTCGGGGGAATGACCCTAATTATAAATATATTAATTCCACGGACTGGGCGGCCCTGAAAAATGGTTCCGCGGGCGGAAATGCTGATGGCGACAGCGAACCAGACCACTGGATGCTTATTCAGAAACGCAGTCAGTTCCAGTCGCTGGCAAAAGGCAAAACCCCCAAACGTGTCTTCGGCGTCGTGCAGACGCTCGAAACGCTTCAGGAGACCAGAGACGGAAACGCTTTCGCTTTGCCTTATGTCGTGCCTTTTAATGAGAATGTGCCCACCCTTGTGGAAATGACAAACGCTGCGTTGAATATTCTCGATGATAATCCAAACGGCTTCTTTGTTATGATTGAAGGCGGCGCGGTTGACTGGACGGCCCACAGCAACCAGTCAGGTCGCCTCATAGAGGAAATGGATGGTTTCAATAAAAGTATCGAAGCCGTCATACGCTGGATTGATAAAAACAGCAATTGGAGCGAAACCCTTGTCATCATTACCGCTGACCATGAAACGGGCCACCTGACAAATCTAAACACCGATGGCAAACACTTTAATCCCGCTGCGTATGACATTGTCAGTAACGGGCCGGGCAAACTGCCCGCTATGGAATGGCACAGCAAAAATCACACTAATTCTCTTGTTCCCTTTTTCGCAAAAGGCGCTGGTGCCGAGAAATTTACCGAAACCATTGATGGCAAAGACCCCCTCCGCGGCCCATACATCGACAACACCGACATCGCGAACACCATTTTCGCTCTCTGGCATATCAAATAAATCCGTCCTCAGTCAATTGTATTTGGCCGGAAATCTATAGCAATCAACGGATGCCTGTCGATATATTTTTCATTGGTTGGCATATTTTTGAGAGGGTCACAAAAAATGAACCGTATATTCAGGTTTGAAATGGCTGTTAAGACAGCATTAATAGCGATGCTTGCATTGGCGATAGTTTTCACCGCCGGCTGTCCGAAAAAACAGGGTAGTGCCTCCGCCCCGGCAGCAAATGACAAAAAATCGCCTAAGCAGGATACACAAATTAAAACGCCTGCGTTTGAGGCTAATAGCCCCGATAAAGTTGCCTCTCCGACCGAGTCCGCTGTGGATAAAACAAAGACGACCGCTGACAAGACCATGCCCGAAGCCGCCGACACCAAACCCGCTATGCAGAAAAAAGTCTCCTTGTCTTCCCAGATCAAAGCTCCTCCGATGCCCCTCCCGGCGGATTTGAAACCCCTTGAATCTATGAAAGACGCCGGCGAGAAAATCGAGTTTATAACAGAGTATGCCGATGAGCACCCCGAATCCGCGGCGATTATGGTTTATAATGTCCTCGATGATAAAGATGCCGAGGTTCGCGCCGCCGCGGTGGAAATGCTTGCGATGAAGGAATTGGATGACCCGAACATTGTTTTTGTCGCCGCCAAGGCCCTCCAAGACCCCGAGCCGGACGTCCGCAAAAGCGCTATCGAGGCCTGTATCCCTGTCACCGACCCTGCCCTCGGCAAAGTCCTTATTGATGCACTCGCCGATGAAAGCGAAGATGTCAGGACTGCGGCCATTGAGACCGCCAACGAGAAGGAACCATCTGTCCGCCTGGAGGTTCTCAAATCCGGCATCACCAGCCAGTACGAGGACGTCAGGGAAGGTGTCGTTTCATCGCTCACAGATGTCTCCAGCCCTGCTGCCGTGGATATTCTGATTGAAGGCCTTAAAAACCCCAATCCCGAATTTCGTGAGCCGTTCAAAGACGCCCTGGATTTTCTCCTTCCCATAGATGGTGACCTTACAACCTACGCCCAGTACAAAAAATGGTGGGATGCCAACCGCAGCAAGTTCGACGACGAACTCGTTGAAAAGGACTGATTGCGCCTCTGTCGGTTTCTTAGTTTGGGATTTTGGTGCTTTGGTAATTGTGACTTGTTTAGAATTCAGGGTTTAGTATTTAGGATTTCTCAACCTGTCCGCTGCACGCTGTTTAGAATCGGTACGTCATATTTATCGCCCCGTAGGAATCCGTGCTGTCCTGTTCGCTGTATTCTTTCGTCAGAAAAGTCTGCGAGTAACTTATCTCGAACGATTTATATCTGTAAGCCGCTCCCACCTGTAACTGTCCTACCGCTGTCTCCGTATCGAGCCCGGTCAGGAACCGGTTATACTCAACCAGCTTGCCGCCAACCCGCGCGAAAAGATACGCCGTTTGGAACGATGCTGGTTTCTTGATGCACGCCGATGCCGGCGCCTCAAGCCGCCCGGGCCCGAAATCATTCGGCAGATTTATCCCGTATCGCAAAACTATTCCCATGTTCGCGTTGCGGTGCAGCGTTCCAACTGTCGCCCCGTATTCAAGGTGTGAATCAAAATTCTCCGTCCGCGCCAGATACCGCTCATCAATTCTTTGTCTTCTCAGCCATGTCAGGTCTGTATGGAACTCATCACCTAATTGATTTTCCCATCCCCTCGGTTTTTCCGCCCCGATAACTTTATGCACAAAATTTTGAGATTGCCTCCCACGCGCTGACGGCCCGATGATACCGGCGTTCAGCTCGAGGTGCTCCATCTCGTT
>JBFZBL010000244.1:0-2535 GCA_041308485.1 Phycisphaerae bacterium | reverse complement strand
TATAATAGCATCGACCATATCGCGGACGTTTTCATCAAGACCTTTTTCCGCGGCCATTTCTCTGGCTTTCTGCAGCAATGGTTTTTTGTCATCGCGGTAGAGATGCTTGTAGGCATCATTGATAGCCTTCTGTTGTTTTTCATTCAGTCCGGCGCGTTTAAGTCCCCGTTTATTGACGCCTCTAACTTCCGGCGGATAGTGGCCGCTGACAATGAGGAAAGGCGGTATATCCTTGTTGATTCCCGCAAGCCCGGCGGCGTAGCACCATCTGCCGATAGTAACAAACTGATGCAGCAGAACAACGCCAGAAAGCCAGACGCCGGTCCCGATTTTGCAGTGGCCGCTTATCTGGGTGAAATTGCTGAGGACGACTTTGTCTTCAATAATACAATCGTGGCCTATATGCACGCCGACCATAATCAGATTGGAATTGCCGATTTTGGTAATGGCGTCGTGGTGCATACTTGGGTGAATGGTAACCTGTTCGCGAATTGTGTTTTCATCGCCTATTACCAGGCCGCCGATTTGGGCGTCGGGGGCGAGGCCGAGTATCTGGGGCTGTCCGCCTATTACGCAATTGGGAAACAAATGATTACGTTTTCCGATACTGACGTTTTTATCAACGACGACATTGGCTCCGAGAATTGTCCCTTCGCCGATTGTTGTGCCGCTGCCGACAAAGCAGTGAGGGCCGATAACGACACCGTCCTGTATAATGGCCCCTTCTTCAATAACCGCTGTAGAATGAACCTGTTTCATTTTGACATCCTGTATTTCGATTTTAATGTTCTATAACTTATCATTATCCACGAGCATAAACTTGAGCTCGCATTCAGCGACAACCACATCGCCGACCATCGCCTTGCATTTGCAATGGGCGCTTCGCGTATGGCTTTTAACGGCCTCCGATGTCAGAACAAGCTGGTCGCCGGGCACAACGGCTTTGCGAAGCTTGACACCATCCATACTGAGAAGAAAGGCCAGCTTGCCCGTGTGCTCAAGCCGCTGGGCAAACATCAGGCCCGATATCTGGGCCATCGCCTCCACGACAAGAACGCCCGGCATAATGGGCGTGCCGGGGAAATGCCCCTGGAAAAAATGCTCATTGAAGGTTACGTTTTTTATGCCTTTTATGAACCCGTCGCTTTCGAGCTCGATTACCTTGTCAACCAGCAAAAACGGATAGCGGTGCGGGAGGATTTTGGTTATCGCACGGATATCGAGCAGCGCATCGGTGCCGAATTTTGCGGTGCGCTCCTGACGTTCGGCGGCCTCGAAGAGCTTATGCACAAGCTGATGATTAAGCGAATGACCGCTCTTATAGGAAACAATCCTGCCCCTGATTGGCCTGCCGACCAGCGAAAGGTCGCCGATAAGGTCCACTATTTTATGTCTGACGCACTCATCAGGAAACCTGTATGAGTTCTTAATAGGGCCGTCGGAATCAATAACAAGAATATCTTTCGGCGTAAGATGTGTCCCCATTCCGTGCGCCTGGAATTGCCTGGCCTCAACCTCGAGGAGAAACGTCCTGGCGCGGGCAAGATTTTTTTCGAAACTTTCGGGAGTCAGACGACAACTGTAAATTTGTCTGCCGATTCCGGTGTGCCCGCCGTAGTCGAGGTCGTATGTGATATTCAGCGCATCGTCCGGATACGGCAGCGCGTATATCGAAGCGTCGCCGGAGGTGATTGAAATAGGCTCCTGTATTACAAATTCGTGCCGCGGGGCTTCCTGTTCCACGAGTCCCGCCTGGCTCAATACCCGGAAAAATTCCCCGGCGCTGCAATCCGCAGCAGGCAATTCGGGCGCGTCAATTTCGATAATAAGATTATCTATTTCGAGGGCTGATACTGCCGCAAGACAATGCTCGATGGTTTCTATGCTGACTGGCCCTTTTTTAATCGTGGTTCTGCGTGTTCGCTCGCCGATATTCAGAGCCGCCGCTCGTATCCGCACAGGCTCGGCCAAATCGGTGCGTACGAAAACCACGCCGGTCTCGACCGGAGCAGGGCGAAAAATCACCGACGCCTCTTTGCTGCCAAACAGGCCTTTGCCGCTAATCGATGTCGGGGTTGCTATCGTCTTTTGAAGTTTCATTTTTTTGTCTTCACCACCAAGACACCAGGATAAAAATATTTATTTTTTGTTTTACTTTATTTTTTCTTCGTGGTTTTGCGTCTTCGTGGTTTCAAGTTCATCGACCCTTGCTGATAATTTTTTAACCTGCTCTATGATTTTGGGCAATCGCAGGAAACTGGCGAACGCGCGAAAAGCTTCTTTGCGGTCGACTGCGGGAGACCCGACGATCTGCTTGCCTGGCGGAACGCTGTTCATCACACCAGCCTGCGCACCTACCATAACACCGTCGCCAATCTCGATATTGTCAATCACCGCCACCTGCCCGCTCAGAAAAACACCGTTGCCAATTTTAGTACTGCCGGCGATGCCCGTCTGGCCTACTATCAAACAACACCTGCCTATTACCACGTTGTGCGCAATCTGAACGAGGTTGTCTATTTTCGTCCCGGCGCC